>JBKCVH010000032.1:0-13949 GCA_046317675.1 Burkholderiales bacterium
CCTGGCCGTCTTGTTGGCCGAGGTTGAGGTATTCTACACTGGACCCTATGCGCAGGTCATTTTTCAGGGCGATCGACTCGCCCCTGGAGACCGCGCCTCTTTGACCAGCGCACTCGCCAAGTACACCGGCCTGTCGCCCGACTACATCGAGCGCAGCAATCTGCGCATCAAGGATCAACGCTTTTTCAAGGAACTGCTGCGCACGCGGGGCCTCACCGTCGGGCGGCTCGACAGCCGCTTCACGGGTCAAGACCTGGATGACGCTGGCGAGCACCCTGAAGACGACCCGAGTTACCTACAGATGGTGGGCGCCTTCCGCGTCGGCATCGAGCGCCTGCTCCACGAAGAGCTCGGTTGGCACAGCCCGCGCACCGAGCCGTACCACGTGCTGGCGCCTTTGTACGAGAGCTGGCGCTGGCCCGAGCACGAGAACCGCTATGTAGGCGTAGGGGCAATGCTGCGCCAAGCGATGCACTCCGACCCCCGCTTGCGCGTTTACATCGCCAGTGGCGTGTATGACTTGGCCACGCCGCATGGGGCTGGCGACTTCAGCGTGGCGCACTTGGGCCTTCGCCCTGGCTTGCGAGACCAAGTGCAAGTTAGCCGCTACGAGGCGGGTCACATGATGTACCTGCATGGCCCATCGCGCCGGCGCATGGCCGAGGAACTCCGCAAGTTCTTGGAGGACGTGTGAACACATCGGGCCGGGCTGAGCGGCTGAAGCTCGCGCTTGCCCAACTGGATTCGGGCGAGCACCAGCAAGCGGTGGCTGCACTGGAGGCGCTGCGCGACCAGCACATGCCCGATGAGCCTGACGCTGAAGCGCTCAGCCCCGAAGATGGCGTGCTCCGAGCGCGCACGCTGCTCGCTCTGGCGCGCGTCTACCCCCGCCAAGGCCGTGCCGCTGACGCCGTCCGGGCAGGTGGTGAAGCCCTCTTCTGGTTTGAGCGACAGAGAGACCTTCCGCAGGCCTGTGACGCCCATGCGGCGCTGGCCATGGCCTATGCGCTGCTCGGGGTCGGGCGCGAGTCGCTGGACCAAGCCATGGCGGCACTGGGCCTGGCTCGGCAGTTAAAGGACGAAGCCCGCGAGGGCTGGGCTTTGCTGCGCTTGGGCGATGCCCATTCGGCCCTGGGCAACCCCGTGCAGGGGCGCAGCATCACGCAGCAAGCGCGTGAGATTGCGCTTCGCCTTGACCTCCCCGAGCTGGACTTCGCCACCCTCAACAACCAGGTCTACTTCACCCTGGATGAGCTCGACACCTTGCGGGTCGACGGCAACTTGGCCGATGCCTCCCTGACCCAGGCGATGGCCGAATCCTTGGCGCAGCAGGCGCTCAATTCGGCGCAGCACAACGCCCACCCGTTCCGAGAGGCTTTGGCGTTGTCGCACCTCAACGAGTCCCTGCTGCACGGAAACGAGTGGGAGCGGGCGGCGGTGCACATTGCCGAACTGGAGAAGCTCGTCGGCGAGCACAGCATGCCCACACTGGCTTGTAACGCCCAGTTGCAACGCGCCCAGCTTGCGGCCGGCCAAGGCCAATGGCAAATGGCCATTGAAAGGGCCGAGAACCTGCTTCGGCAATCTGCCAGTCCGCTGCTGCCACGGCAACGCAAATCGGCACTGCAACTGCTGTACGAGTGCCACAAAGCCTGGGGCGACATGGCCCGGGCGCTGGGCTACCTGGAAGAACTCGTGCGCCTGGAGCGTCATGCGCACCGCGAGACCCAGCTGGTGCACACGCAACTGCTGCTCATCCGGGAAGAGGTGCAGCAGGCGGTGCACCAAGTGGAGCGCGCCCAAGCCGAAGCCAGCCGCCAGCGCGAGCTGAACCTTCAGTTGGAGCGCGAGCACCAAGCGCTCCAGAATCTGCTGCAAGACACCGACCGCGCAGCGCGCCAAGATGCGCTCACGGCGCTCGCCAATCGGCGCCACGCGGAAGAGGTCTTGGCGCAGCTCAACCAGCAAGCCACACGGCTCCAGCAACCTCTGGCGCTTGCCTTGCTGGATATCGACCACTTCAAGCGCGTGAACGACGAGCATGGTCACGCCACCGGCGATGCCGTGCTGCGGGAAATGGCGCAGCTGATGCAACAACAACTGCGAGACGCCGACCTGCTTTCGCGTTGGGGAGGCGAAGAGTTTTTGGTGGCCTTCAGCACCACCCGTGCCGACGCCGCGCTGGGTGTGCTGGAGAGGCTGCGCAGTGCCGTGGCGCAGCATGACTGGTCGCGCTTGGGCGCACTCCGAACGGTGACCGTCAGCATGGGCTTGGCGATTGCCGAAGGGCCCGACGAAGACTGGCGCACCCAGCTTGCACGGGCCGACGAAGCCCTTTACGCCGCCAAAGCGCAGGGGCGCAACCGCGTGGTTCAGGCGGGCTGAGCCCCCGTGGCGCGCACTTGGCCCGCCACGCCCACCTCTGCCCAACAAGGGCCACGGCTGGCAAACACCAGGGCGTCGAGCCAGCGCTGCATCGGAACCTCTTCTAAACCTTCGACCCCCAAGTCGAGGGCCAGCCAATCGGCCCGCGCGCCCACTTGCAAACCCCAGCGCGCAAACCCAGCGGCGGCACCACTGCCGGCCAGCATGCAATCGAACAAGCGCCCTGCACTGGCCGTTTGCTGCGGCGGCAGGCTGCACACGTTGCGCTGCTGCAGGCGCAGGCGTTGGCTGTATTCGAGCCAACGAATTTCCTCGCGCCATTCGCGGCTCACTTGGCTGTCGCTGCCCAGGCTGAGGGGCACACCGGCTTGCAGGTAGCCCATCAGGGGCGGCAGCCCGTCGCCGAGGTTGGCTTCGGTACTGGGGCAAAGAACCACCCCAGCGCCAGCCTTCTGCACCAAGTCCACTTCAAAGGCTTCGGCTTGCGTGGCGTGCACCAAGTGCCAGCGCCCGTCCAGGGGCTGCTGGCGGCAGAGCCATTCGATGGGGCGCTGACCGGTCGCTGCCAGGCAATCCCACACCTCGCCTTGCTGCTCGGCGGCGTGCACGTGAATGGGCAGGTCGGCATCGGCCACGCGGGCCAACAGCTGCGAAAAATCGCCTTCATGCGCCGCTCGCAAGGAGTGAAAAGCCACACCAGCGTTGAAGCAGGCATCGGCCTGGCTCGCCAGCCGCTGCTGGGCGCGCCAAACCCAGTCGGCATCGGTAGCAAAGCGGCGCTGGCTGGGCTTGAGGCCCGGCTGGCCGAAGCCCTGGTGCGCGTACAAAACAGGCAGCACGGTGAGCCCCATGCCCACGCTGCGGGCCGCATCGCGCAGCGCCCAGGCCATGGCCAATTCGTCCTCGTAGGCTTGGCCATCCGGGGCATGGTGAAGGTAATGGAACTCCACCACCTGGGTGTAGCCCCCCGACAGCAACTCCCGATAAAGCCGCGCTGCGATGTGGCGCAGCTCTTCGGGGCTCAGGCGCAGGGCCAGGCCGTACATGGCTTCGCGCCAACTCCAGAAGTCGTCTTCGCTGCTCTCTCGAAACTCCGCCAAACCCGCCATGGCCCGCTGGAAGGCATGGCTGTGCGCATTGACCAAAGGCGGCAGCACCGGCCCGGGCAGACGGCGCGCGCCTTCTGGCTGTGGAACACCGGCTTCGATGCGCGACCAAAAACCAGCGGCGTCCACCTCCAGCAGCACCTCGGTTTGCCAACGTCCGTTGAGCCATGCGGCCGGGGTCCAGAGCTGTTTCATGGTTGGGCCGCCAAAAAGGCTTGCAAGCAAGCGGTCAAGAGCGGCTGCAGGCGCTGCACGCGCGCTTCAACCAGGGGCCGCGGTGAGGGGTGTTGGGCGTCTTCAACCATGTAGGTGGCCTGCACCATTTCCATTTGCAGCGCGTGCACGCCCTGCGCAGGCTGCCCGTAGCGGCGCGTGATGTAGCCCCCTTTGAAACGGCCATCCACCACTTGGCTGTAATCGGCTTGTCCCGCCAGCACGCTCGCCACGGCTTGCAGCTGCGGGGCGGCACACGCGGCGCCTTGAAAGCTCCCCAGATTGAGATCGGGCAAGCGGCCCTCAAACAACCAGGGCAATTCGCTTTCAATGCTGTGCCCGTCCCAGAGCAGCGCGCGCCCGTGCACGGCGCGCAAGCGGGCCAGTTCTTCGGCCAAGGCTTGGTGGTAGGGCTGCCAATAGGTTCGGAGGCGCGCTTGGCGCTCAGGGGCATCGGGCGCCTGGCCGTCCCGGTACAAGGGGCTGCCGTCAAAGAAGCGCGTCGGGCACAACTCGGTGTTGTTCACGCCGGGGTACATGGGCGCGTCTTCGGGGCCACGGTTGAGGTCAATGAGGTAGCGCGTGTAGCGCGGCACCAAAAGGCTGGCGCCGAGTTGTTCGGCAATCGGGGCGTAAACGGCCTCCAGGTGCCAGTCGGTGTCTTCGCTGGCGAGCGCTCGAGGCAGGTAGCGGCTGCGCTCTTCAGGCGGCAACTCAATGCCCACGTGGGGCAAGCTGATCAGCAACGGGACGCGACCCGTGCGCAATGTGAACACGCTCATGAACTGGCCTTCATTCGTCTAGCCGCCCCGCCTGCACCCGCTGCTGCAGCCATCGGCCGGCCATCCAGTAGCTCAGCTCGCGCGGGTGGTCCACGTTCCAAACGCAGAAGTCGGCACGCAGGCCGCTGCGCAAACGGCCTCGGTCGTTGAGCCCAAGCGCCCGCGCCGCCACGTGGGTCGCGCCGCGCAGTGCCTCTTCGGGGCTGAGGCCAAAGTGCAAGCAAGCCAAATGCATGGCCAGTGGCAAGCTCAAGAGCGGGGAGCTGCCGGGGTTGTGATCGGTGGAAACCGCAAATGGCACCCCGGCCCGCCGAAGCGCCTCCACCGGCGGCAGCTTGGCTTCCTTCAGGAAGTGAAAGGCCCCCGGCAGCAACACGGCCACGCTGCGCGCTCGGGCCATGGCGGCAATGCCTTCGGCGCTCAGGTGCTCCAGGTGGTCGCAAGACAGCGCCCCGAAGCGAGCCGCCAGTTGGCTGCCACCGCTGTCGCTGAGCTGCTCGGCGTGCAGCTTGACGGGCAAGCCGAGCCGCTGCGCCGCGCTGAAAAGACGCTCCACTTGGGCAGGGCTGAAGGCAATGCGCTCACAAAACGCGTCGACCGCATCCACGAGGCGGTGCTGGTGCAGGCTCTCCAACCAGTGAATGGTTGCGTCCACGTAGGCGTCACTGCGGCCATCGAACTCTGGGGGCAGCGCGTGCAGGGCCAGGTAGCTGGTGCGCACGTCCACGCCGCCATCGTGGCCCAAGCGGCGAGCCACTTGGAGCATCCGCCCTTCGTCGAGCAGGCTCAAGCCATAGCCCGACTTGATTTCGATGGTGGTGACGCCATCCGCCTTCAAGGCGTCGAGCCGGTGCCGGGCCGACTTGAGCAGGCTGGACTCACTGGCCAGGCGCGTGGCCTGCACGGTGCTCTTGATGCCGCCACCCGCCAAGGCAATCTGCTCGTAGCTCTTTCCGGCCAAGCGGGCCTCGAATTCCCGCGAGCGCAGCCCGCCGTAGACGAGGTGGGTGTGGCAGTCCACCAAGCCCGGGGTGATCCAGGCGCCGTGCACATGGTGTTCTTCAGTGACTTCGTCGGCAAACTGCTTGGGCAAATCGTCGAGTTCACCGACCCACACGAGGCGCTCGCCCTGCACCAAGAGCGCTCCGTTCTCAATGGCGCCCCAAGGCTCGTTGCCCTGGAGTGTGGCGAGGCGTGCGTCGCGCCAAAGACTCAAACCGCTTGGGTCGTTCATGACTGAAAGCTCCCCTGCAAGACATAGCGCCCACCCGGATGCAGCAGGCGCGCCCAGCTTACCGGCCCCTTTGCGCCGTGAGAGAGGCGCTGCACCAGCAAGCACGGGCTGCCCAGCGGAACGTTCAGGTGCAGCGCCTGCTCGCCATTGGCGGCCAGCGCCTCAATTTGGTACTGCGCCGCCGTCAAGGGCGCCACTTCAAGCAAGTAAGCGGTGGGCGTCATCTGGCGACAGTCTTGCTGCAAGAAGGCGGGCGCGGCGCTGGGTGCCACCCAGCGTTGCTCCAACTGAAGCGGCTCACCTTGCTCGCGGTGGAGCAGTTCAGCAAAGTACACCGGGGCGCCAAGGTCCAGGCCCAAGGCATGGGCCGCTTCGGCATCGGCACGCTGCTCAAGCAGGCGCAAAACCTTGGCCTCATGGTGATGGCCGCGCGCCGCCACATCGGCCTGCAGGTCGCGCAGCTCCAGGCGAGCCGCCACCCGCTCCAGCGGCGCCACAAAGCTGCCGCGCCCTTGCTCGCGGCGCAGCAAGCCCTCCAGCTGCAGCTCGCGCAAGGCCCGGTTGGCCGTCATGCGGCTCACCGCAAATTGCGCCACCAGTTGCGCTTCGGTGGGCAGCTGGTCGCCCACGCGCCAGCGGCCCTCTCGGATGCCCTGCCGAAGCCAATCTTGAATCGCGCTGTAGGTCGCCATGGGCTGATTGTGAGGGGCTTGACCCAAGTTGTCTATACAACCAGAATGCAATCCGCAACTTTCCACAAAGGCCGGCCATGACCCGAATCGTTCGCGCTCCCCGCGGCAGCACCCTGAGCTGCAAAAACTGGCTCAGCGAGGCCGCGTCCCGCATGATCCAAAACAACCTCGACCCCGAGGTGGCCGAGCGCCCGGAAGACTTGGTGGTCTATGGCGGCATTGGCAAGGCGGCGCGCAATTGGGAGTCGTTCGATCGCATTCTGGAAAGCCTCAAGCAGCTGGAAGCCGACGAGACCCTGCTCATCCAAAGTGGCAAGCCGGTTGGCGTCTTCCCCACCCACCCCAATGCACCGCGCGTGCTGCTGGCCAACAGCAATTTGGTGCCGGCCTGGGCCAACTGGGAGCACTTCAATGAGCTCGACCGCAAGGGCTTGATGATGTACGGGCAGATGACCGCCGGCAGCTGGATTTACATCGGCACGCAGGGCATCGTGCAAGGCACCTACGAGACCTTTGCCGAGGCCGGCCGGCAGCACTACGGTGGCTCGTGGCGCGGCCGCTGGATCCTCACCGCAGGCCTCGGCGGCATGGGCGGCGCTCAACCCCTGGCGGCCTCGTTTGCAGGTGCTTGCTCCTTGAACATCGAATGCCAGCAGTCGCGCATCGACTTCCGACTCAAGACCCGCTACGTGGACGAGCAAGCCAGCAGCCTGGACGACGCCCTGGCGCGCCTGGAGCGCTACACCGCTGAAGGCAAGGCGGTCTCCATCGCCCTTTTGGGCAATGCCGCTGAAGTGCTGCCCGAACTGGTGCGCCGTGGCGTGCGCCCCGACTTGGTGACCGACCAAACCAGCGCGCACGACCTCATCAACGGCTACCTGCCGGTGGGCTGGAGCGTGGCGCAATGGCAAGCCGCCGCCGCCGACCCCGCCCAACATCCCGCACTCAAGGCAGCTGCCGCGCAAGGCTGCGCCGTGCACGTGCGCGCCATGCTGGACTTCCAAGGCATGGGCGTTCCGGTGGTGGACTACGGCAACAACATCCGCCAAGTGGCGCTGGACGAAGGCGTGAAGAACGCCTTCGACTTCCCCGGCTTTGTGCCCGCCTATGTGCGGCCGCAGTTCTGCGAAGGGCGTGGCCCGTTCCGCTGGGGGGCGCTGAGCGGCGACCCGGACGACATTCGCAAGACCGACGCCAAGATCAAGGAACTGTTCCCCACCCAAGAGCGCGTTCACCGCTGGCTGGACATGGCGAGCGAGCGCATCGCCTTCCAAGGCCTGCCCGCGCGCATTTGCTGGCTCGGCCTTGGCGAGCGCCACTTGGCGGGCTTGGCCTTCAACGAAATGGTCGCCTCGGGCGAGCTGAAGGCGCCCATCGTCATCGGCCGCGACCACCTGGACTGCGGCAGCGTCGCCAGCCCGAACCGCGAGACCGAAGCCATGAAGGACGGCAGCGATGCGGTCTCTGACTGGCCCTTGCTCAACGCCCTCCTCAACACCGCCGGCGGCGCCACCTGGGTGAGCCTGCACCACGGCGGCGGCGTGGGCATGGGGTACAGCCAGCACAGCGGCGTGGTCATCGTGGCCGACGGCACGCCTGAAGCGGCCGAGCGCCTCAAGCGCGTGCTCTGGAACGACCCCGGCACGGGCGTCATGCGCCATGCCGATGCCGGCTACGAAGCGGCCCAAGCCTGCGCCAAAGCCCAACACCTGAACCTGCCGAGCCTCTGACCATGACCCCCACGCTGCAACTCAACCCCGGCCAATTCGATCTCGCCCAGCTTCGCCTCATCAGTGAGGGCTGCAGCTTGAGCTTGCACGACTGGCAGGCCGTGGATGCCAGCGCAGCCCTGGTGGCCAGCGCCGCCGCGGGCGATGCGCCCGTCTACGGCGTCAACACCGGCTTCGGCAAGCTGGCCAGCACGCGCATCGCCAAAGAACAGTTGGCTGCCTTGCAGCTGAACTTGATTCGCAGCCACAGCGTGGGCGTTGGCGCGCCCATGAGCCCCCCCGTGCTGCGCCTCATGATGGCCACCAAAGCGGCCAGCTTGGCGCGCGGCTACAGCGGGGTGCGGCGCGAGGTGGTGCAGTCGCTGCTGGATGCCTTCAATGCCGGCTTCATTCCCTATGTGCCCTGCCAAGGCTCGGTCGGCGCCAGCGGCGACCTCGCTCCGCTTTCGCACATGACCTTGGCCCTGATGGGCGAAGGTGAGGCCTTGGTGGATGGCGAACGCCGCCCTGCCCTGCCCGAACTGCAGCGCTTGGGCCTCACGCCTTTGACCCTGGCCGCCAAAGAAGGCTTGGCGCTCATCAATGGCACGCAAGCCAGCACCGCACTGGCGCTGCACGCCTTGCTGCGCTTTGAAACCTTATTCGCCAGCGCCTTGGCCAGTGGCGCCTTGAGCCTGGATGCAGCCCGGGGCAGCGATGGACCTTTTGATGCGCGCATTCACGCCGTGCGCGGGCAACCCGGGCAAATCGAAACGGCCGCCGTGTACCGCGAATTGCTGGCCGGCAGCGCCATTCGCGCCAGCCACCAAGAGGGCGACGAGCGCGTGCAAGACCCCTACTGCTTGCGCTGCCAACCGCAGGTGATGGGCGCCTGCCTCGACCAAGCTCGGCACGCCGCTGCCGTGCTGGTGCGCGAGGCGAACGCCGTGACTGACAACCCCTTGGTGTTTGACGACTGCATGATCAGCGGTGGCAACTTCCACGCCGAGCCCGTGGCCCTGGCCGCCGACGGCTTGGCCCTGGCCATTGCAGAGGTCGGCGCCAGTTCCGAGCGCCGCATCGCCATGCTGATCGACCCGGGCATCTCGCGGCTGCCGCCCTTCCTGACGGCAGACGCCGGCCTGCACAGCGGCTTCATGATTGCCCACGTCACCGCCGCCGCACTGGCCAGCGAAAACAAGAGCCTGGCCCACCCGGCCAGCGTGGACAGCCTGCCCACCAGCGCCAACCAGGAAGACCATGTGAGCATGGCCACCTTCGCCGCGCGGCGCCTGCACGCCATGCTGGACAACACGGCGCACATCGTCGCCATCGAGTTCTTGGCCGCAGCTCAGGGCATCGACTTCCTGCGTCCGCTGCAAAGCTCCGCCGCGCTGGAGGCCCTGCACGCAGTGCTGCGCGCCTCCTGTGCCAGCTACCCGGTGGACCATTACCTTGCGCCGGACATGGAGCGCGCCGCCGCTTTGGTGCAAGCCGGCGCCCTGGTGGCCACGGGCGCACCGCAGCTGTAAATCGGTTGGCCCGGGGTTTCCGCGTAACCCCACCTGCACTCGGGCCAGCCCCTCGGCTGCGATCAACTGCCGTTTCTCGGTGCAAGCGGAATCAAGCGGTCAACCGCCGGGTTTGACTTGATACGCTTGCGCCCCCCAGCCGGAGCCCAAGCCGTGTCCACGATCACCATCACCCCCCAAATCCAAGTCGCCAACGACAAGCCCTTCGTGCTCTTCGGTGGCATCAACGTGCTGGAGTCGCTCGACCTGGCGCTGCGCAGCTGCGAGGCCTATGTGCAGGTCACGCAAAAGCTTGGCATTCCCTACGTCTTCAAGGCCAGCTTCGACAAAGCCAACCGCTCCAGCATCCACAGCTACCGGGGCCCTGGGCTTGAAGAAGGCCTGAAGATTTTTGAGGCCGTCAAGAGCCGCTTTGGCGTGCCGGTCATCACCGACGTGCACGAACCCTGGCAATGCGCGCCCGTGGCCGAGGTGGTCGATGTGCTGCAACTGCCCGCCTTCTTGGCCCGCCAGACCGACCTCGTGGTGGCACTGGCCAAAACCAATCGCGTCATCAACATCAAGAAGCCGCAGTTCCTGAGCCCCGGCCAGATGCAGAACATCGTTGAAAAGTTCAAAGAGGCCGGCAACGAAAAGCTCATCCTCTGCGACCGCGGCACCTGCATGGGCTACGACAACCTGGTGGTGGACATGCTCGGCTTTGGCGTGATGAAAAAAACCACCGGCAACCTGCCGGTCATCTTTGACGTTACCCACGCGCTGCAGCAACGCGAAGCCGGCGCCGCTGCTAGCGGCGGCCGCCGCGCCCAAGTGGGCGACCTTGCCCGGGCCGGCATGGCGGTGGGCTTGGCGGGCTTGTTCTTGGAAGCCCACCCCGACCCGGCACAAGCCAAATGCGACGGACCCAGCGCCTTGCCGCTGGAGCAACTCGAACCCTTCTTGGCGCAAATCAAGGCGCTAGACGACCTCGTGAAGTCGTTCGCACCGCTGGCGATTCAATAGCGCTCGTCGCCCCCCGCAGCGCGCAGGTAAACCTGCGCCAACCACGCCACCCACAAGCGCTGCACCCAGCCGCGCAGGCCGCTGGGCGCCGCCTGCGGCGGTACGGGGCGGCTGCCTTGCAGCGCGTGCTCGAAGGCAGTGCGCAAGGCGGCGGTGAAGGCCGCGTCGTACACGACCACGTTGGCCTCCAGGTTCAGCAACAAGGACGTGGGGTCGAGGTTGCTGGAGCCCACCGTGGCCCATTCGTCATCGGCGGCAGCCACCTTGGCGTGCAAGAAGGCCGCCTCGTACTCAAAAACCTGGACACCCCGTGCCAGCAAGGCGGCATACAGGGCTTGAGCGGCCCAGCGGGCGATCTTGTAGTCGGCTTGGCCTTGCAGAAGCAGGCGCACTTGCACGCCGCGCCGGGCCGCCGCCATGAGTGCACGGAGCAGGCGCGCGCTGGGGTAGAAGTAGGGGCAGATCAGGTCAAACCGCTGCTGCGCGCCGCGCAAAGCGTGCAGGTATTCGCGCTCAATGGCGTGGCGGTTGCGCAGGTTGTCGCGCAACACGTAGGCCACGCGCACGGGGCTGAGGTCTTGGGGCTCTTGCTTGCGCTGCAGAAGCTGCTGACGGGCGCGCTGCAGGGCGCTGCCCAGGCCGGTTAGGCGGGTTTGAACCCACTCGCCGGCACGGCGAATGGGCTCGGGGTTGAACACCAAATTCCGCAATTCGTCGCCGAAGTCGCGCCCCAGCCAGCTGCGGGCCCAGAGGCGGCGCAATTGGCGCTCCACCTCGGCCACCACCGGGCCTTCAAGGCGCACAGCAAAATCCAAGCGGGCGGCTGCCAGCGCGCCGTGGTGGAGGTCGATGCGATCGTCGATCAGGTTGATGCCACCCACAAAGGCCACATGCCCATCCACCACACAGAGCTTGAGGTGCAAGCGGCGCAGTTGGCCTGGCTGGAACCAGTGCCACCAGCGGTCGATGGGCCGGAACACCGCCAGCACCACGCTGCTGCCGGCTAGGCGCTCCCGCCACCAGCCGAGTGCATGCCGGGAGCCAAAGCCGTCGACGACCAAGCGCACGCGCACGCCGGCCTTGGCCACGCGCAGCAGGGTGGCGAGAAGGCGTTCGCTGGCCGCATCGGTGTGGACGATGTAGCTGGCCAGCCATACCTCGTGCCGAGCGTCCAACAGGGCGCGCTCCATGGCGGGGAACAAGGCGTCGCCACCTTGCAGTAGATCGATCGCATGCCCGCCCTTGGGGGCTGCTGCACCGCGCCAAGGCCTCATGGGAGGCTCAGCTCCACCACCAAGGGCAAGTGATCGCTGCGGCGCGCCCACACGTTGCCGCGCGGCACTTCAGCGGTTTGGGCTTGCAAGCCACGGAGGTAGATGCGATCGAGCGCCAGCAAGGGCGCACGGCTGGGGAAGGTGCGGCCGCCCGGGGCACGTTCGAGGCCCACCAAAGCCATGGGGGTGTCCAGCTTTTCGCGCCAATCGTTGAAGTCGCCGGCGACCAGCAGGGGGGCGTTCTCCGGCACTTCATGCCGCAGGTACTCACCCAGCCGCTGCACTTGGCGCAAGCGGCTGCCGTGGAACAGACCCAAATGCACCACCAGCACGTGCAGCGCTTGGCCGCCAAGCTCCAACTGCACATGGAGCAAGCCGCGCTGCTCTAGGCGGTGGTCGGACACATCGTGGTGCGCCACCTCAAGCACCGGAAGGCGCGATAGCAAGGCATTGCCATGCTCGCCGCCGCGCGTGTAGGCATTGCTGCGATAGGCCACCGCATAGCCGTCAGGGGCCAAGAAGTCAGCCTGAGGGACTTGCGGCCAGCCTTTGCGCTGGAACTGGCGGGCATCCCCATGGTGGTGCGAGCGAACCTCTTGCAAGCAAACCAAGTCGGCGTCGAGTTCGGCCACCCCCTCCCGCAAGGCGTGAATCTCCAGCCGCTTGGCAGGCCCCGCGCCACGCACACCCTTGTGAATGTTGTAGGTGGCCACACGCAAGGTGTTTCGCTGAGCGTCTTTCACGGCGCAGCCGCCGCAACGCGATTTCGGCCGGCGCGCTTGGCTTCGTAGAGCGCCGCATCGGCAAGCGCCAGCAAGGGCTTGGGCTCAAGGTCGAGCCGAGCCGACTTCGCCGCGGCGCCGATGCTGACGGTGAGCAAAGATGAAATCTCGCTGGCCGCATGCGGAACGGCCAGCTCAGCAAGCTGCTCACGCAAGCGCTCGCCGACCAACATGGCGCCTTCCAAAGGGGTGTCGGGAAGCATGCACACGAACTCCTCGCCGCCGTAGCGCGCCGCCAAGTCGACGGGGCGCAGCATGCAGTTCCGGAGTGCAGAGGCGACCTGGCGCAAGGCCTCGTCACCCATCAGGTGCCCGTAGTGGTCGTTGTATTTCTTGAAGTAGTCGACGTCGATGAGCAGCACCGAAAGTGGGTGCTCACGGCGCACGGCGTGGCGCAGTTCAGCCTCCAGCCGGTCGTCCAAAGCCCGGCGGTTGTGAAGGCCGGTGAGCCCATCGATGAAGGCGTACTGCCGCAGTTGGTCAGATTGCTGCTTGAGCGTGATGTGGGTGCGCACCCGGGCGCGCACGATGGTGGGGTTGATCGGCTTGGAGATGAAATCCACGGCGCCGGCCTGCAGACCTCGGGTCTCCGTGGCTTCGTCGCTGTGGCCGGTGACGAAGATGACCGGAATGCCTGCCGTCAGTTCATCCAGCTGCAGCCGCTGGCACACCTCAATGCCGTTCATGTCGCCCAGTTCGAGGTCGAGCAAGATCAGGTCGGGCAATTGCTGCTGTGCCACTTGCAGCGCTTGTGCACCACTGGTTGCCATGAACACTTGGTGGTCTGCCCCGAAGGTTCGGTACAGCACCTGGATGTTGATGGGCTGGTCATCCACCACCAAAAGGCGCGGGCGGTAGGGGCTGAGCACGGTGGTCATGGTGACGTGGCCCAAGAGCGAGCCAGTTCAAGCGCCTCCGTGAAGTCGAACGACTCCACGGCAGCAGCCAATTCGGAGAAGGAGCTTGGGGGCATGAGCTTGCGCAAGCGGGCGAGTTCGTCGAGCGCGGCGGCATCGTTCTCCGCAAGCCGCTCCATCAAAGGGCCGAGCAGGCTGCGCCAGTCTTCGGTGCGCACTGGCGTAGCAGGACTTGCGGCCATGGGCACCGCCGAGTTCTGCAGTGCGCCCAACAGCCGCCGAAGTGCCGGCTGTGCCTCGGTCAGGGCCAGCATGGCGTCCAGTACGCGGGGGTGCTGCGGGTCGGCGGCTTCGCGCTCGGCCGCGGCCATGGTCTTGGCC
>JBKCVH010000033.1:0-7543 GCA_046317675.1 Burkholderiales bacterium
AACACGGGCGGGCGCATGCCGCGTGAAACCCTGCAGGCGTTGCGCAAGCAGGTGCCGCAGGCGCGGCCTTTCTTGATGTATGGCCTGACCGAAGCCTTCCGCAGCACCAACCTGCCGCCCGAGGAGGTGGACCGCCGCCCCGACAGCATTGGCAAGGCGATTCCGAATGCGGAAATTCTGGTGCTGCGCGAAGACGGCACGGAATGCGGCCCGGACGAACCCGGGGAATTGGTGCACCGGGGTGCCTTGGTGGGGCAGGGTTACTGGGCCGACGCCGAGAAAACCGCCGAGCGCTACAACTTGCTTCCAGCCCATTGCGCAGCGCGCTTGCCGGGCACCGGGGGCTTGCAATTGCCCGAGTTCGCTGTGTTCAGTGGCGACACGGTGCGCAAAGATGCCGATGGCTTCCTGTACTTCATCGGCCGTCGCGACGAGATGATCAAAACCAGCGGCTACCGCGTGAGCCCCACCGAGGTGGAGGAAGTGCTGTATGCCACCCAAAAGGTGGGCGAATGCGCTGCCTTTGGCTTGGAGCACGCGCAGCTGGGCCAGTCGATTTACGTGATTGCCACGCCCCCAAGCGCCGGCGGCGTGCTGGATGTGGAGGCGCTTTTGGCCGATTGCCGCCAGCGCATGCCCGCCTACATGGTGCCGGCCCAGATTGAAGTCCGGGAGGGCCCGTTGCCGCGCAACCCGAACGGCAAGATTGACCGCAGCACGCTGGCCAAAGCCCTTCGTGAGCCTCAATGAGCAGCGCCCCAACGCACAACGCCCCAATGACCAGCCCGCCAACCCACGCCCCGATGACCCAGTTCGCCGCCGAGGGCAGCGAGCTCCTGGTGGGCGGCCAACCGCTGAGCCGCTTGACGGCGCGCATTGGCCAGACGCCTTTTTACGTGTACGACCGAGCGCTGCTGAACGAGCGCATTCGGCAATTGCGCGCAGCCCTGCCGCCTGAAGTGAGCCTTCACTATGCGATGAAGGCCAACCCCATGCCGGCCGTGGTGCAGCACATGGTGGGCCTGGTCAATGGAATTGATGTGGCCTCCAGCGGCGAGCTGCAAGTGGCCTTGGATGCTGGCGCCGACCCCCACGAAATCAGCTTTGCCGGCCCCGGCAAGCGCGACCCCGAACTGTGGCAGGCCGTGGCCGCCGGTGTGCTGGTGAATGTGGAAAGCGCCCGTGAGCTGCCAACCTTGGCTGCGGCCAGCCAGCAATTGGGCTTGCCGGCCCGTGTGGCCTTGCGTGTGAACCCCGACTTTGAGCTCAAGGGCTCGGGCATGAAGATGGGCGGCGGCCCCAAGCAATTCGGCGTTGACGTGGAAGTGGTGCCCGAGGTGCTGGCGCAAATGAAAGCGCTGGGTCTTCAGTTTGAGGGCTTCCATCTGTTTGCCGGCTCGCAGAACTTGAAGCCTGAGTCGATTTGCGAGGCGCAGCAAAAGAGCTACGCCCTGGCGCTGCGCTTGGTGCAAGAGAACGGGGTGGACATCCGCTTCCTGAACCTGGGCGGTGGCTTTGGGATTCCCTACTTCCCTGGCGAACGTGCGCTGGAGTTGGCCTCCATTGGCGACAACCTGCGCGAGATCGTGGCGCGTGCTGCGGTGGACATGCCGCGCGCTCAGATCGTCATAGAACTTGGGCGCTACATGGTGGGCGAGGCCGGGCTTTACGTCTGCCGCGTCGTTGACAAAAAGGTCTCGCGTGGGCTCACCTACTTGGTGTGCGACGGCGGGCTGCACCACCACTTGGCCAACAGCGGCAACTTCGGGCAGGTGGTGCGCAAAAACTACCCGGTCACGATTGGCAATCGCCAAGGGGCGGAGCCCGAGCTGGTGAGCGCGGTGGGTCCCTTGTGCACCCCGCTGGACTTGCTGGCCGACAAGATGCACCTGCCCCGCGCCGAGATTGGCGACTTGTTGGTCGTCTACCAAAGCGGCGCCTACGGACCCAGCGCCAGCCCGCAGGGTTTCCTGGGCCACCCTCGGGTGGTTGAAGCCTTAGTTTGAAGAGGGCGCAGCCAGCGCATTGCGCAGGCTGGCCTCGGTGAGCTCTTCGGGTTGGTGGAAGTAGTAGCCCTGGGCGTACTGAACGCCCAACTCCCTTAGCTTGGTCAGCACGGCGCCGCGCTCCACGAACTCGGCCACCACGGGCAGCTCCAGCGCTTGCGCCATTTGCACCATGGATGCGACCATGGTGGCGTTGGCAGCGTCCGTGTCCATGTCGCGCACAAAGGCGCCGTCAATCTTCAAGCGGTCAAAGGGCAGTTGCTTGAGGTAGGCGAAGGACGCAAAGCCGGTGCCGAAGTCGTCCAGCGCAAAGCGTATGCCCAGGGCTTTGATCTTGTTCATGAAGGTCTGCGCCAAGTCGAGGTTGACGATGGCCTCGCCCTCGGTGATTTCAAAGCACAACTTGTCAGCAGGAAAGCTCAGCTCGTTCAGCAGCGCTTCCACGCTTTCGGCCAAGCGCGGGTCGCGCAGCGACTGCGCTGACAGATTGACCGCCACTTGCCCGACTTGCTCCAAGAGCGCGCCCATGCCGGCGAGACGGGTCAGGACTTCGCGCAGCATCCAGCGGTCGATTTGGTCAATCAATTGGTAGCGCTCGGCCGGCTGCATGAAAGCGCCCGGGGCCACCACGCGTTGCTGTTCCACGTCCCAAAGGCGCACCAGCACCTCAAAGTGCAGCTTGCCGGCACCTTGGCTTTGAAGGGGGACCACACGCTGGAAGAACACCCGGAACTGGTTGAGCTTGATGGCGTCCATCAAGCGGTGCGCCCAGTTCACGGACTCACGCGGGTCGGCTTCGCCGATGTGGCTGCGGTGCAAGCGAACCATGTTCCCGCCCTCGCGCCGCACCAAGTAGCTGGCTTCGTCGGCCTTGGCCATGACTTGGTCGAAGGATGCGTACTCGGGCGACAAGGGCACCACTGCCACGCGCGCGCTCACTTGGTAGCCACGCCCGCCCCACTGGAACTCAAAGCTGTCGAAGGATTGTTTGATTTGCTGGCCGATTTGCATCGCGTCCTCGGCCGTGCGCTTGGAGAGGAGTGCAAAGCGGTCGCCGCCCAGCCGTGCAATGAATTCATCAGGGGCGCAGAGCGCCGCCAGCAAGTCGGCCACTTGGCGCAGCAGCTCATCTCCGGCGATGTAGCCGCAGGTGTCGTTGACGATGCGAAAACGAGCAAGGTCAACAATCAAAAGGCTGCCGTTCTCGCTGCCGTTCTCGCCGTCAGGCATGCGGTCAACGAGCCGCTTCTGGACTTGACTTTCTAGCGCATCGCGGTTGTAGAGCCGGGTCACGAAGTCGTGCGTGGCCAAGTAGGTGAGGCGGTCTTGCATAAAGCGCCGCTCATTGATCTCTTCGCGCAGCTGGCGGTTGGCTTGCACCAGTTCCTGGGTGCGTTCGCGCACCCGTTGGTCGAGGTGTTGGTTCAGTTGCTTCAGGTCGTGGAGCAGGCGGCGGCGCTCCAGGTGGTGCTGAACGCGGGCACGGAGTTCATCCGCCCGCACGGGCTTCGTGATGTAGTCGGCACCGCCTGCCGCAAAGCCGCTGCCTACGTCATCGGCCTTGGCGGTGACAAACACGATGGGCACCTCGGTCAGTGCAGGCAAGCTGCGCAGGCGGCGGCAGGTTTCAAAGCCGTCGATGCCAGGCATCATCACGTCCAGCAAGATGAGGTCGGGCACCCGGCGCGCCACCAACTCCAGCGCCCGTTCGCCGCTGGTGGCGGCCATGATGTCCAGATCTTGGCGGCCGAGCATGGACACGATGAGATCGATGTTCTCCGGGGTGTCGTCAACGATGAGCAAGCTTGCCTTCGGCATCGGTTACGTCCTCCGCTGCGCTTGCAGCACGGCTTCCACAGACTGAAGATCGTAGCGAGCCAATGCGGCTCGAACGGCGTCCAATGCTTCGGGTGGCAAGGCAGGTTTCAAGTCCAGCCACTGCCGGAGTTCCAAAGCGCGGCCCTCCTGGGCCCACTGCACGGCTTGGTTCACCTCGTCCGCTTGAAGCACACCGTCGTTGCGCGCGGTCGGGGTGGCGGTGGGCTCGGGTGCGTCGCGCCGTTGCAGGTGTGCGCCGCCATGGTTCCGCAGGGCACGCAGCACCTCGGCAAAGGCATAGGGCTTGGCGATGTAGTCGGTGAAGCCTTGGGCCAAGAAGTCTTCGCGGGTGAGCGCGAGGCTGGAGGCGGTGACGGCCACAACGGGCCAGCCGGAAGCGTGGGGCAGGGACTTCAAGGCAATGCGGAGCGCGAGCCCGTCCATGACGGGCATTCGGATGTCGCTCAGGACCAAGTCGAAGTCCTGCTTCTCTGCCAATTGCAGCGCTTGCCTGCCGTCTTCGCCCACGCCGACCTCGCAACCTATGCGGCGGAGCAGCGCCACCAGCAATTGGCGGCTGTCGGGGTCGTCTTCGGCCACCAGCACGCGGCAGCGGCTGTTGGGTTCAAGCTGCCAGCTGCCTTCGGAGAATTCCTCTGGGGCTGCGCGCTCCAAGGCTTGGGTGAGCCGCTGCAGCGGTAGCCGAACATGTGCGCGGGTGCCCTTGCCTGGGGTGCTTTCGAGCCAGAGCTCGCCGCCCATGGCTTCGGTGAGCTTTCGGGCCAGTGCCAGTCCTAGGCCCGTGCCGCCATGGCGGGCCCCACCGCTGCCTTGGCGGAAGGGCTGGAACAGCTCGTCGAGCTCGGCCTGGGCAATTCCCGCGCCGGTGTCTTCAACCCGCACGCACAAGGTGTCGCCTTCTTCGAGCCTTGCGTGCAAGAGCACGCGGCCATCGGGCGGGGTGAACTTGATGGCGTTGCCGAGCAGGTTCAGAAGGACTTGGCCCAACTTGCCCCGGTCGATTTGCACGCTCAGCGGGCCGTCGAACAGCAATTCCAGCTCGAAGCCCAGCAGGCTTTGCTCGGCTCTGGGCTTGAGCAGACGGTGCAGCTCCAGCAGTTCCGAGTGGAGGTCGCAGGGCTCGGGCTTGAGTTGGAGCGCGCCGGCTTCGATCTTGGCCAGGTCCAGCACATCGTTGATGAGGCGAAGCAGGCGGATGCCGGCCAGCCGGATGCTCTCGACCTGGGTTTTGGCCGTGGTGCCCAGGTCAGGGTCCTCGTTGAGCAACTGCGCATAGCCCAGCACGGCATTGAGCGGCGTGCGGATCTCGTGGCTCATGTTGGACAAGAAGGTGGACTTGGCCTGATTCGCCTGCTCGGCCTTGTCGCGGGCGCTGGCGAGTTGCTCTTCCAGCGCCAGGCGTTCGCTCAGGTCGGTGAACACCGCTGAAACGTACTGGGGCTGCCCATCCTTGCCGCGCAACAAGCTGAAGCTGCACAAGAGGGCGTCCAGGCTTTCCCCGCGCCGGTTGCGCAAGGGCAGCAGGCCGGTCCAACTGCCTTGGAGCAGAAGCTCGGGCATCAATTCGGACTTAAGGCGCGCCCAGGTTTCCGGCGGGGCATAGCGCTGGGCGTGCCTGGGGCTGCCTTCCACCCATTGGTCTTCGGCCAGCCAGCGCTGGCTCGTGGCGTTCAAGTAGAGGATGCGACCGCGCAAGTCGGTCAAGGCAAAGCCTTGGGCCGCGCTGTCGGCGAGCAGCTGGAAACGCTGCAGCACGTATTCCCTGCGGCGCTGGTCGGTGATGTCCCAGGACAGCCCCAAGATGCCCAGCAGCAGGCCGCGCTCGCCGCGCACTGCAACCCGGATTTGTGCGTGAATCAAATCGCGTCCCTGGGCATCCCGAACTTCCGCCTCTTCAAACAGGCATTCGCGCTGCATGAGCGCGCGGCGATCTTTGTCGGCGGCGCGAGCGGCATGCACAGCGGAGATGAACTGACTGGCGGGTGCGCCAATCAGCTCCTGGGCCGTGCGCCCAAGAAAGCGCTCCAGCGCTTCGTTCACGATGAGGTAGCGCCCTTGCACGTCCAGCAACCAAACGGGGTCCGGGATGTGCCGCAACAAGGCGCTGAGCAGGGTTTCGCGCTGCAGCGTTTGCTGGCTGGTGGCCAACAGCTGCTGCGCCATGGCCTCGCGCTGCTGGGCCTCTGCTTGAAGCTGTTTGTTGAGCTCCGACAGCTCTTCGGTGCGGGCAGATACCTCTCGGCTGAGATCTTCCCGCCAGCGGCTGAGCACTTCATCGCGCCGCGAGCGGGCGATCAGAAGGGCGGTCAAGAGGGCCGTGCTGCCCAAGCCGATGGCCAAGCTGGCCCATTGGGTCCAGCTCGGTTTGGGCCAAGCACTGCTGCGGGCAAATCGGCTGTAGAGATGCCACTCGGTGTTGCCTACCTTGACCTGTTGCCGCAGCTGGTCTCTTGACGGGGTGTCGCTGAGCCACTGACTCGTGGTTTCGCTGCCCACCCATTCGGCTTGCTTGCCATCCAGCAGCAAGCTGCGGCTGCGCTGCCCGCGCGGGTTCAGCAGCGTGTTGAATTCCAGGCTTGGGTTCTGGTCGAGCGCCGCGCGGACCAGGGCTTCAAGCTTGACGGTGGCGGACACCACGCCGGTTGCGGGGGCGCCATCCCCTCGCAGCTGTTCACTTTCAAACACAGGGGCGTAAAGCAACACGCCCCATTCGTCGCCGTGGGCGTAAAGAAGGTCGTCCAGCACGTCCGTGGCGGCGGCCGATTGGTTGCTCAGGGCGGCTTGAATGGCTTGGCGGCGGCGCGGCTCACTGCCTTCGTCAACGCCCAATCGGGTCTCTTGGCCACCCATTGGGCTGAGCCGCTCGACCACCCAATAGCTGCTTTGCTCAGGCGCCCGGTTCAGGCTGCCATCGGCCCCAATGCTCCGGACAGTTTGCTCCAAGCTGTTCTCGAATGCAGCGCGCTCAGTGGCCGGAAGAAGGCGCAGATAGGCGTAGCCGCTGACCCAGCTGCGCTCGCGGCGCATGGAGGCCGACTGACGCTCAAACTCCGCTTCCTCCAGTCGATTGCGGTAGTGCACCGCCGCGAGACGGGCCAAGTCGGCCTCGGCCAGCGACATCAAATTGCCCAGGCTTTGCGCAAAAGAGCGCAGCTCGGCCGCAGCGCGGTCCTGCCGCGCCATTCGATCCAAGTCGCCCAGCGAAGCGGTTCCTGCCAAGGTCAAGCCCAGCCCGATCGCCATGGTGGGAAAGGTTTGGTTGGTGATGAGGTGCTGCCGCATCAAGGGGTGCAGGGCGGCGAGCAGCAGCGGGGTGACCACCAACATGCCCGCGGTGTCGCCCACCCACCAGGCGATCCAACCGGACGCCAGCTCCCCCTGGGTCACTTGGCCCACGCTCAGCAAAGTGGCCATGCCGACGGTGGGTGCCAAGAGGCAGGCCACCAAGGTGCAAAGAACATAGCGCAGCGCGAATCGCGCTCCGGCGCGATCGAGTTGCCCGCGCCAGTCGCCCACCATGAGGTACATGGCCCACCACTGGCCGGCGCTGCCGAGCCGCACCAAAAGGGCAACGCCCAAGTCATTCAGCGCATCTTTGCCCTCCACCATGGCCAGCATCGACTCCGGCGCCAAGGCGCCAAGAATCAGACCCGGAAGCACGCGCGGGCCCCAGGCCATGACCAAGGCCAAGGCCAAGC
>JBKCVH010000034.1:0-4017 GCA_046317675.1 Burkholderiales bacterium
GTGTAAAGGATGGCCGCCGGCGCCTCAGCTGCCAAGGGCAGCGGGGTTTGGTGGTCAGGGAACTGCGCCGCTCTGTCTAGCAGGCTGCCCTTGCGCTCACTGCCCAAGCTAAAGACCCAGCCCACACCGAGATGGAATGCCAGAGTGCTGCTGCCCCCCAAGCGCTCTGGAGCGCAGATGTCCAAACGTGGCGAGCTGAACTTCAAAAAGTGCGCCAACTCGCCAGCGGCATAGGCTGGGTTCAGTGGCACGAGCACCAGGCCGGCACGCAAACAGGCCAGCCAAACCATCAGTGCCTCGACCGACTTCTCCACCTGCAGGGCCACGCGCTCCCCGGGCTGTAGGCCGAGATCGGTGAACAGGTTGGCCAGCATGGCGCTGCCTCGGTCGAGGTCGGCCCAGGTGTAAGCGCCACCGGGCTCATCGAGCATCTCGATCGCCGTGCGGCTGAGATCGGCTGGGAAGCTCGCCCGAAGCGCGTTGAAGAGTGAATGACTTGCCATGTTCCCCCAAAAGGTGCGGCGACCATTCTGACGGCAGCCCACAATGCCCGCCCCCTTGTCCAGAAGTAGCGTCCATGTCCGCACCGATCCGCATTCGCGGCGCTCGTCAGCACAACCTGAAGAACCTCGACGTCGATATCGAGACCGGCACGCTCACGGTGGTCACGGGGCCGAGCGGTTCTGGCAAGAGTTCCTTGGTGTTCGACACGCTGTATGCCGAGGGCCAGCGGCGTTATGTCGAGACCTTCTCGGCCTACGCGCGCCAGTTCCTGGACCGCATGGACCGACCCGCTGTCGATGCCGTTGAAGGCGTGCCGCCGGCCATTGCCATCGACCAAACCAACCCGGTGCGCAACAGCCGCTCCACCGTGGGCACGATGACGGAGCTGAACGACCACTTCAAGCTCTTGTTCGCGCGGGCGGCCAAGCTGTTTGATGCAGCAACCGCCTTGCCCGTGCATGCCGACACGCCAGCCAGCATTGCTGCCGACCTGAAAGCCAAGACCGGCGAGGCCCGGGTGGCGCTCACCTTTAGCGTGGCCTTGCCCTCCCAGGTGAGCGAGGCCGAGATCGCGCAATGGCTGTCCAGCAGCGGCTTCACCAAGTTCATCAACCAGCGCGTGGAGGGCGAGCAGACCTGGATCGACGTCATCGCCGATCGCTTCCGCGTGAGCAGCGTCGATGAGGCGCGCCTGATGGAGGCCATTGAGACCTGCCTCACGCGCGGCCAAGGCCTGATGAGTGTGCAGTCGCTCGACGGCCCCGAGGTTTGGAAGTACTCCAACACCCTGCATTGCCCAGAAAGCGGCCGCCGCTACCGCGCACCCCAGCCGGCCTTGTTCAGCTTCAACAGCCCAGCCGGAGCCTGCGAGCACTGCCGGGGCTTTGGCCGCGTCATTGGCGTGGATTGGGGCTTGGTCATTCCGGACGACAAGAAGACCTTGCGCAGCGGGGCCATCAAGCCGTTTCAAACGCCGGCCTGGAGCGAGTGCCAAGACGACCTGATGAAGCACGCCGGCCTGCACGGCATTCCGCGCGACACCGCTTGGGTTCACCTCAGCGCCGAGCAGAAGCACTGGGTCATTGAAGGCGAAGAGGGCTACCGCGAGGGGCAGTGGGGCAAGAAGTGGTGTGGAGTGCGGCGCTTCTTTGCCTCCTTGGAAACCAAGGCCTACAAGATGCACATCCGCGTCTTGCTGTCCAAGTACCGCTCCTACACCGAGTGCCCGCACTGCGGGGGCGCGCGGCTTCAGTTGGAATCCTTGCTGTGGCGGCTCGGCGCGCAAGCTTTGCCCGGCAAAAAGTTCCGGCCCGTGGGTGTGGACTGGACGGCCGAGCAGCTTGCCGGCTTGCCCGGCTTGGCGCTGCCGGACCTGCTGCAAATGCCCATCGCGCAGCTCCGCCAGTTCATGGACGCCTACCAGCCCGATGGCGCTTTGCTCGACGAGGCGCTGGGTCATTTGCTCGACGAAATTCGCACCCGCCTGCGCTTTTTGTGCGACGTGGGCTTGCACTACCTGACTCTCGATCGGCAAAGCCGAACGCTCAGCGGCGGGGAGGTGCAGCGCATCAACCTCACCACCGCCTTGGGCACGAGTTTGGTCAACACCTTGTTCGTGCTGGATGAGCCATCGATTGGGCTGCACCCGCGCGACATGCACCGCATCACCCAAGCCATGCACCGCCTGCGAGATGCCGGCAACACCCTGGTGGTGGTGGAGCACGACCCGGCCGTGATGTTCGCCGCCGACCGCGTCATCGACATGGGCCCAGGCCCCGGCAACCTGGGCGGCTTCATCGTGTTTGACGGAACCCCCGAGGATTTGCGCGGCGCGCAGACCTTGACCGGCAACTACCTCGGTGGCCGCCGCCATGTGGGCATGGGCCTCAAGCGCTTGGTCGATGCCTCCACCAAGCGTTTGATCTTGGAAGGTGCGCGCGAGCACAACCTGCAGGGGCTTTCGGTGGAGATTCCGCTGGAGCGTTTTGTCGTTGTGACCGGTGTTTCCGGCTCTGGCAAGAGCACGCTGGTGCAAGACGTGCTGGTGCCCGCGCTGAAGCGCCACTTTGGCGAAAGCACCGACAGCCCCGGCCGCCACGACCGCCTGCTGGGCGCCGACTGGTTGGCGGGTGTTGTGTTTGTGGACCAAAGCCCGATTGGCAAAACAGCGCGCAGCAACCCGGTCAGCGTGGTGGGCGGCTTTGACGTGATTCGGCAGCGCTTTGCGGCCTTGCCCTTGGCCCGCGAGCGCGGCTACACCGCCGGCCACTTCAGCTTCAACGCCGGCGATGGCCGCTGCCCCACTTGCAGCGGCACTGGCTTTGAGCACGTGGAGATGCAGTTCCTCAGCGATGTTTACCTGCGCTGCCCCGACTGCAACGGCACCCGCTACCGCGCTGAGTTGCTGGAAGTGAAGCTGGGCGCCGGGCTGAGCATTGCCGACTTCCTGGAGCTCACCGTTTCAGAGGCGGTCGACCTGTTCCGAAACGACCGCGAGCTGCTCGCCAAGCTGCTGCCGCTGCAAGACGTTGGGCTCGACTACCTTCGCCTCGGCCAGCCGGTGCCCACGCTCAGCGGCGGCGAGGCGCAGCGCCTCAAGCTGGCCTCGCATTTGGCCGACAGCCAGCAAAAGCGCTTGGCCAAAAAGGGCCTGCTCTTTGTCTTCGACGAGCCCACCACCGGCCTGCACTTTGACGACATTGCCAAGCTGATGCGCTCGATGCGCAAGCTCATGAGCGCCGGCCACTCGCTGTTGCTCATCGAGCACAACCTGGACGTGATTCGCGCTGCCGACTGGCTGCTCGACCTCGGCCCCGAAGGCGGCTTTGACGGCGGCTTGCTGGTTTGCGAGGGCACGCCCGAAGAGGTGCGTGAGCACGCCAGCAGCCACACCGCCCAAGCGCTGCGCGACTATGCGCTGGCGATGGATGAACCCCTGCTGGCGGCCGAAGGCAAGCCACTGCAAACGCTCTTGCTGAACCGCCGCCGGGAGCGGGCGCAGCAGGTCGAAGCCATCCAGATCGTCAACGCCCGGGAGCACAACTTGAAGGGCCTGCACGTGGACGTGCCGCGCGGCAAGTTCAACGTCATCACAGGCGTCTCGGGCTCGGGCAAAAGCACGCTGGCCTTTGACATCTTGTTCAACGA
The DNA here is from genome assembly GCA_046317675.1 of Burkholderiales bacterium. Taxonomy (GTDB): domain Bacteria; phylum Pseudomonadota; class Gammaproteobacteria; order Burkholderiales; family Burkholderiaceae_C; genus Inhella. Next base: position 3,652 of record JBKCVH010000034.1, read on the forward strand.
GGGCCAGCGCCGTTACCTCGAAAGCCTGAACGCCTATGCCCGCTCCATCGTGCAGCCGGCGGGCCGCCCTGAGGTGGATGCCGTGTGGGGCATTCCGCCCACCGTGGCCATTGAGCAGCGCCTGAGCCGTGGCGGGCGCAAGAGCACGGTGGCCACCGCCACCGAGGTGTGGCACTTTTTGCGGCTGCTGTGGGTGAAGCTTGGCACGCAGCACTGCATGCACGACGGTGCTCCGGTCGCGCCGCAAAGCCCAGAGCAAATTGCGGCGCAAATCCTGCGGGACTACCGGGGTCAGCGCATTGGCCTGCTGGCGCCCTTGGTGATGAACCGCAAAGGCCTCTACACCGACCTGGCCAAGGCCTATGC
>JBKCVH010000035.1:0-12023 GCA_046317675.1 Burkholderiales bacterium
CTTTTGGCGTGCAGGACTGGAAGAAGGGCGAGTGCGAGTTGATTCCGGGCAAGACGGCACCCACCATTGCCGTGGTCGAGCGCGACTACCCGGCCACCTACGAGCGCTTCACCGCGTTGGGCCCCTTGCTTGACAAGCTGGGCAACGGCGGCAAGGGCATCGGCTGGGACACCAAGGTGGAGGTGGCCCAACTGGCCGAGTTGAACGGCAAGAACGCGGCGTGTCAGGCGCGCATCGTCACCGACATCGACGCCTGCGAGGTCATCCTTCAGCTGGCCCCCGAGACCAACGGCCACGTGGCCGTGAAGGCCTGGGCCGCACAAAGCAAGGCCACCGGTCGCGAGCACACGCACCTGGCGCTGCACCGCGAGGACGAAAAGATCCGCTACCGCGACATCCAGTCGCAGCCGCGCAAGATCATCAGCTCGCCCACCTGGAGCGGCCTGGAAAGCGAGAAGGTCTCTTACAACGCCGGCTACACCAACGTGCACGAGCTGATTCCATGGCGCACCCTGACCGGTCGTCAGCAGTTCTACCAGGACCACCCCTGGATGCGCGCCTTCGGCGAGGGCTTCACCAGCTACCGACCGCCCATCGACATGAAGGCCACTAGCGGCATGCATGGCATCAAGCCCAATGGCAACGCCGAGATCGTGCTGAACTTCATCACGCCACACCAGAAATGGGGCATCCACAGCACCTACAGCGACAACTTGCTGATGCTGACCCTGAACCGCGGTGGCCCTGTGATTTGGCTGAGCGAGGACGACGCCAAGACGGCCGGCATTGAGGACAACGACTGGGTCGAGCTCTTCAACTTGAACGGCGCGATTGCCGCCCGAGCCGTGGTCAGTCAGCGCGTGAAGCCGGGCATGACCATGATGTACCACGCCCAGGAAAAGATCATCAACGCGCCGGGCTCCGAGATCACGGGCGTGCGCGGGGGCATCCACAACTCGGTGACGCGCATCGTCACGAAGCCCACGCACATGATCGGCGGCTACGCGCAGTACAGCTACGGCTTCAACTACTACGGAACCATCGGCACCAACCGTGACGAATTCGTGGTGATCCGCAAGATGGCCAAGGTCGACTGGCTGGACACGCCGCGTGACGACCACCTCGCTGCCGCCTATCAGGCGCAAGGCGAAAACCCCTAAGCAAGGAGGACGCAATGAAGATTCGTGCACAGATCGGCATGGTGCTGAACCTGGACAAGTGCATCGGTTGCCACACCTGCTCGGTGACCTGCAAGAACGTCTGGACCAGCCGCCCCGGCGTGGAGTACGCCTGGTTCAACAACGTAGAGACCAAGCCGGGCATTGGCTACCCCAAGGAGTGGGAAAACCAAGACCGGTGGAACGGTGGCTGGATCCGTAAGCCCAACGGCAAGTTGGAGCCGCGGCAAGGCGGCAAGTGGAAGCTCTTGATGAAGATCTTCGCCAACCCGAATTTGCCGGAGATCGACGACTACTACGAGCCCTTCACCTTCGACTACGACCACCTGCAGTCGGCGCCCGAGATGAAGCACGCGCCTACCGCACGGCCGCGCAGCCTGATCACCGGGCAGCGCATGGAGAAGATCGAGTGGGGCCCGAACTGGGAGGAAATCCTGGGCGGCGAGTTCAGCAAGCGCTCGAAGGACAAGAACTTCGACGACGTGCAGAAGGAGATCTACGGCCAGTTCGAGAACACCTTCATGATGTACCTGCCCCGGCTGTGCGAGCACTGCTTGAATCCGGCGTGCGTGGCCTCTTGCCCTTCGGGCTCGATCTACAAGCGCGAGGAAGACGGCATCGTGCTGATCGACCAAGACAAGTGCCGCGGCTGGCGCATGTGTGTGTCGGGCTGCCCTTACAAAAAGATTTACTACAACTGGAAGAGCGGCAAGGCCGAGAAGTGCATCTTCTGCTACCCCCGCATTGAGGCCGGGCAGCCCACGGTGTGTTCTGAAACCTGCGTGGGCCGCATCCGCTACCTGGGTGTGCTGCTGTACGACGCCGACCGCATCCTGGAAGCCGCGTCCACCCCGAACGACAAAGACCTGTACCAAGCCCAGCTGGACCTGTTCCTTGACCCGCACGACCCCAAAGTCATTGAGCAAGCGCGCAAGGACGGCATTCCGGACAACTGGCTCGAAGCCGCCAAAACCAGCCCCGTTTACAAAATGGCGGTGGACTGGAAAGTGGCCCTGCCACTGCACCCCGAGTACCGCACGCTGCCCATGGTTTGGTACGTGCCGCCGCTGTCGCCCATCAGCGCAGCGGCCAACGCGGGTCAGATTGGCAACGTGGGCGAACTGCCCGACGTCAACCAACTGCGAATCCCGGTCAAGTACCTGGCCAACCTGCTGACGGCCGGTGACACCGTGCCCGTGGTGAGCGCTTTGCAGCGCATGCTGGCCATGCGTGTTTACCAGCGCGGCCTGCATGTGGACGGCGTCAAGAAGCCGGCGGTACTCAAGCAAGCCGGGCTCACTGAGGCGCAGGTGCAAGACATGTACCACGTGATGGCAATCGCCAATTACGAAGACCGCTTCGTGATTCCGACCACGCACCGTGAGTACGCCGAAAACGCCTTCAATGTGCGCGGCGGCTGCGGCTTTACGTTTGGCAACGGTTGCTCCGAAGGCGAAACCGAGACCAGCCTGTTCGGCTCCGAAAAGAAGCGAACCATTCCCATCAAGGCCACCCTCTGAGGACCGCCGCCATGTTCAAGTCCTTAAGCCCATCCCCTTACAGCCTGCGCGTGCTCGCAGCCCTGCTGCGCTACCCAGATGCCGCATTCCGCGCTGCGGTGCCCGAGTTGCAGCAGGCTCTGCGTGATGAAGCAGCTTTGCCCTCGGCACGGCTGGAAGAGCTGTGCGCGCTGCTGGAGCGCTTGCAGCGCGACGATCCGTTCACCGTCGAGTCTGAGTTCGTCGACCTGTTCGACCGCGGCCGCGGAACCGCTTTGCACCTGTTCGAACATGTGCACGGCGACTCGCGTGAGCGAGGGCCGGCCTTGGTCGACCTGCAGCAGACCTACGAGAAGGCCGGCTTGCTGTTGGCCGATGGCGAACTGCCCGACCACCTGGCGGTGGTGCTGGAATTCACCAGCACCCAGCCGCCAAAGGAGGCGCGGGCCTTTCTGAGTGAAATCGCCCACATCGTGCGCGCCATCTTCAGCGCGCTGCTACGCCGCCAAAGCGCCTACGCCAGCGTGCTGGCGGCGGTGCTGGAACTGGCGGGCGAGAGGGCCGAGCGTGTAGAGATTCCAGCTGAGCCGGAGCTGGACGAGGCATGGGCCGAGCCCGAGGCGTTTGGCGGCTGCTCCACGGCGGGTCAGTCCAAGCCCGAGCAGCCTCAGCCCATTCACATCGTGCGCAAGGCCAGCCTTGGCCAACCAGGAGCATCCGCATGAACGCCCTGCACAACTTTCTGTTCGTGATCTACCCCTACATCTGCCTCGCGGTTTTCTTGATGGGCAGCCTGGCTCGCTTTGACCGCGACCAGTACACCTGGAAGAGCGACAGCTCGCAAATGCTGCGCTCGAAGGGCATGAAGTGGGCCAGCAACTTGTTCCACGTCGGCATCCTCTTCTTGTTCGTGGGTCACACGGTGGGCCTGCTGACGCCGCACGCCGTGTACGAGCACTTCATCACCCCCGCCAACAAGCAACTTCTCGCGATCGTGGCCGGGGGAATCGCTGGGACCGTGTGCTTCATCGGCTTGAGCATGTTGCTGTGGCGCCGCATGACCGACCCGCGCATTCGCCTCACCAGCCACCGCACTGACTTGGCCATCTTGTGGATCTTGTGGATCCAGCTCAGCCTGGGCCTGATCACCTTGCCCTTCTCGCTGTCGCACAGCGATGGCTCGGTGATGCTGCTGCTGTCCGAATGGGCGCAGCGCATCTTCCTGCTCAACCCTGACGCCAGCGGCCTGCTGGCCTTGGACTGGCCTTACAAAGTGCACATGGTGCTGGGCATGACGATCTTCTTGCTCTTCCCCTTCAGCCGCCTGGTGCATGTGTGGAGCGGCTTGGCCTCGGTGTTCTATGTCTTTCGCCCCTACCAGGTGGTGCGCTCGCGCCGGCTGAACCTGCCTAAGAAGGGCTGAGCATGAACTACGCCGTCAACAACATCGAGATTGCCTCGCCCGACGAGGCGCTGGACGAAGAAGCGCTACGCCAGCGCGCCTGCACCGAACTGCTGCGCCAACGCGCGCTGCAGCTGGGCCTGCTGGCTGCTGACGACCCGGCCCCGCGCGAAGGCGCGATCAGCGAGGCCGCCAGCGAGGCCATTGAGACCCTGCTGGCGCAAGAGCTGGCCGGGCCCGAGCCCGATGAGGCCGCTTGCCGCCGCCATTACGAGGCCAACAGCAAGCACTTTGCCCAGGGCGAACGCCTGCGGGTGCGGCACATCTTGTTTGCCGTCACGCCGGGGGTGGACGTTGGCCTGCTGCGCCAGAAGGCCGAAGGCCACCTTATCGAGCTGCGCGCCAGCGAGGCTGCGGCCTTCACGGTGGCAGCCAAGAACTTGTCGAACTGCCCCAGTGGTGCCGAGGGCGGCCAACTCGGCTGGCTCACGGCCGACGACTGCGCTCCGGAGTTCGCTCGCGAGCTGTTTGGCCGCAGTGAAATCGGGGTGCTTCCGCAGCTGGCACACAGCCGCTTTGGCCTGCACGTCGTGGCCATTGATGCCCGCGAGCCCGGCCGCCTGCCGGCCTTTGAACAAGTGCAACAGGCCGTGGCTCAGCGCATGCGGCAAATGCACCAAATCAGCAGCTTGCGGCAGTACCTGCAAACCTTGGCGGCCGATGCCCGTGTGGTGGGCGTGGACCTGCCCACCGCCAGCTCGCCGCTCGTTCAGTAGCCCCATGCCTGACGAACTGCTCGAGCGCCTACGCCGCTTTCAGACCGACGCGTTCCCGCTGCAGCGCTCGCTGTTTCGGAACTTGGTGGACGAGGGCCAGCACCCGTTGACCCTCTTCATTGGCTGCTCCGATTCCAGGCTCGTGCCCTATCTGCTCACAGGGGCGGGGCCGGGCGAGCTGTTCTTGGTTCGCAATGTGGGCGCCTTTGTGCCGCCTTACGACCAGAGTCAGGGCTTTCACGGCACGGCTGCGGCCGTCGAATTTGCCGTGCTCAACCTGCACGTGCAGCGCGTCATCGTGTGCGGTCACAGCCACTGCGGGGCGATCCGGGCGCTGTACGGCGAAGTGCCTGCCGCCGCGCAAAACCTAGCGCGCTGGCTCGACCTCGGGCGCGAGGCCGCGCTGCCCGTGGCCGAACCCGGCCCCGAGGTGCTGCGCCGCACCGAACAGCGCGCCATCGTGCTGCAGTTGGAGCGCCTGATGGACTACCCCATGGTGCGCCAGCAGGTTGACGCGGGCACCCTGACTTTGCACGGTTGGCACTATGTGATCGAGGATGGCGAGATTCATGTCTTCGACGTCAACCATGGTCGCTTCGTGCCGGCTGCGGACGCCGACAACGCCGGTACCGGGCCGTACCAGCCGTTCACTGAGTCAGACAACCTGGATTTCAGCGGCGTACCGCTGGGCTGAGGCGCGCCGTGGCATTCGATCTGAATGTGGAGGGTTTGGATACTTGCTCTCAGCACGAGCGTTTGTTGAATCGCTTCGACGAGCTGCAATGCGGTGAGCGCTTTGAGTTAGTCGACCTTACCGATCCCCAGCATCTCTTTGTGCAACTGGCGTTCGCTCGTGGTGGGCAGTTCGACTGGCAATACTTGGCGCAAGGGCCAGTGCAATGGCGCGTACGCATCACCCGTTCGGCTATAGCACCCGTTAAGCCCTTCGAACAGACTTGCCCGTGCCAATAAAGAGGCGGCTTTTGATCCAGTTCAAGGAGCACGGGCGCACGCCGCCCTAGGCTCACGACACTATGCAATCCATCAACACCTACGACCTCCGCTCGCTGGTTCCTGCCCAGCGCCATCAACTTGCTTTCGAGTGCTTTGACGCCCTGGCTGCCGGCGAGGCGTTCGAGCTGATCAATGACCATGAGCCGCGCGGTCTGCTGATCCAGTTTGCCGAGCAGCGACCCAATGCCTTTGAATGGCAGGTCGTGGAATCAACGCCGGGGGCTTGGCGCATTCGCCTGCAGCGCCAGGCGGGCAGCGGCTTTGCCCCTACGGTGTCGGCTGATCTCGACCAAGGCTGTTGCAGCTGCAGTTGCAGCGGACGCCGCTGAAAGGCACTGGGGTGCGCAGCGCTCGGCTGATGGGCGGCTTAGCCCCCTCGGCGCGCACTTGAACATTCCCCCGCGATGGCGTTGTTCGGCAGCGATACCCGCCTTACTGGTTTCTCGCGCGGCGGCAGCCCTCCACACCGACCAAAAGCTGCCTTGCGCACGGCAATCTACCCTGGGTGGACCTTGCTGCAACCAGCGCTGCGGTTAAGGCAGGATGCCGACATGGAGCTCTACCCCGTTCTCAAGCACACCCACATGGCCCTCGCCGCAGTGAGCGTGGCCGGTTTCACTTTGCGCGGCTTGGCCGTTCTGGCCGGCGCGCGCTGGCCGATGAAGGCCGGTGTGCGCCAGACCAGCATGGTGGTCGACACCCTGCTGCTGGCCGCTGCCCTGGGCCTGTGGGCCCAACTCGCCTGGGCGCCCATGGGCTGGCTTCACGCCAAGCTCGGGTTCTTGGTGGCTTACATCGTACTGGGCGTTTTGACCCTGCGGCGGGCACGAAGCTGGCCAGGCAAGGCGCTGAGCTTCCTGCTGGCGCTGCTGTGCGTGGCGCAGGTGTTTTGGATCGCTCGACTGCACCACCCGCTGGGCCTGCTGAAGGGTGTTTTCTGAGCCCGTCATCGACCCTCTTCTAGCGACGCAGACCTTGCCTCTGACCGGTCCTGCGGGGCACTGAGCGTTTGTCACGCGTGTGTGCGCTGTAGGCGCTGCGCCCGCGCCCTAGGCCCCCCAATTCGTCAACCCGGTTCTTGATCTGCTTCAAGGACGCCACCGCCTCGACTGTCGAAACTGCTTACCACTAGATGTAGTGCCAATTTCGGCCTACGTACACCATAGGTAGCGTTATGAGCGGAGAACTCCAGCAGGTGATGAAGCGCGACGGCAGGCTTCAGGCCTTTGACGCCGGCAAGATTGCAAAGGCCCTTGCGCAGGCCGGGCGCGCCTGTGGCGAGTTTGGCGCCGACGAGGCGCAGCACTTGGCGCGCAGCGGCGTGCTGCCGCGCTTGCAGGCGCTGCCACTACCCGGTATCGAGCAGATCCAAGACGCCGTGGAGAGCACCTTGTTCGACGCCGGCTGGCGGCGCACCTTGCGCGCCTACACGGTGTACCGCGAGCAGCACCGCCGCTTGCGAGACGCGCGCCAAACCCTGGTGGATGTGCAGGCCACGATGGACGAGTACCTGCAGCAGCGGGACTGGCGCATCCAAGCCAATGCCAACCAGGGCTGGAGCCTGGGCGGTTTGATCCTCAATGTTTCGGGCAAGGTGGTGGCCAACTACTGGCTCGACCACGTTTACCCGCCCGCCATCGGCCACGCGCATCGTGAGGCCGACCTCCACGTTCACGACCTGGACATGCTCAGCGGCTACTGCGCTGGCTGGAGCCTGCGCACCTTGCTGCACGAGGGTTTGAATGGTGTTCCCGGCAAGGTAGAGGCCGGGCCGCCCAAGCACCTTTCCAGCGCCGTGGGCCAGATCGTCAACTTCCTGGGCACCCTGCAAAACGAGTGGGCTGGTGCACAGGCCTTCTCCAGCTTTGACACCTACCTTGCACCCTACGTGCGCAAGGACAGTCTGAGCTATGAGCAGGTTCGGCAGTGCATTCAAGAGCTGATTTACAACTTGAATGTGCCCTCACGCTGGGGCACACAAACGCCATTCACCAACCTCACTTTTGATTGGCGCTGCCCCGCAGATTTGCGCGAGCAGGTGCCCGTCATCGCAGGTCAAGAAATGCCCTTTATGTATGGCGAGCTGCAGGCCGAGATGGACCTGATCAATCGCGCTTACATCGAAGTCATGACCGCGGGCGACGCCAAGGGCCGCGTGTTCACCTTCCCGATCCCGACTTACAACATCACCAAGGATTTCGACTGGGACAACCCGAATACCGAAGCCCTTTTTGAGATGACTGCCAAGTACGGATTGCCGTATTTCCAGAACTTCCTCAATTCGGACTTGGAGCCGCAGATGGTGCGCTCGATGTGCTGCCGCCTGCAGCTGGACTTGCGCGAGCTGCTAAAGCGCGGCAATGGCCTGTTCGGCTCGGCGGAGCAAACCGGTTCAGTGGGCGTGGTGACGGTGAATTGCGCGCGACTGGGCTACTTGCACGCGGGCGACGAAGCGGGGCTTTTGGCGAGGCTCGATGAACTGTTGGAGCTCGGCCGAGACAGCCTGGAGATCAAGCGCAAGCTGATCCAACGGCTGATCGACCAAGGCTTGTTCCCCTACACACGGCGCTACCTCGGCACCTTGCGAAATCACTTCTCGACCTTGGGCGTGAACGGTATCAACGAAATGCTGCGCAACTTCTCGCGGGGTGAATACGACATCACCACCCCCGAGGGCCACGCCTTGGCCGTGCGTTTGCTGGATCACGTGCGTGCCCGCATGGTCGAGTTCCAAGAACAAACCGGCCACCTCTACAACCTGGAGGCCACGCCGGCCGAGGGCACCACCTACCGCTTTGCCAAAGAGGACCGGCGCCGCTGGCCTGCCATCCTGCAAGCCGGCACCGCGGCCAACCCGTACTACACCAACAGCTCGCAACTCCCCGTCGGCTTCACCGACGACCCTTTCGAGGCCCTAGAACGCCAAGAGGAGTTGCAGCGCAAGTACACCGGCGGCACGGTGCTGCACCTTTACATGAGCGAGCGCATCAGCAGCAGCCATGCCTGCCGCGAACTGGTGCGCCGTGCGCTCACGCAGCATCGGCTGCCTTACATCACCATCACGCCGACGTTCTCCATCTGCCCCATCCATGGTCACCTGGCCGGACAGCACGAGTTTTGCCCGCGCTGTGATGAAGAGCTGCTCGCCCGCAAACGCCAACAAGTACTGCAACCCGCCTAAAGGAGATGGACATGAATACTGTGATCGAACATCAAGAAGAGCCTGTCACGCTGCGCGACGAAGAACGTCAGCGCTGCGAGGTCTGGACCCGTGTGATGGGTTACCACCGTCCAGTGGCCTCGTTCAACATCGGCAAGCAAGGCGAGTTTGCCGAACGCACGCCCTTTCAGGAAGCGCGCGCCGGGCTGTCATGAACGCCGACGCCTTGGCCGTGGCCGGCTACCAGCCCTTCAGCACCGTGGACTTTCCTGGCCAGTTGGCGGCGGTCGTGTTTCTGCAAGGCTGCCCCTGGCGCTGTGGCTACTGCCACAACCCGGCGCTGCAGGCCAAAGGACCTGGAGAGGGGCCGCGTTGGCCAAACTTGCGCGATTGGCTGCAGGCCCGCCGTGGGCGACTTGATGCGGTGGTCTTCAGCGGCGGTGAGCCGTCCACCGACCCAGCCCTGCCCGCCGTGCTTTGCGAGCTGCGCGCTATGGGATACCGCCTGGGCCTGCACACTGCCGGCCTCGCGCCCAAGCGTTTGACCGAGCTTTTGCCCCTGCTCGACTGGGTGGGCCTGGACGTGAAGACCGCTCCCAGTGATGAGCTGCTTCACAACCGCGTCACAGGCCGGGTCAACGGGCTGCGCAGCGTACGCGAGTCCATCGAGCTGCTGCAGGCCAGCGGCATCCCTTACGAGCTTCGCAGCACTGTGCACCCTCAATGGTTCCGTGACGAAGATGTGCTGCGTTTGGTCGAGGCCTTGCGCACGGCTCCGCACCATGTCCTGCAGGTGGCGCGTTTGCCGGATGCCAGTGGCCAGCTGCGCGTTGCTGCGGGGTACCCATCCGCGAGTTTGCGTAAGGCAATCACGGCGATTCGGCCGAACATGCACTTGCGTGTCTAAGTGGCCAATACTGTGATTTGCCACGGGTTCGCCAGTGAAGCCAAAGAACTCGATGGGCTCCAGGAGTTCGCAGCAGCAGTTCGCCCAGAGCAAAAGACACAACAGTCGATAAAGCCGCGAAGCAGGATCGAAACGCCTACCCGTACGGGGGTGTGGACGACAAACGCCCCATAAGCTCGGCCTGCCCAACTCGGTCATGCTGGTCGCCATGCCCGATCCCATCTACCTGCCTTACACCGCCGCGACGCTGGATGCGCCCAAAGTGGCAGTAGCGACGAAAGCCGGTTCGGCTAGCTTGTCGGAATCACCAAACGGACTTCGGTGCCGGTGGCTGGCTGGCCCACGTCGAGTGCACTGCGTTCAGCCATGGCAGCAGTTGCCGCACCGTCCATGTTGCCGCCCAATGTTCTGATGTCGTTCACTGTGGCGGAGCCGGACCCAACAAGAAATGGCAAACCTTGAATCACGTCGCCGCAAGCTTGCAGAACCTGCGACTCGGACCGCGGGTCGCCGAAGCACATATCCATCGCTGAGCCGGGGTCTTCCTCTCCCAAGACGGAGAGGTCGTCCACGCGCTCTGCGCGGCTGGGCAAGCGGTCAGACGGCACGGCGCACCATCATTTCCCGAATCCTTCCGATGGCCAGTGCCGGGTTCAACCCTTTGGGGCAAACGTCAGTGCAGTTCAAGATCGTTCGGCATCGGAACAGGCGATAGGGGTCCTGAAGGTTGTCCAGCCGCTGGCCGCTGGCTTGGTCGCGACTGTCCACCAGGAAGCGGTAAGCCTGCAGCAGCCCTGCCGGCCCGACGTACTTGTCTGGGTTCCACCAGAAGCTGGGGCAAGCGCTAGAGCAGCAGGCGCACAGAATGCATTCGTACAGACCGTTGAGATCCTCGCGGGCCTCCGGCGGCTGCAGTCGCTCGCGCTCTGGTGGCGGGTCGTCATTCACGAGCCAGGGCTTGATGGAGTGGTACTGCTTGAAGAACCCGGTCATGTCGACGAACAAGTCGCGGATCACAGGCAGGCCAGGCAGGGGCTTCAGCACCACGGTGCTCGGCAGCGAGCGTATGTTGGTCACACAGGCCAGGCCGTTCTTGCCGTTGATGTTCATGGCGTCCGAGCCGCAGATGCCTTCACGGCAGGAACGGCGGAAGCTCAGAGTCGGATCGATCGCCTTCAGTCGCGTCAATACGTCCAGCAACATGCGGTCAGCGCTCCCCAACTCCAGCTCCATCACCTGCATTCGAGGCTTCTCGTCGGAGTCTGGGTCATAGCGGAAGATGTGAAAGGTGTGCATGGTGGCGTTCAGGGGGTCGGTGGGCAGAGGTAGCGGGCGGCCCGATCGACCAGACTCAGCATTTCGTCGGCCGCCCGCAGCGTGATCGGGTGCTGGGTAAAACCGGCTCGCGGTGAGATGTAGGCCGCCATGCCTCGTGCGATGGCCAGTTGTCGGTCAGGGGCCTCCGCCAGCAGCGCGATGACCAAGTTCTCCAACGCGATGATGCGGATACGCATTTGCACCAACTCCGCGTTGGTCAGTGGGGAGTCGTCAGACGCCAGCTCGCCTTGCCTAGAGGATGAAGAGGAGTTCCTCTCAGGTTCGAATCGGATAGTCGTGGCCACGGGGTTCGTCATCGTGAAGGGGGGGGCGGGTACTGCCCCGGATGCCTAGCCTGCACGCAAGCAGACCTCGGCTTCTGTACGTCAGCGCACTCAGGAGCGCTCGATCCTCGAGTTCTGGCGCGTACCCGCAGAGAGGATGGCAGTCAGGCGGAGATTGCCAAGCCGTGCAGCGATGTTCAGCGGGGGATGAAGAACGTCGACTTCTCGAACTGGATGGCTGATGTGTCAGCGCCGTTGCCTGCGTTGGGATTCACGCGCGTGACCTCGAACACCACGGGCACCGACCGGCCCGCGAGCCCTTGTGCCACGACGAAAGGCAGGCGCAGGCTCACTGACATCGACGCCAAGGCAGCTGGTCCGGCGCTGGCCGGCAGTGCCAAGACCTCCAAGCCATCGATCCCGGAGGCGGCAACCCGGTAGGCCTGCGGGGCCTCCGTCCGATTCATGATCTGGATGCGGTAGACG
>JBKCVH010000036.1:0-3311 GCA_046317675.1 Burkholderiales bacterium
CGCCAGCTCGGCCAGGCCGTGGCCAACCAGTCATTGCAGGAGATTTTGGACATACCCGAGGTCAGGGATCTGCGCCAAATCCTTGCGGCTGGACAGGACTTGACCCGATCCATTCGAGATGTCGAAGGCAGCTTTCGGCGCCGCATTGATGAGGCTCGACAAGTCCGTATCAGCTGGCGCCAATACGTCGAGATCGAGCGCCGCCGCATCAGTCGATCGGAGACGGCCGCTGTAAAGCGCGTGCAGGCTGAGCAGGAGACGATGAAGCGCTTGGAGAAGGACTACGACTTCATTCGACGCGAGGGAGCTCGCATCGGAGGAGGTGAGTCGATGCAACAGGCCCTGCAAGTCATGAACGTGCAGATGAACCGAATGCTTCAGCAAAACGCCGAAGTGATGCGCGCCATGGCGTTGAGCCAAGGGTCCCAAGCCGCCGAATCGCAGATGCAGGAAGCGGAGCGTCGCGCGCAGGCTTTGCAGAAGGGCGAGGAAGAAGAGGAGAAACGGCTTCGACTTGAATCCCGCCGGGCAAGAGACAAAGCCGCGATTGACTCATTCTGACGATAAGCGCCCGTAGCATGTCCCATCGACTTCTGGTCTGCGCTCTGACGCTTCTGCTGCTCCTTTTGCTGCCAGATGTCGTGTTTGCCCAAGTGCCACCGCCGCCACCACCTGATCCTCCCGTTCCAGGCTTGGATGCGCTCTTGCTCGGCATCCGAAATGTCGTCGTGACGATGCAGAACGCGATCAACACTTGGTTCGCCGGTGTGCCAGTCATCAACGCAACGGGTAAGCGCATCGCGGTTGTGCTCTTCGCCTTGGTGTTCGTTTGGGGACTAACAAAGTCGATGATGCTCGGGCGGGGATTGGGCGCCCTCGCCGGTGATGCAGTCATGCCGCTGTTGCTCTTGGGCTTGGTCTTTGCGGTGACCGAGGCCCAGCTGGGACGGAAGATCTTTGAGTCCTTGCTGGCCATTGCGCGCGTGATTCCGGGCACCAATGCATCCAACACCGACACGCTGAGCTTGGAGTTGCTTCGCATCTTTGGCCGGGCCGGCATGAATGTTTGGAACATTGACTTCGGCTCTGGCTTTGATGTCAACCGCTTGATCGGTGGAGTCGCAAAACTCTTCGCCGGGCTCGCGCTCATGATCTGTGGTGCGTTGGGATGCGCAACCATCCTCTTGGCCCAAATGTCAGCCGCCATTGGCGCGATGCTCGCGCCCGTCTTGATCCCATGGGGCATCTGGCAGCCTACGTCCTGGCTTTTCACGAGCTGGGTTCGATTCATGGTGTCGAGCGGCATGCAGGTTGTGACGACGTTCGCCATCGGTGCATTGGTTGCCAGTGTTTCGAGAAACTTTGTGGCGGACATGGCAGTGAACGGCGGCACCGTTTTGGAGGCCCTCGGCATCGCGGCAGGGCTCGTGCTGTTTGGTGTGCTTTGCCTCCTGATCATGAGCCGTGCTGACAGCGTTGCAAGTGGCCTTGTCAGCGGTGACGGCACGCTGTCCACGGGAGGATGGCAGCAACAGATACGTGCTGCTTCGGCCCCCATCAAGCTCGGCACGCAGACCGCCCACAAGGTCCTCGCCAAGCCTACGAAGAAGGTTCTGGACGCCGCCACCAATAAGGGCAAGGAAATGGTCCAGAAGGCGCTAGACAAAGGCAAGGCGCAGCCGCCTGGCACCGCATCAAGTCCTGCGGCAGCGGCAGCATCCGGGGCTTCGGGCAAGAGCACCCCGCACCAGTCATTGCGAAGCAAGCTCGCTCAGCGTGGCCAAGCGCCAGCACTTCCAGCTCGGCCAGGAGGAAGTCCGTGACCCCAGCCGACCATGGTTCGCCCACTTCTGTCAGCTTCCCAGCTGATGCGTTGACGGTGATACGCCTGTTCATTGAAGCCGAGCAGAAGGAGCGAGATCTCGCGCTTGAACGTATCGGTGAGGTCGACTACCTGGAGTGGCTGTCCGGTGCCACGGAGCTTCTTGAAGCGATTCGAGACAAGGGGCTCAGCCGTGACATCTTGATTGAGCTTCTGCGAGGTGTCGTGGGCATCCCGGCTCGCGTCTGGGTCGCATTCGGGGCAGTCCTGCTCTTTGCCGTCCTGGTATAGATCGCCGTTTGCTCTTGAACCGGCAGTCGTCGGTTCTAGGCTTTCCGTATGAAACGTGCACTTGATTACCTTGGGTGGTTCACGGGCGCTGTAGGCACCCTGTGCATCCGCTACGCCAACAATGTTTTGGTGATTTGCCCAGCCATCGCACTGGGCCTCGGTTTAGTTGGTGCTCTCGTTGGCATCGGAGTAGGTCTTTCAATGGAACGAACCACGGGGGTAGCCGATCTAAACCCATTGGTGGGCTTGAGCGTTCGCCTCGGCCTTGTTCGCTGGGGTGACTGGTGGGGCCACTTCGCCGAGGGTTGGTGGTTGCTCTTCGTCCTTGCGCCTTGGTTGCCCGCCATCACAACCGCCGCATGGTTCAGCTTCGGGGTGGCACAAATGGCGAACGGACACCTCAACCAGGGCCTTGGGCATGCGTTGGCTGCAGCCGTGGCGTTTGTTGTGTTCTCAATGGTGGCACTTGTAGCTGCCAGGGCTTGGGCACTGCTTGGCCGACTGTTCGCAGCAGCTGGTTCGGTCATGACGTCCGTCAGTGGGACGCAACCCGTCGACGAAAGGCCCGATGCTGGCCGTGGCAAGACGCAGCGCGCCCCGTCGGGCGAATCGAGCGAAGCATCGGTAGAGCAGGCCATTGCGTATGCAGTCCAAACGCCTCGGCTTGACTACTCCTCAATGAGCGGCATGCAGCCACTTAAGGAAGAACTGCTCAAGGCTGGGCGGGAGGCTCTGGCGCCTGGCCTACAGAGCCGGAACGGCGTGCTGCTATTCGGAAGACCCGGGAATGGAAAGACCGCCATGGCGGAGGCTCTCGCGGGAGAACTGCGAGTCCGCTTCCTGAGCATCTCGATTGCCGATCTCCAGTCCATGTGGACCGGGGAAACCACACAGCGCCTTGTCCAGGTTTTTCGCGATGCACGTCGGCAGGCGCCTTGTGTTCTCCTCATTGATGAGATCGATTCAATCATCTCAAGACGATCCGGGGCGGGCTCGGATCAAGAGGCAGGGCGGACCACCAACGCAGTTCTCACCGAAGTCGTCAACGCGCGCGGACCTGGGGTGCTGGTCATTGCAGCCACCAACTTTCTTGAATCGCTCGACACCGCGGCTGTTCGTGAGGGGCGCTTTGACTGGAAGATCGAGGTACCGGTACCCGATTTGGACGCTCGAATCGGACTCATCATGGGCACGGTTG
>JBKCVH010000037.1:0-7138 GCA_046317675.1 Burkholderiales bacterium
TGCTGCGCGGTTGTTGCTGGCCTTGGTGGCCGCGCTCAGCACCTTGCCGCCAGAGATCTTGGTGCCCGGGCACAAATTCAGCCATGACGTGAAGTGTTTGACCGTCGGGAAGCGGCGCAAATCCACCCCCACTTCGGCGACCACCTTCAAGGCCGTGCTGGTGTCGATGCCGGGGATCCCAGCGCATGCGCGTGCACGTGCGCAACGCCAAGGGCAACCGCGACCGCCTGGTGCCACTGCCCGAGGCGACTCTCTCGGTGCTGCGCGCCTTCTGGGCCGTGCACCGCCACCCCCGGCTACTGTTCCCCAATCGCGCTGGCGGCCGCACCGGCGCTGCCCAAGCCCGCAGCCCGCTGGACCGCGGCGGCGTGCAGCGCACCTTGGCGTGCGTGGCGCAAGAGCTCGGCCTTAAAAAAAGATCTCCCCTCACAGCCTGCGCCACAGCTATGCCACGCATCTGATCGAGGCCGGGGTGGATTTGCTGAAGGTCCAGCAGCTCCTCGGGCACCACAGCATCCTGACCACGTCGCGCTACACGCACCTGACGAGCCACACGGCCGATCAGTGCACGGAGCGACTCAACGCGCTGATGAACCGCTACGCCATCGGCTGGAGGGCCCAGCCATGACCCGCGTGGCCGACCTCATCACCCAGTTCGAGCCCGAGCTGCTGACCCGCTACGGCTCGCAATTGCTGCCCAGCCACCGGCAAGCCTTGGCGGCCTTGAAGCACTGCCGCAGCCGCTTTGCGCCGCAGATGCTGGCCAGTTGCCAGGGCTGCCACAGCCAGCGCTGCTTGCCGCACTCCTGCGGCCACCGCGCCTGCCCGCATTGCCAGCACCATGAATCCCAGGCTTGGCTACAGCGCCAGCTCCAGGCCTTGGTGCCGGCCACTTACTTTCTCGTCACCTTCACGCTGCCGGCGCAGCTGCGCACCCTTGCTTGGCAGCACCAGCGCCGGGTCTACGCGCTCTTGATGCAGTGCGCCTGGGCCACGCTCAAGACCTTCAGCCAGAACGACCCCAAGCTGGCAGGCACGCCCGGCGCGGTGGCGGTGCTGCACACGCACAACCGGCAGCTGGGCTTGCATCCGCATGTGCATGTGTGCATGCCGGCCGCTGCGCTCAATGCACAAGAGCGGCTGTGGCGCACCAAGGTGAGGCTGGGCAAGACGCCCGGCAGCCGTGAGCCTGCACGCGGCGGCTATCTGTTCAGCCAAACAGCGTTGGCAACGGTGTTTGCGGCCAAGTTCAAGGCGGCGCTGGCGCGGGCTGGGCTGCCTGTGCCGAGCGAATTGATCGCCGAGCTGCCCAAACACTGGGTGGTGGACTGCAAGGCGGTGGGCGATGGGCAGGCGGCGCTGCGCTACCTGGGGCGCTATCTGTACCGGGGGGTGATTCAGGAGGCGGACATCCTGGGGTGCCAGGACGGTCAGGTCCGCTACCGCTGGCGCGACGCCAAGAGCGGCAAGCAGGCTACCCGATCGCTGCCCGGTGCCGACTTCCTGTGGCTGCTGTTGCAGCATGTGTTGCCCCGGGGCTTGCAGCGCACGCGCAACTTCGGCTTCCTGCACCACAACAGCCGCCGCCTGCTACGGCTGTTGCAGCTCACGCAGGCGCTGCCGTGCCCATTGCCGCCCCAGCCAGCGCCTGAGCGCCCAGTGTGGCGCTGCGCTTGCGGCCAGCCGATGCGCATCCTGCGCCGGCGCATGCGGCCCGAGGAGGCGGTTGCTGTTGCGGCGGCAAACGCTGCGAACGCTGTGAACGCTGCAACGGCCACCGTGGCGCCGCGCACCGTGCGGCCCGATCAACCCCAACCGGCTCAGGCCGCCAAGCACTGAGAGACGCCAAACCCCACTGCACAAGCCCGGCTGCACCGCCTGTAGGAGCAGACCGCGGGCAAGGCTTGCGCGCTGAAGACCAGAACCTTCAGAGACTGCGCCAAGACTCGAAGACTCGTAGTTTGCGAGTACCCAGTCCATCGGCAGACCCTCAAACCCTGCCGTCCGCGCCCCGATCCATCGGATCAATCTACAGGGGCTGCGGCAAATCCATACGGCCACCACCGAGCGCCCCGGGCTTGTCCAACAAACGGATCAGATCGCGGCTGCGCGCGATCTATCCTTACTCGTTATGTGCGCAGCAAACCGAGAACGGAGCTGTGCCAGTGTGCGGGCCCACCATTGAGCGGCTGCGAACACTCAGATTGAGCAGCCCGAGTGCCTTCGGAAGGCCCAAAGCCTGTGCCCCTGCTTCTGTTGATCCGCTCAAGTCACCTTAAGTCCTCCGTCGATATCGAGTACGGCACCACTGACAAAGCCGTTCGTAACTGCCAGCGTCACGACCTGGGCCACTTCGCTCGCGCTCGCCGTTCTACCGACGGGGATGCGCGACGCTGCGCCCGTAAACATTTGCTGTTTTTGCTCTGGCGATAAGTGATCGTAAGCTTCGGTGTCGGTAAGGCCCGGCGAAACCAGGTTGACCCGGCGCGGCGCCAGTTCCTTGGCCATTGTGCGGGTGGCGGCCTCTAGGGCTCCGTTCACTACGGCTAAGCCCACGGTACCGGGTAGCGCGACACGCCCTGCGGCCCCGCCCAGGAAGGTGATGGAGCCGTCTGCAGCCAATGCGGGCAACACTGCCTGTGCCGCTCCAAGGTAGCCAATCAGTTTCATGTTCAATGCCGTGATCACGGCATCCATCTTCAGCACAGAAAAGGCGCCCCAGGCGATATCACTGCTGCCGCAGAGGATTAGGTTGTCAATGGGCCCCAAGCTTGCAAAGGTTGACGCAAGAGCGGACGGGTCTTTCAGATCCAACGTCACGCCCGCCGCCGCGGTGCCCAAGAGGTACAGGGCTTTTTCCACCGACTCAGGCCGCAGGCCCGTGACGGTCACGCGATGTCCCAGTTGCAACAACTGTTGCGCGGTTGCAAAGCCGATGCCGCGCGTGCCGCCTACGATGACTGTGTGTTTCATTGCGTTCACCTTGGCCTTTACGCCTTTTGGCCCAAGAGACTAAAGCCATGGGTCCAGTGGTTGTTGCGAAAGCCGTAGCTGATCCACAGCATGGCCAGGGGTTCCAGCAGTCGGCTAGCCTTGATGTCGCCCATGTCAATGGGTGCGCGCCAGCCAAACGCGTGCAGCAGTTCGGCCACTTGCGCCTTGGCCGCCGCATCATTGCCGGCAATGAACATGTCTGGTGTTCCGTCGGCCAACTGAGGGTGCACCATGTGGCTGGCCGTGATGGTGTTGAACGCCTTGACGACTTTGGAGCTGGGCAGTAACCGTTGTACCAGTTCACCGGCGGAGTCGGTGTGGCCCAGGCCCAAAGTCGGGGCACCCGTTGAGAAGTCCAATGGATTGCTTGGGTCGATGACCAGTTTGCCAGCCAGGTTGTCTGCGCTTGCAGCCAAAACCCCGGCCTCCAGGCCTGACCATGGCAGGGCCAGGACCGCCACGGTGCTGGCGCGGGCTGCATCGCCAAAGGAGGCTGCAGTGGCACCCGGCACCGCCGCCAGCGCCTGCACTGTTTTGTCGCCCTTTACGTCCCGGGTACCGAAGACGACTGCGTAGCCCAGTTCGGCAAAGCCCTTGGCCAGCGCGACGCCGACCACGCCGTTTCCAAGAATTGCGACGGTATTCTGGTTGGTGTTTGCCATGTTGATTTCCTTTGAATTGAAATGAGTGAAGGGGTGAGAACGGGTTGAAGTGTCAGCCTTTCAATTAACAAAGTGAATAACACTTATCTACCTGGCATTAACAACTTGAGGTTTAGAATTAGCCATGGATGCAACCCAACGCGTGAGAGCCATGCTGTCTTTTGTGCAGGCGGCCGACCGTGGCAGTTTTGCCGCAGCAGCGCGCACCCTGGGCATCAGTGCTGCGGCAGTCGGGAAGAACGTTGCCGGTCTGGAGGGCGCATTGGGTGTGCGGCTCATGAATCGCAGCACGCGTTCTTTGCAGCTTACGGGTGAAGGCCATGCGTTCTTGCAAGGTGCCCGCGAAGCCATCGACGCGCTGGACGCGGCGATTGACTCCGTTGCCGCGCAGCGGGCGCATCCGCAAGGGCGGGTTCGGGTCTCTACCAGCAACGCCTTTGGGCATCGCTACCTGATGCCCTTGGTACCACGCTTGGCAGAGAGGTACCCTGACATCGTCATGGAGGTCGACTTTGATGACCGGCGTGTCGATGTGGTGCGCGACGGCTTTGACATTGCCGTGCGGGGTGGCAACCTGACCGATACCAGCCTCGTGTCGCGTCCGATCTGCGATTTGCCCACCATTTTGGTGGCGGCACCACGCTACCTGGCGGAGTTTGGTGTACCCAAGCGGGTTCAGGACCTCGACAAGCACCGCCATATTGCAGTGCGGTTTCTAGGCGGGCAGATTTCAGCTTGGGCGTTCAGCGTGGCGGGTCACGTGCACGATCGGCTGCCAGCGCCCGCAGCGATTGTGGTCTCGGACCCCCAAGCCGCCGTCGCAGCGGCCGTAAGCGGTATGGGTATTGCGCAGGCTGGGATTCATCACGCGTGGGCGCACTTGAAGGCCGGGAGCCTCAAGGTGATCTTGGCCAAGGTGCACCACAGTGGCGCCCGCACGATGGCGCTGCAGTACCCCCACAGGGCCTTGGTGGCGCCGCGGGTTCGGGTAACGGTGGATTTCCTACTCAAGGAACTGGCCGAAGTCGAAGCGCTCCACGTTTCGCTGCCGCACCTCAAAGATTTTTCTGCATGAGCCCATTACGCCGGATGGCGGTAAGGGCGTATCCAATGGCTTACCTGGGCCTCGCATCAGCTGGTCGATCTCGTCTTGCCGTGCCTCCGCATCCGTCCTAAAGCGGTCAATCGTCTTGCTCCTTGGTAGTCACTGCACAAAATGAAACTGCTGCGCAGTCTGCTGCGATCAGAGCTGTGTTTTGAGCATGTGGCCCATGCCAAAATTTTTGTACAAACCTGCGGTCAGCCCCTCCAATGCATCGTTGTAGCCATTGACGGCCTACGGGGTCAGATACCGTCTTGAATGTCAACCCTTGGCACCGCAATTCGCGGGTCAAACGGCAAGCCTGAGCGCAGCACCCCGAAGATCAGCATCGCCAGTTTGTGCATGCAGGCTCCAATCACCGCCTTGGGCGCCATGCCGCCGGCACGAAGCCGATCTCCGAACGCCTTCACCACCGGGTTGTGCCTGGCAGCCACCATTGCAGGCATGTAAAGCGCCTTGCGCATTTGCGCATGCCCTGAACGACTGAGCATCGAGCGCCCACGCACCGAACTGCCCGACTCTTTGAGGCGCGGTGTCACGCCAATGAAGGCAGCTAGCGCCTTGGCGTTCTTGAAGCGCCGCACATCGCCAAGAAAGGCCAATACCTTTGGGGTGGTCACTTCGCCAATGCCCGGGATGCTGGCAATCAGCTGTGCGTCTTGCCGCAGCATCGGATGGCCGTCGATGTGATCGTCGATTTCCGACTGCAACTGCCTCGCACACCGCTCCAGCCATTCCACGTGATCGCGGATCGAGGCTTCGAGCTTAGCGTTGCCAGCGTGGGCTTCGAGCCGGTTGAGCTCTTGTTGCTGCATGTCCTTGAGCACCTGCAGGCGCTCGACGAGGGCGCGCAGCTGGCGCACTTCAGGCGGGGCCGCTTGCCAGGGTTCAGGCTGGATCTGCGCGCAAAACCGAGCCAGCAGCGCGGCGTCGGCCGCATCGGTCTTGTTGCGCAGCAAGTGGCTCTGCGCATAGCCTTTGACGCGCGCGGGGTTGACGACTGCGACGACCCAGCCGGCGTCGACCAGCGCGGTGGCGCTGGCCTCGCTGTAGGGGCCGGTGGCCTCCATGCAAATTCGGCTGTGGAGTGGGTGGGCACCGCGCTGGCTCAACCACTGGCGCAGTTGCTCAAAGCCCGCTGGTTCATTGGGAAAAACCTTCTGCTTGACCTTGCCGCGCTCATCGAGCAAGGCCACATCGAGCTTCTTCTTGGACACATCAATGCCCAGCCAAAACTGAATCAGACTCTCCATCGTTCCGACCTTCCTCGTATGCGGGCTCGCGAGGCAAAGTCAAAGCGCCACTGGGGTGCGGGATCTCGCCTCAGGCCCAAGTTACCGTTCGGTCTCTCGAACGAAGAAACGGTCAAGGCTGTCCATCTGACCCACGGGCTTGGGCGCCTTGCGGCGCTTGGCCCAAAGTCTTAACGACATCACCTTGACCGGCCTGACTGATGGTGCCACTGGCTTCATCTGCTTCGGCGTGGGGAAGATACGAGGTCTCGACTTTCTCCTAGCGAACAACCGCGAGGGAAAAAGAGCTCTAACTGTCGTTGCTGCGCCCCCCGTTACTCACGTTACTAGCAGCCGCAATCACCCGCAACTCCCGCCTCAGCAACTTACCCATCGAAGTTTTCGGCAACCCCTCCACAAACGACACCTGCCGCGGCCGTTTGTAGGCACTGAGCTGCTCAGCGCAGAACCGGATCAGCACCTCCTCACTGAGCTCCGGGTCCCGCCTCACCACAAACAGCCGAACCGCCTCGCCACTCCTCTCATCCGGAACGCCCACCACCGCGCACTCCAGCACCCCAGGGTGGCCGCCCACCACCGCCTCCACCTCGGCCGGGTAGACCTTGAACCCGCTGACGATGATCATGTCCTTCTTGCGGTCCACGATCTTCAACTGGCCCTGGGCGTTCATCACGCCGATGTCGCCCGTCTTAAAGCCCCCATCGGGCGTGAAAGCGGCGCGGGTTTCGGCTTCTTGGTTCCAGTAGCCGCGCATGAGTTGCGGGCCGTGGATGACGACTTCGCCCGGTTCGCCCGGGGGCAGGTCGAGGCCGTCGTCGCTGAGGATGCGGATGTGCACGCCGGGAATGGGCAGGCCCACGGTGCCGGTGAAGCGGTCGGTATCGGTGCGGTCGCTGGTCACGCCGGAGCTGGTCTCTGAGAGGCCATAGCCCTGCGCAGCTCGGGGGTCAGGTCTCGACTTTCTCCTAGCACGTGCTCCCAAGGAGAAAGGCGAGACCTCGTATCTTCCCCACGCCGAAGCAGATGAAGCCAGTGGCACCATCAGTCAGGCCGGTCAAGGTGATGTCGTTAAGACTTTGGGCCAAGCGCCGCAAGGCGCCCAAGCCCGTGGGTCAGATGGACAGCCT
>JBKCVH010000038.1:0-16216 GCA_046317675.1 Burkholderiales bacterium
ACCATGGTCATGTCGACCAGTTCCAGCACTTTGATGATGAGGTCAATCTTTTCCAGACTGCCAAATAGCAAAGTGTTGATGAGCTTGTAAGTTTCCAGTAGAAACTTTCCCAAAATGCCAAAAATAATGGCAACCAGGCCCACGTAAAAGAACAGCATGGTGAAACGCATGCCATAGAGCAGCGAACCAACGCTTGAAAGTAGCTTTTCCATCATTTCCTAATCAATACTGAATCCAGTGCGCTCTTCAAGCTACGCATTGCTTCAAAACCAGAACCCTTAAAAGCAAGGTCAGCTCAAAGCTTCACCGGGCCGGCATCCACCACAGAAACCGCCTCCCGTGCCTGCTGCTGCCGCACGCGGTCGATGTAGCCCTCGGAGCGTTGCAATTGCGCCTCGATCAGCTTGTTGTTGGCGCCCATGGTTTCAATGGCCTTGCTGCGGAAGTTGTCCATGGCGTCCATGGCCTGGAAGGTTTGGTCGAACATGGACTGAATTTGCTCGATGCCCAGCATGGGGTTGGCCGCGAACTCTGCGGTTTGCTCCACGTGCGAGTTCAGCGCTTGGCCGGTTTGGTTGATGAGGCTGCCGATGGTGGCGTTGACGCCTTGCAGCATCTGCATCACTTCAATCTGGTTGCCCGTGGCGCGCGCCACGGTTTGGGCCACGGCCAGGGCGCTCATGCCGGTGGTGGCCACGCGGTCGCAGCCGATCATCATTTCGCGGCCCGTCTTCTTGAGCACATCCAGCGCCAAGTAGCCGTTCACGCTCACGGCTTGCTGCGTCTGGATGTCGGCAAGGTTTTGGCGGGCGTAGAAGAGCACTTCTTGCTCCAGCGCCTTGGCCTTCATGGGGTCGGTGGCTTTGAGTTGTTCCACGCGCTCGGCCAAGCGCGTGTCCAGCGTGCGGGCAAAGCGGGCGGCAGCGGCGAGGGACTGCATGGCCTCCCAGAGCTTGCCGCGCGTGGCTTCGATGTCGATGACGTCTTTCTGGATGCCGTCTTTGGCGGCATACAGCTGGGTCATGCTGGTTTGCAGTTGGCTGGCGGCGCTCTCGAACTTGCGGAAGTAGGCCTCGAGCTTGTTGCCAAAGGGAATCAGGCCGAGCAGCTTGCGCGGCTGGAACAGGTCGCCTTCTTTGCCGGGGTTCAGGTCGTCCAGCTGGGCGCGAATGGCGGAGATGGCTTTGTAGGCCGGGGTGTCGGTGGCGCCCACGAAGTTGCGCTGCATGAGGCTGCTTTGCATGAGGCTGGCGGCGATGCTGATTTCCTGCCGGCCGAGCTGGAAGGCGCTGTCCAGGCGCGCCTTGAAGGGCTCGCTGTGCAGGTCTTCTTTTTCGAGCGCGTCAATGAAGCGCTGCACTTGCTCGTCCACCTTGCTGGCCACTTCGGCCTTGAGTGGCACGGCCTCCACGGCTTGCGGTGGCTCGACCGGGGTGATGACCTCGGGGGCGGTGAGGGTGAAGACGGGCTGGGCGGTCTTGGTGGTGGTGTTCATTTCTGATTGGCTCCAAACTTTTGTTTCAAAAACTGGCTGTGGGTCAGGAAGGCCTGGGCGT
Source organism: Burkholderiales bacterium (assembly GCA_046317675.1). Taxonomy (GTDB): domain Bacteria; phylum Pseudomonadota; class Gammaproteobacteria; order Burkholderiales; family Burkholderiaceae_C; genus Inhella. The sequence continues at coordinate 1,557 of JBKCVH010000038.1, forward strand.
CTTGCCCGGCCAGGTCGTCGCCAAGCTGTTCGACCTTGGTCTCCAGCTCGGCCAGCACGCCTTCAAAGGTGGCTTGTGCCGTCATGCCGTTGCCCAGCAACTTGGTGCTGGCGAAGTGGGTGGGAATGCTCAGGTAGGTGTTCAGCGCCTCGGGCAAGTAGCTGATGGCGATGTGCCGCGCATGAAAGCTCTCTTGCAGCGGCAACTGGCCTTTGCTGCGCTCCCATTGATCGAGCAAGGCCTCCAGCCGCTCGCAGAGCTGCTGAATGCGCTTGGCCAGGGGCGCCGGAATGCGGTTGCCGGGGTTGTGCTCGGTGAGCCGGCGTACGCCAGAGAGCGCGCGGCCCATGGCTTCGCGGGCATCGCCTTCGTCTTTGAACTGCAACTGCTCCCACTCAGGTTCTTTGAAGCTGGGCCAGCCCCACCACAGGCTACCGGCGACCAAGCCGCCCACGTAGCCGAGCGCCGCCACACCGATGCCGATGCCGCCGAGCAAGCCCAGTGCCTTGAGCACGAGCACGCCCGTGGCCAGCAAAAAGCCGCACCAGTTGGCCGGTGCGTTGAGCCATCGAAAAAGAGCGCTCATGGAGCCCCCACGTCGCTTTGCTCCTGCCCCCCGAGGGGGCGCTCGCCGCTTCGGAGCGGCCGTGCGCGGCTCGCCATCACTGGTAAGCCCGGATGTCCCGGAACACTTGGTAGAGCGGCGTCTTGCGGGCGTCGAAGACTTTGCCGCCGGTGAGTTCCACCACGCCCTTGAGCTCGTCCTCGCGGGCGTCGCCGAAGAGCACCATAAAGACGGGAATGCCGCGCACGTCTTCGGGTAGGCGCTCGTAGTCTTGGCGGAACTGTTCGTAGCCCCGGCCGGCGGTGTTTTTGCCGTCGGTGAAGGCCACCACCGAGTACTGGTAGTTGGGGTTCCTTTTGCGCTCGGCCAGCATGTGGTTCAGGCCCTCGTACACGCCATCAAAGAGCGCCGTGCCGCCGCCCATGTTCAGCGCGTCGGCGGCGTCGCGCACGCGGCGCAACTCGGCCTGTTTGGCTTCGGTGTCGGCCTGGGGCAGCACGCCCTTGCTGACCTTGGCACCGGCCGGCACCTCGAAGAGCACAGGGGCCTGCACGCTGCCGCTGAAGGTCATGAACCACAGGCGCTCGCGGTTGGTGAGCTTGGCCACACGGCCGGTGAGCGAGGCATCGGCCCCGGCCAGGTAATGAATGGCCTCCACCAATTGCTCGCGGCGCTTGCCTTGCATGCTGCCGCTGGTGTCCAGCACGAAGGTGCTGGCAATGGGGCGGCGGAACTCGTTCAGGTAGGCGTCAATGAGGCCATCGGCCAACTCGCGGTCGGGGCTAAAGGGCAGCTCCACCTGGAAGCCGCGCGCCGGCAGCAGGTTCTCCACCTGGCGGGCCAGCTCGGCCTTCATGGGGCGGCGAAGGGTTTGCTTGGCCAGCCACATCTGGGCGGTGTCGCCCTTCAGGTACTCCACCACCTTGAGGTAGTCGGCGCGCTTGGCTTCGTTCAGCAGCATGAAGGGGTAGTCGGCCGTGGCCACGCCCTCATGCGGGTAGATCAGGTACAGCGGCTCGCGCAGCTTGCCGCTGGCGTTCAGCGTGAGCAGCCAGCTCTCGTAGTTGATGAAGGCATTGGCGCGCGTGCCTTGCAGCTTGGTGAACTGCTCGGCGAGGTAGGTGGAGTTGTCGCCCACCACTTTGTAGCCCTTCAAAAAGTCGGCAATGGCTTGGCGGTCCACGTCAGCGGCGCTCAGGGCTTCGCCTTTGCCACCGGCCGCCGCCACCACGCCCAGCAGGGCCATGAAGCCTTGGTTGCTGGTGGCCGGGTTGGAGAGCGCGTAGTTCAGCTTGCCGTCTTTGGCCGCACGGGTGATGTCGGCCCAGGTGAGTTTGGCGTCGGGCTTGTTCCAGCCGTACTTGGCGGCGTCGCTTTCGCTCACGCCAATGGCCATGGGCGAGAGCATGATTTTTTCCTGCATCTTGACCCGGCGCTGTCCGTTGGCGTCGCTCAGCAGGTACTTGGCATTGGCGAACCAAGCGGCATCCGCCTTGGCGCCGTCCAGCACCTCTTGCGTGCTTTCCATGGTGCCGCCAAAGCGGAACTTCACGCGCACGCCGGTGGCGGCTTCAATCTGGGCCGCCAGCGGCTCCACGTCGCGCAGGTCGCTGGTGGCCAGCACCTGCAGCGTGCTCGCTTCGTTCTGCGGCGCGGCGGGGCTGCTCGGGCTTTCGTCGGGCTTGCTGCAGGCGCTCAGCAACAGAGCCGCTGAGAGGAAGAGTGCAATGCGGCGCATCATTGGTTCATCTCCTTGCTGACGATGTCGATCATGTCGAACATCAAGTCAAAGCTGGGCGGGTCCACCACTTGGTTGAGCTGGTTCTCAACGGCCAAGCCGGCCTTTTGAGCGGCAGCAGCGAAGGCGGCGGGGTCGCCGGTGCGGAAGCCGAACTCCAGCGCAATGGCCTGCAGTTCTTTGTTCGTGGCCAGCAGCTCGGCCAGCTTGCGGCCGCGCTCGTTCATGGCCACCAGCACCAGCTTGTTCACGATGGTGGGCTGCGGGTACATCAGCACCATCTCGGGCCGCACACCGCCCTTTTGCGCCTGGGCCAGCATCTGGCTTTCGTAAATGAAGGCCAGCGGCGTTTTGCCCATGCCGATGCTCAGGTAGTCGTCAAAGGCGCCGTTCACGTAGTTCTCTTGGAAGCCCTGGCGCTTGAAGAGCTCGGCCAGCTTCAGGGCCAGTTCATTGCCCTTGGCGCGGTCGCTCACCACCTCGCCGTTCAGCGCGTGCGAGGTGAGCGCCAAGTACATGGCGGCCGAGTTGCTGCGGCGGATGTCGGTGGTGGACACCAGCACGCTGCGCGACACCGAGTAATCGGCACTGCCTTTCAGGTCGCGCCAGCGCTGCTTGGCGAGCATGGATTGGGTGAGCTTCTCCATGTCCAGCGCATACAGCTTGGGGCCGAGCGCCTTGGCCATGCCATTGCTGGCCAAGATGTTGGCCACCGGCTCCCAAGAAGCGACCACCAAGGGCGTGTGGAAGGGCGAGCTCTGCGTGGCCGGCTTGTTGGCCTTGCGCGCGGCGTCCACGATCATGTTGGCGGCCACCACGCCGCTGGCAAAGAAGAAGTCGGGCGAATCGGACAGCTTGCCCGCCATGTCGCGGCTGCCCACGCGGGCGGCCTGCACCGGCAAGCGGTTGGCGGTGAGCAGCTTGATGACGCGCTCGTCCTTGAAGAAAGGCTCCACGTCCACCGCAATCAGGCCTTTCATGGCCTCGGTTTGCGCGATGACGGCCTGCTCCTGGGCAATCGCCTTCGTCTCTTGGGTGCTGCGCAGCGCCCAAAAGAGTGCGCTACCAAACAAGGCCAGCACGACCAGGGTGCCAGCGATGCGCTTGGGGTTGTTCATGGGGCTTTCCTTGCCTCCGGTCAATGCGACAGGGCCGAAGTGTGCCCGCTGGGGCGCTCCAGCCGGAAGTCAGGGGTGGTTCAGAGCGCTTCGGGTGTTCCTGGCTGAAAGGCGGCGAAAGTGTGAACAAGCATTGCCAACAGCCAGATCATTGGGCCATGAGCGCCACCAGCACCATGAACATGGTCACCCAGCGTGTCGGTTGCGCTGCCGACATTCCCTTGTGCCCCCTTCGTTTTGCAGCTGGGCTTATGGCTGCATCGTTCGTGCCGCCTAAACGCCAGCCTGTCGCAAACTCGGCTCGCTCGACTGGGTGCCGACTTAGATTGCGGCCCTTCTCGGCTTCCGTGGGCTCATTTGGCCCTGCACGCATGCTCAGTTTTTGCCCAAGTTACACCTCGCCATTGGCTTACGCGCTTGCGCTGTGCTGCATCGCTTCACCCGCCTCGGCCATCGTGATGCGCCACGACGTGCCAGAAGCCCGATACCGCGCCACAGAGGCGGACTTTCCGCCCTTGGCGACTTTCTATCGCGTGGGCGCCCATGGCACCTTGATTCACCCCGAGTGGGTTTTGACGGCCGCGCACACCGTGTTCTGTCTGAACAAGGGTCACCCCATCCGTGTGGGGAAGGAGCGGGTCGAGGTGGAGGCGCGTTACAGCCACCATGGCCACCGTTTGGACGGCCCTCACGACTTGGCCCTCATCAAACTCAGCCGCCCAGTGCACTCGGTGCAGCCGGCCGAGCTTTACACGCAGGCGGATGAGGTCGGTCAGGTGGTTTGGTTCATTGGGGCCGGTGGCGCTGGAAACGGGCTCAAGGGTCAGGCCCAGGCCCGAGGAGATGGTCAACTGCGCCGCGCCCAGAATCGCGTGTTGAGCGCCAAGGGCGGCGACTTGAGTTTTCGCTTCGACAGTGGCGATCAAGCCGAGCCACTGGAAGGCGTTTCAGGCAATGGCGACAGTGGGGGGCCGGCTTATGTTCAAAAGCAGGGGCGCTACTGGCTGCTGGGGGTCAGCTCGCGCACCGATAGCTGGCTCCGTGAGGTGGGTGAATATGGTGTCAAAGAGCTCTACACCAGGGTCTCGGCCTACCAAGATTGGATGCGCACGGTGATGCGCGGCAGTCCGGCCGAGGTGGCGGCCATCAGCACGCAAGAAGCTTTTCTGCAATCGAACATGAAGGGCAAGGACATGGAGCAGATGTGCCGCTCCTTGCGGCTTGCTGAATAGGATTGAAGCCCTGCAGCACATCAGGGTTTTTGCCCCTGATGCGTGGGTCACGATGAGCTTGTTTCGCTAACAGCACGGCGCAGAATTGGCAATCCGATTGGAGGCCTATGTTCTGGAGCGAACACACCCGGCGCCGCGAGGCTCTAACCCTCGCACTGAGCCTGGGGGCAAGTGTTTGCGGTTTGGCCGGAGCGGCCCGCGCAGCCCCAGCACGGCGCGTGCTTCACGTGATGAGCTACCACTCCGACTGGCAATGGAACAAAGACCAATGGCGGGGTTTTGAAGCCGGCCTGGGCGATGCCTCCATGCAAGCCCGCCATGTGGCGCTGGACGCCAAACGCGGCAGCGCCGCGCAAGTGCAGCACCGGGCCGACGAAGCCGTGGCCCTGGTGCGGGAGTGGCAGCCGCACCTGGTGTACGTGACCGACGACCCGGCCTTGTCCAGCGTGGTGGCGGCCTTGCGGCCTTTGCGCGTGCCCACGGTGCTCTCCGGCATCAACCAAAGCTTGCTCAGCCATGGGCTGGCGGATGAGCCTTTGCTCACTGGCGCCATGGAGCACGAGCACGGCCTAGCCACGCTCAACCTGCTGCGGGCTTTGCTGGGTCGGCGCCGGCTGCGTTTGGCGGCGGTGATTGATGACGACCCGATGTGGCGCATGGTGGTGGCCCGGCTTCAAGCCGAGGTGGACAAAGACCCCGAACTGACGCTGAGCGCGGTGATCGCCCCGCGCAGCTTTGAAGACTACAAGCGCGAGATGGCGGCCCTGCAGGGCCAGGTGGATGCCGTGGGCCTGCTCGGGGTGTTCCGCTTTGAAGCCGAAGGCGGCGGCTACGCCGACTACGAGCAGGTGCTGCGCTGGACGGCCGAGAACAGCCGGCTCCCCGACTTCTCGTTCTGGGACACGCGCGTGGAGCGCGGCACCCTGTGCGCCGTGACGGTCGATGGCGTGGAGCAGGGCCGCCTGGCGGGGCAGATGGCGCGGCGCATCTTGCTGGACGGGGTGGCGCCATCCGCTTTGCCGGCGCGGCCCTCTAGCAAGGGCCGACCGATGGTGTCGCTGGAGCGGGTGCGGGCCTTGGGCTTGCGCCCCAGCGCCAAGTTGCTGCTGCAAGCGCGGGTGCTGCCGGCTTACGCGTGGGCAGATGGAAGCGCCCCGTGAGTCGCATGTCGCTGGCCCTGCGCCTGAACCTGATCTCTTTGTGCTTTGCACTGACGGTGACCGCTGTTTTGGTGGCCGTGGGCGCCTTGCTGCTGTACCAGCAGCACAAGACCGAGGCCACGCACCTCGCCGAGGACGCAGGCCGCGAGCTGGCTCAGCGCGCCGAGCAATTGCTGACCCTGGGCCTGCCCCTGCCCGATCTGTTGGGCTTTGAAGAGCAATGCCAAGCCGTGTTGCCGCGCAATGGCCTGTTGCAAAGCGCGATGGTGTTCGATGCCAAACGGCAGGGCTTGTTCGCCAGCCTCGGCGGCTCGCCTGCTTGGCCGGCTGAGTTGGGCGAGGGCCGCAGCACCGTGCCCGATGGCTGGGTGCTGCAACCCATTCGACTCGAAGGCCAAGCCACCGCCGGCTGGGTGGTGGTGGCCACCGACCCCCAGCGCGTGCTGACCAACACCTTGCAGCAGGTGGGCTGGTTGGTGGGCTTGGCTGGCTTGCTCTTCATGGGCGGCTTGCTGCTGCAGCAGTTCCTGTTCTGGCGCACCGTGGGCCGGCCGCTGGGTGAGTTGGTCACCGCCGCCGACAACATCGACCGCAACACACCGGCGACCCCGGCCCTGCCCCTGGGCGACGACGACATCGGCCGAGTGCACGCGGCGCTGCGCCGTTTGGTGGGCCGCTTGCAAGCCGCCCAAGCGCAGCTGCAGGCCGACAACGCCCACTTGGAATCCATGGTGGCCGAACGCACGCAGCGCCTGAGCGAAGCGAACGCCGCCCTGCAGCGCGACCTGAACCGGCGCGAAGAGCTGGAGGCCGAGCTGCGGCGCTTGGCCAACACCGATGCCCTCACGGGCCTCGCCAGTCGGGGCTTCTTCCGCGGCCACGCCGCACCCCGCATGGAATCCGCCCGGCGCCAGCGCCAAACCTTGACCTTCTACCTCTTTGACCTGGACCACTTCAAGCCCATCAACGACACCCTGGGCCATGCCGTGGGCGACCAAGTCCTGTACCAAGCCAGCCAACGCGTGCGCCAAATGGCACGCGGCTCGGATGTGCTGGCCCGCCTTGGCGGCGACGAGTTCGGGCTGATGTGCGAAGGCGGGCAGGGCCTTGATGAGAGCGGCAACCTGGGGCAGCGCTTGGTGGATCTGTTCAAGGCCCCCTTTGTGGCGGAGGGGCACGTGCTGGAGGTGGGCGTCAGCGTGGGCGTGGCCAGCTTGCCGCAGCATGGGCCTGACCTGGCGACCGTGCTCTCGGCCGCCGATGCCGCCATGTATACCGCCAAGCAGCGCGGCGGCGGCCTTGCCCATGCGCCGCTGAGCTGGACCCCCCATGTGGTGACCGTCAACCAGGGTCACAGCGCGCAAGGATGAGCGGGAGCCGCAGGTCTGCGATGCCCCCTTCTTGGCCGCACTCCCTTTGGCAATGCACCCGAAGGGGCGTGTGCATGGCGTGGAGCTTCTCCATGCTGTCGAGCGACTGAGCTTGGAGGCGCTTTGTCGTGTCGAGCTTGGTCTTGAGGGCGGCGCTCAGTTCACCGCCCTTCCTGTGTAGCCCTGAATCGCTTTCAAGGACCTTGCAAGTCAGCTCGGGCGGTCACGTTGCGGCCATTGGCCAGCGTGGTCACCAGCGCGATGAAACTCACGCCCGAACCTGCTGGGCCAGCCAAGACGGTGACCCCGCTCAGCCCGCGCGAATCTGCATCGCCGGTGCGAGCCGTTGCCTGGGTCACGCGCGCACTGCCGTTGACTGACACCTGCACGGAAGCGTTGCGCACCGGCACCCCCGCCGAGAGCGTCTGGAAGGTCAACCGAATCTGGCGGTTCGGCTGCGTCACGACCACGGTGCCCGCCAAGGCATTGCTGCCATCGTCGTCGAACACGGCCTGTACCAGCTGGCTACTCAGCGCCCCAGGCACCTTGACCAGCTTGTCCGCCTGCAAGGCGTCGGAGGCCGGGTGCAGCGCCAGCAGCGCCACCGAAAAGTCGAGGTCAGGGGAGCGCGGGCCATTGGCATCGCTGCCCAGGGCCAGCGGGTCGTGAGTCAGGTTCAGAACGAAAGCGCCGCTGGCATCACACACCAGCTCTGCGCTGCGCTCCAGAGACTGCAAAGACACGGCCTTTACGCGGGCGTTTGCCACCGCCAAGCCCTGTCCGGATCCTGCCTTGAGCTTGACCACACCGGACACGCTGACCTGCTGGCCGGCTTTGACTTCGGCAGGCTGGGCTTGGGCTTCGATGCTGAGCGTCAGCCCGGCGCCTTGAATCTGGGTCGTCAGGTCGGTCTCCGCATCGCTCAGGCCCAGCGGGCGATCGAAGCCGGCCTGTGCCGCCGCCATCAAGCGCTCCAAGCGCTTCAGCGCGGTCAGCTGCCCGCCCGCCAATTCCCGAACGCTGCGCGCGAGCGCGGCGCGCCAAGCCCTGGCCAGCGCGGGTGCTGCGCGGCCGAGCGGCCCGTCGCCGGCCAAACCGGCGAGTTCGTGCGCCGCTTGCAGATCCAAGCTCAGGCGCAGCGCTTGGTCCAGCTTGTCATCGTTGCTGGCCGCCTGCTCAAGCAAGGGCTGCAAGTCGCTGAGGAAGGTTTCGTTGATGCGTGCAGCGGCGGTAGAGGCCGAGTCGTCCGGGGCGTCGCGCAGTGCCTTGTTGAGGGCTACGCCGGCGTCGGTGGGGGAGCGCAGGGCTTCTGGCAGGTTTTCGCGTATCGAACCGGAGTCGCCTTTCTCGGGGATCGGGCCCTTCGGCACCAAGAAGCCCGATTGCTCGGCAGGACCGACATTGAAGGCCTCCTCGGACGAGAAGTTGGAGCGGAAGAAGCCGGCCTCATTGCTTTGTAGCAAGGCCGCGCTACTGGTGCCTGCTGCGCGTTGCGGGCCACCGGCGCTGCGATCCAACTCGCGAGCCAGGTTGATGCCCCCGCCGACAGCGGTGGGGTTGCTGGTCAAGGGGCTGATGCGCCGCTCGACCCCCCTCGCAATGCTCGTGGCGGGGTCAAGTCCCGAAGCGCCGCTGGCTGTCCCGCCGGGCAAGCCGTTGCTGACAGCGCCCAGTGCCTGGCGTCCTGCACCTGCGCCCGTGCCAGCGCTGCCCCTCAGGCCCAGCGGCGCCACCGCGCCCGTCAGCCCCACGACACTGTTCAAAGACTGGCCAGCCAGGGCGCTGGTGCTTTGCATGCCCGCATTGACCATGGCCTGGGTGCCGGCCAGCCCACTCATATCGCGGAACATGCTGCCGTTCGCCATGGCGCCGAGGATGGCACCCACGCCGGAGGGGTCCGGCAAAGGCTGCGGGTTCATGATGTTCACGATGGGAGCCTCCAGCCCGCCGGCGCGTTGTGCGCTCTCTACGGCGTGCTGGCCGGCCTGGAGCGCGGCGATGTCAGGTGCTTGGATGGGCGGCGGCGAGTCTTGCCAATTCCAGAAGCGGGTGAGGTCGATCTTCTCGGCACAGTTCGAGCGACCCAGCACGCCCTCGGCGAAGACACCTCCCGTAGGCAGGGCCACGAGCCGATTGCTCAGATAGGGCTTGCTGAGGCGGGTGGTCTCCCACTTTTGCCATTCCTGATCGTCATCGTCCGGGAACACAAACGCAAGGTGCCGGCCGTTGACAGCGATCGGCTTCTTGTCGGCGTATTCGACCAAGCGCTTCTTCTTGAACATGAAAGGTGCGAGCACCAGGCCCAGGGTCTGCGCATCCAGGCGCAGCCAGATGTGCTGGCTGTAGTACAGCGCGTTCTCGTTGAGGTGGCGAAGCAGTTGGTTGAGTTCGAGGTCGGAGTTGAAGCTCAACAACTGAACCGTGGTCTGCTTGGCGGGCAAGACGAGGTGGCAGGGCACTTTGAACACGCGGCCGGCCGCGGTGATGAAGTAGAGCAAGAGCTTCTGGCTGACTGGCCGGTCCGCGCTGCTGATCTTCAAACTGATGGATTCGAGTTCTGCGGCGAGAAGGCCAGGCGCCAGCTGGGGGGCTGGGCTCACGGTTTGGGCATTTAGACCTGCATTGGTGCGCAGTTCGATGCTGCGGCCGGCTTCAGTACGAATCTCCACCGCTTCGACGCGCGCTCTACTGGCGTCCCAGCCCACATGCAAGAGCTTGCAATCTCCGCTGAGTTCCCATTCGGTGTCATCGCCATTGCTGGCGCTGATGGCGCCGGGGATGGCTCGCGCCGATTGGAACAAGGCTTTCAGTTCGCCCGCGGCCTTTGCGGCTTCTTTGGCCCGTCGTATTGCCTCTGGCTTATCGATGGGGCTGGTATCGAGGGCGCGCAGTACTTCATTGATTTTTGTGGCGCTCTTCGCTTGCAACACCCCGATGACGCAGCCATTGCGGTTTTGTAACCAAGAGCGCACTTCAGGCCCCAGGGCGGCGGTAATCAGGATGTGGCGGAACCGTTCCACCACCAAGTCATCGAACCGGAACTCCTGCATGGGCACGAACAAAACGCGCTCGGCCTTGTCGAGCTTCAGCTGCACGCGGTACAGCTGCACCACTTCAAAGTACAGGACATTGAGCACGTGCATGTGGTTGTAGTTGACGACCACGCGGGTGCTGAGCTCTTCATGCTCGGACTGTGAAGTCTCTGTCACCATGGCGGCGCGCTTGCTGCGCGCGGACACGCTGGCCTGCTCGGTGGACCGATCGATCTGTTGGCCATAGTCCGAGAGCATCTCCTTGCGGCCAGCGGAAGCGGAGACGCTTGTTGCAGCCGACTCCGAGGTGGCCTGGGCCGCCGCCGCCGCCCCAGCACCGACGGGGCTCCAAGCTGCCCCTGCCACTGCCGCAGTGTTCGAATGACTGGCGGAAGCGCTGGCAGACATGCCCTCCTGCATTTCCGAGGCCACCGCCGAAGTGACTTCCTGCAAGCTGCTGTTCTGATCGCTGCGGCTGCTGACCGATTCGCTCTGGCTGACCTCTTCCTCGCTCGATGTGCGGGTCTTGCGGGTCCAGTCGATGACCGCCATTCTTGTGGACTCGCCGGGCGCCAGCGACAAGGAGTGCAGCAACCGCCCGAGCGTGATGGCCTCGGGTGTCCAGCTCTGCTGAAAGGTGAGGCGGGCGCCGAGATAGGGCTTGAGGCCGCCGGCCGAAGGCGGGGCCATGATGTCGATGGGCTTGTCCAGCTCCTTGGCGGCATCGTCGGGGCCGCTGATGGTGATCAGCTTGGGGTAATAGACGATGTCGGTCGCGTACTCGCCGAACTTCGGCACGATCTCCGGGGCGGTGTACTGGCCCTCGTCATCGGTTTGTGGCCTGATGTCGCTGAGGGAGCGCGCCGCTTCGTAAGGTGGCCACAAAGCGAGGTCGCGAATGGTGGCGATGCCAGCCGCATTGAGCAGCTCCTTGGCCGCCAGCGCATTCACGCCCGCCAGCTGCTCGGTGCTGTCATCCAGCAGCTCTTGAGGTGTGAGCCCCGGCGCCGTGCCATCGACGAGCCCGGCTGGCATGAGCCCGAAACGAGTCAGAGGATGCTTGGGGTCACTGGCTGCCGCTTCAAGTTCATGGGCGACCTTGAAGATTGGCGAGAAGGCGAGGTCGAACACCGTGCGAATGCCCAGCAATTCCAGTGCCTTCTGCTGAGACTCCGTCACGCCGGCCAAGACTTTTGCCGGGGAGGCCAAAACCTCAGCGAGTGCCTTGCCTTCGTGGCCCGTTTTGATCAGCTTGCTGTTGGTTGTCATCAGAATCCCTGTTCGGCTTTTCAGTTGATCGGTATGGAGTTCGCACGCTCAAAGGTGGTGCTCGTCTGAGGTCCTGGTCGCCGCCGCGCTTCGCTAGCATTTCTGCATCAGTTGCGAGGTCATCTGTCCACCGGCAATCAGCGCCAGCAGCAGGTAGCCCGCACCCAGCCCGGCGGCGCTCACGGCGCTGGCGGCCAGCGCACGGGCAGGATTGAGGCCGCTAACGCGCAAGTAGCGCCACCACACCCAGCCCAACCAAAGGCTCAAGGCGAACAGGCAGACGGACTCAAGGCCGGTGGCGATCAGGAACATCGGCCGGGTCACGGTCTCCAGGAACAAGGTCTGGCCTTTGAGCAATACCTCAGGATTGAAGGCGCCAAGATCGGTACCCGGAGGCAGTTGCCCCGTCTTCGCATCCACCTTGCACAGCACCGTTTCCATGGGCAGGGCGAAGGCCTGGGTCAGCTGCCGCAGTTCCTGCCAGTTGCGCGCCACGATGGGGTCGACCATGCCGACGTTTGTCAACGCCCCTGCCAGGGCCAGCAGCACCAGCGTGGCACCGCCAAAGCGCGCTACGGCACCGAAGAAGCCGGCAAAGGCCTGCCGGTTGCCCAGCAGCTTGCTGCCGCCGTGCACCAAGGCGGCGGCGCCCAGGAACACGAAGAGGTTGCGCAACACCGCCGCGCTTTGCGCCAGCGCGCCGTCGGCCTTGGCGGCTTCCAAGGCCGACATGCTGGGCACTGGAAACGCGATGCTCACTCCCGCCGCCACGGCAAACGACAGGATGAGGAAGCTCACCCCGTCTTGAACCGGGCGGGCTTCGGTCTTGGCCTCGGCTTTGGCGTCGGCTTTGGCGTCGGCCGGCGCGTCGGGCGCGGCCAACTGCTCGGCCAACACCTGGCTGGGGTGGGTCAGCGTGCGCGTGAACTGGCCAAGCCACAGCGGCAGCTTGGTTAGCAGGTCGTCGAGGGCTTTGGACATGGCGGGCTTCCTGTCGGCGCGTAGCGCGGTTGCGTCAGGCGCTACGGCGGGCGGGTGTGCGCCGGCGCGAAGCCAGGGCTGCACCGGCGGCAGCGAGTGCCAGCAAGGCCAGCGAGCCGGGTTCAGGCACAGCATTAACGCGCGCGAAAGTTAGATCGTCCAGGACCCCGAAGGCATTGGAATACCTGAAACCGTAGATGTCAGCGCTTGAACGGTGGATGCCACGAAAGGCACCGGCGTTGAACTCAATTGGGGTCGAGATCGGTGCAAGGGCGGATATGTCGTATGCCTCAATGACATTCCCGAATTGGTCCAACGCTTCCATGAGCGCGTCACCCGTTCCAGGCGCATAGTTGACGAACCCCCCCACGCCCGACACTGGACCCGCGTCAAACGCAAACTGCATGAATCCGGTGCCAGAAATGGAAACCCAGCCGTTGCGAACACTGCTCCAGGCCCTGTTGTCACCCAAGAAAGACACGAAGTTACCGCCCAGCACATTACTGCTCCTCGCCGAATAGGTGATGGTCTCGCCGACCAAGCCCCCCACATTGACGGGGCCTGTACAGCCCGGGAAGCCGCACGTCTCGGCGAATTGCGAGAAGTTGACAACCAGCACAGGACCAAAACCAGCCGTGGATGTCACAAGCGCTGCTCCGGCCTGACCTGCGATGACGGCACCGATTGCTAAAGCCGCAGCGGATCGAGCTAAATTCATAAAAACCTCTTTTGATTGAATGGCCTCAGAGCCACAACGGGGGGCGCCCATCAGGGCCTCAGGGGGTTTGGCGCTGTCGGCGCCTGCCGGCCAGAGCCAGCAGGGCGAGCGACACCAGGGCCAGGCTCGCAGGTTCGGGCACGGCGTGGCTGTCGGCATGGCCAGCGCTGATCGCGTCCACGCTGAACAGGAAGGTGGCGTAGTCGAGCCCGTTGGCGCCGTTAGAGAACACGCCCACCGACCCGTACCAGCCCGTCAGTGGCAGGGCGGTGGGGTCGAAGTTCAGGGAGTCGTCCAGCAGCGACTGGCCGTCGAAATCCACAAAGAACAGCATCACTTGCAAACTCACCCGCCGTGCACCGCCGAGGGCGGCGTTCAGTGCGGCGCTGCTCACTCCGGCTGGGAACAGGTCGATGTAATCCGGGTCGAACCCCCTGGCTCGCCCCGCGCCGTCCTCCACGTAAATGCTGCAGAGCAGCGCGCTGACCCGGCTCGGGCAAGCGCCGAATCGATCGGACACCAAGTCTTGGAAGCCCGCCAACTGCACCTGCGTGTCGGTGATGGCGTGATACCGCGTGCGGTTTCCCTGGCCGATACCGTCGGTGGGCGTGGTGGTTTCATAGGTGATGGTTTCGCGCACGTCCAGCCCGGCTCTGAACAAGGGGCTGACCAGCGCGACCAGTGCGGCGTCGCCGGAGGTTTGGCCGTTGAACCGGCCTTCAAAGGTGTACGTGACAGGCGCGGTTTGCGCGTGGCCTGCAAAAAGCAGCGACAGCAGGGCCAGGACGAGGGTGCGGAGGGAGGTCGTGGCCTGCAGTGGCCGACCCGTGCGCGCCCAGGCCCGCTGCTGATCGCCCGCAGGATGTCGGCCAGCAACTGCGCCGGTCAGGGCCAGCGTCTTTAGCGTGGCGAAGATGGAGTGGGTGTTCATGGAAGTCTTCAGGGTGCAGATGTGGGGGAGGGTTGCGGGCGTGCGCCAGTTGCACAGCGCCATACCTTTCGCCCCGCATTCGCGGGCAAAGCGGTAGCCGCCGGTGGGACCAAGGCGAGATGGGATGTGTTGCAACAGAGGCACAGCGAGGTCATGGTGGGTCGCTCCTAAGGGTCGAAGAAGTAAGGGTTGAGCCTGATCCGCTCAGTTGTGAGGGTGAGAGGTGCCCGGGCTCCCATTCGTACAGTCCGGTCAACACAGTGCGGAGGTTGGCCGAAGCCCCCTGGGCGAGTCCTGACGGATTCCGAGCCTTTTTCCTACCTTTCATCGGTGCAAAAATTCCCCTTTAAAATCAAGGACATGCAAACATCGCCCTCCCGCCGACAGACGGATTCCGTTCGTCGTGAACTGCGTTTCCGCTTCGACAACTGCGTCTTTGACGGGCGGTCCCTGGGGCTCACGGTCGGCGGAACGGTGGTCAAGCTGGAGCCAAAGCAGCTCGAAGTGCTGTTCTATTTGCTGCAGCACGCCGGCGAAGTGGTCACC
>JBKCVH010000039.1:0-2962 GCA_046317675.1 Burkholderiales bacterium
GGCAGTGGTGTGGCGACTCGCTGAGCACCGAACTGCAATCAACGAATAGATAGAACGAGTCGAGGAGAAACCTTTATGGCAGCAACGACCCCGGGCACCACGCCTTATTACTTTGTCCCTGGCCCTTCGCGTCACCCCGCGATGGCGGCGCTGGGCTTGTTCTTTGTGATCCTTGGTGCCGGTCAATGGGTTAACCACCATGCGTGGGGGGTGTACCCGCTCGTGTTTGGCCTGTTCATGTGGCTCTTCGTTCTCAAGCAATGGTTTGGCGATGCCATCCGCGAGAGTGAGGGTGGGCTCTACAGCGATCGAATTGATGTTTCATTTCGCTGGAGCATGGCTTGGTTCATCTTCTCGGAGGTGATGTTCTTCGCCGCTTTCTTTGGTGCTCTTTACTGGGCTCGAGTGCACTCCGTCCCCATGTTGGGCGATGCCGAACATCGTCTGCTTTGGCCTGAATTCAAGGCCTTGTGGCCAAGCTCAACGGCTGGTGCGACCGCTTCGCCAGCGGGCACTGTGGAGGCCTTCAGCACCATCGGCCCATGGCCACTGCCGACCATCAATACCGCCTTGTTGCTGACCTCGGGCATCACTCTCACGGTGGCGCACCACGCGTTGATTGCAGGTAACCGTGCCAAGACCATCACTTGGATGTGGGCAACCGTCGCGCTGGGCTTGGTCTTTCTGGGCGTGCAGGCGTACGAGTATGTGCATGCGTACCGGGATCTAAACCTCAAGCTCACCAGCGGGATTTTCGGCAGCACCTTCTTCATGCTGACGGGCTTCCACGGTTTTCACGTGTTCGTCGGCATGCTGATGCTCGTGTTCATCACGCTGCGTTTGCAGAAGGGCCACTTCACCAAAGACCGCCACTTCGGTTTCGAAGGCGCAGCTTGGTACTGGCACTTTGTTGACGTCGTTTGGTTGGGCCTCTACATCATCGTTTACTGGATGTAAGCAACCCAGCGCTGAAAGAAGGGCGCCGCCTCGTGCGGCGCTTTCTATTTCAGCGCCCTACGGGCAATCCACGGGGTTCGATCCAGCCCAAGCTCCAAGCGAGCAGAACCAGCAAAAACAGGCTGACCGACAAAGCTACGCGGAGTGCCAATGCTTTCGCCATGGCGTCTTTGCGGGCGTCGCCGCTGGGCCGGCGCAACATGAAAAAGCCAGCGGACGCCAGGGCCCCGAGAATGCCGACAAAGGCGAAAAGAAATAACCAATTCATGCCGACACTCTATGCGAGTTGACTACCGGCGCGGGGTCATTCTGGTGGCAGCCCTGCTGACAATCGCTTTGACGGCTCGCCTCGGCTTTTGGCAGCTCGATCGTGCGGAGCAAAAGCTGAGTCTTCAGAGCAAGCGGGAGGCTGCCGAGCAGTTGCCAGCGTTGGCGGTGGCCGACCTGCCCAATGCGGCTGAGCATCGCTCTTTCGTTGCAAGCGGCCGCTGGCGTGAACAAGAACAGTTTTGGCTCGGCAACCGCCCTCATCATGGTCAGGTTGGGTTCATTCTGGTTACGCCGTTGGAGCTCAATGATGGGTCCGTGCTTTGGGTGCAACGCGGATGGGTGCCGCGTGTCAGCAATTCCTACGAAGCGCCTGCCTTTCCGGTCGCGACGACAGGCAGCGTGACAGTCCAGGGGCGGCTATCGCGCTATGCCTCACGGGCTTTCGAGCTCGGGGCCTCGGCGCAGGGGGGAGTCCGGCAAAATCTTGACTTGGTGAAGTCTGCGCAAGCCGGCACGCACCAACACAACTGGGTGCTTTGGCAAACCAGCAATTGCCAGCCGCTGCGCTGCGACTGGCCACCGGTGGATCTGGGCATAGCCAAGCACCACGGCTATGCATTTCAGTGGTTTGCGCTTTCTCTTCTGACCGTGGGTTTGTATGTCTGGTTCCAACTCCTCCCCCGAAAGCGCCACAGAGCGCGAGACGCCGCTTGATATGGCGGTTCATGGCCAAACACCGGTGGATGCTTTGATGCGGGGCGAGCAAACCCAGCGGGGTCGCTGGATGATGGTCATCGTGGTGTTTCTGTGCGCACTCCCAGTGATCGGCTCTTACTTCACCTTCTACGTCATCCAGCCTCGCGGCCAGGGTTACGGGGAACTGATTCATCCGCCTCGCGAACTGCCCGCCAATCTGCCGCTGAAAGGATTGGATGGCACACCGGTTTCCGCTGAAGCTTTGAAGCACCAATGGCTTTTGGTGGTGGTGGATGGCGGAAGTTGCGTCGGAGAGTGTGAGCAGCATTTGTTCATGCAGAGGCAACTGCGCGAAATGCTGGGCAAAGAGCGCGATCGCGTCGAGAAGGTGTGGCTTGTCGTGGACGACGCCCCGATCAAGCCTGAGCTGGAAGCCAGCCTAAGCCAAAGCCCTGGCATGACCGTCTTACGCACAGACCGGGACGCTCTGGCGCAGTGGCTTCAGCCCGCCACGGGCCAGTCTCTGACCGGGCATCTCTACATCGTGGACCCTATGGGGCGCTGGATGTGGCGTTCACCGGTGCGGCCGGACCCACAGAGTGTCAAAAGCGACTTGAAGAAGCTGCTTCGAGCCTCGAATAGCTGGGACTTGCCAGGGCGCCCGCAATGACGGCTCAGCCGGCCTTGGTCGACCTGGCCCCCTTGCTGGAGCTCTTGTTGCTCGGCTTGGCGCTGGGCGCAGTTCCTTTGGCAATCTGGTACATGCGGAGCAGGGCCCTTGATGCGCGCGGCAAGTTGAGAGCCCTCACGCTGCTGACCGCATTTCTTACCTTTGACCTCATCATCTTCGGTGCGTTCACACGATTGAGCGACTCCGGACTGGGCTGCCCGGACTGGCCAGGCTGCTATGGCGAAGCGAGTCCCATTGGCGCTCGGACTGAGATCGCCGCTGAGCAGGCTTTGCGCCCTCAGGGCCCGGTCACGCATGGCAAAGCATGGGTCGAGATGGTCCACCGCTACTGGGCGAGCAGTGTGGGCT
>JBKCVH010000040.1:0-16356 GCA_046317675.1 Burkholderiales bacterium
TGCGCACGAAGGCCAAGCTGCAAGCCGTCGCGAGCGAGCACATGCAGCGAATTCAGAGCGATCCGGCTCGCGTGATGAGCTACTTCCAAGACCCCATCGTCAAGTACGCGGCTTGAAGGTGTTTGAGTGCCGGATCAATAACTGGGCGCTCGAGCCCGGTTTGGCGGTGGGGCGAGCATTTGTCCAACACAGGAGAATGCGCGCACTCGACCACCTATCCTCAGGCTGGCGCGCGGCGGGCCTGCTCGTAAACGGTGTCAAACGACTGCAAACGGCCGATGGATCCAACACCACACCTGGGAGTGCTCCATGCTTGCTTTCCAAAACCTCAAGATCGGTACCCGTTTGGCGCTGGCCTTCGGCGTCTCCATCGCCATCACCGTGGGTGTCGCCTTGTACGGCCGCGCCCAGCTGCTGCACATCCAAGCTGACGTCGACCTGCTGGTCAAGGACCGCATTGTCAAGACCGAGCAGCTGAGCAGCCTCACGGACAACGCTGGCGCCATCGCCAGTGCCGTCCGCAATGTGGTGCTGCTGACTGACGAAGCCGCGGCTCAGCGCGAGGTCGCTCTCATCGCAGCAGTCCGGGCCCGCAACGGGGAGCTGATCAAGTCGCTCGAGGCAACCCTCACCTCCGACAAAGGCAAGCGCTTGTGGGCCGACGCCGAAGCCAAGCGCGGCCCCTACAACGCTGCGGTGGACAAAGTCGTCGCCTTGGGGCTGAAGCTGGAAGCCGGTGCTGCCCAGGCCGCCTTGGTGGCTGAAGCCGACCCCGCGCAGCAGGCTTACCTTGGGACGCTGGCGCAGCTGGTGACCTACCAAAAAGACCTGAAGAATGCCTCGGCCGAGCAGACCGAGTCCGATGTGGCCCGCGCCAGTTTGGGCATCATGCTCGCCGCTGGCGTGGCCGCCGTGCTGGCCGTGTTTCTGTCTTGGTGGATCACCCGTTCCATCGTCGGGCCCATCCGCCAGGCGGTGCAGCTGGCCGAAACCGTGGCCGACGGCGACTTGAGCACCGAGATCACCATCGGCCGCCAAGACGAGACCGGCCAACTGCTGGCTGCCTTGCAGCGGATGACCGCGTCGCTGGTTACCATCGTCAGCGACGTGCGCAGCAACGCCGACAGCGTGGCCACCGCCTCGGGCCAGATCGCCCAGGGCAATGTGGATCTGAGCCAGCGCACCGAAGAGCAGGCCAGCAACCTGCAGCAAACGGCGGCCTCCATGGAGCAACTGACCGCTACCGTCAACCACAACAGCGAAACCGCCCGCCAAGCCGCGCAAATGGCCGGCAGCGCCGCCCGTGTGGCCGAAAGCAGCGGGCAAGTGATGGGCCAGATGGTGAGCACCATGGACCAGATCACCTCGTCCAGTAAGAAGATCGCCGACATCATCGGCACCATCGACGGCATCGCCTTCCAGACCAACATCCTGGCCCTGAACGCCGCCGTGGAAGCGGCACGCGCCGGAGAACAAGGCCGTGGCTTTGCCGTGGTCGCCAGCGAGGTTCGCAGCTTGGCCGGCCGCAGCGCCGAAGCAGCGCGCGAGATCAAAAGCCTGATCAGCGCCAGCGTTGAGCGCGTGGAAGCCGGCAACCTGCTGGTGGCAAAAGCCGGCCAGACCGTTGGCGAGGTGGTGTCGCAAGTGAACCGCGTGGCCGACCTGATTGGCGAGATGAGCGCGGCCAGCGGCGAGCAAAGCAAGGGCATCAGCCAAATTGGCGAGGCCGTGAACCAGCTCGACCAGGTGACGCAACAAAACGCCGCCCTGGTGGAAGAAAGCGCGGCCGCCGCCGAGAGCCTGCAACACCAGGCCACAGCGCTGGCCCAAGCCGTGGCCGTGTTCCGCCTGCATGGCGACAAGACTGCAAGGGCAACCCCAAAGGGGCCCCGTGACTAGGCGCTTCCGCCCGAGCTGAGCCGCTAGCCCAATGGCGTCAAGCGACTGCGTGGCGGGGCTCTCGACTTTCTCCTCCCGCCGCGCTAACGCAACGGGTCCGGGAGATCGGTGGTTCCGTCGGCTGCGTCAGCCCAGCGCCGGCAAGCTGCCCCCGATACGGGGCCATGCCCGATTCAAGTCTGCCAGGCCCATCTCCAGCGCCTCTCTCCAAGCAGGGCCACGAGCGCGAGTCTGCTCAAGCAGTTCCACGATGACATCGGGATCGCGCTGGACGAAATAGTCGATCAGCGCTGCGGCCTGTGCGATGTCCTTCTTAGACTTCGATCGGCTGTCACCAGTGCGCTCAGCGGCCACGAGCAGCTTCGCGACGGCATAGGCAGCAGGGGCCGGCAAGTTGACGACGATGGCCGATGTGCTGCCCAGGAGGGCCGCAGGAACAGGCGCCTCCAGGGCAAGTTCCATGAACCGCAGCGGCTGCAACATCACATTCAATGCCTGGCAGGGCACGGGCTCATCCCCTACGCTTGTGCGTGAGGTCAGCCAGTCGAGGTCGAAGTCTGGCTCATCGGGCTTCACGTAGCGCGTGCCGCTGTTGACCGGAACAAATCCCAGGTGCAGCGACTCGATGGCCGAATGGGCATCGACCCGTGCATCGGGCGCGATGGCCAGCGACAGGTTGCGACCGGCGTGGGCAGAGTCGAGATCTACGGTCTGGCCGGGATCGCCCCAGATCAGGCCCAGGACGTTTTGGTAGGCGAGGAAGGCATGGGTGCCAACCAAGATGGCTCCTGCCGAGAAAACCCCGTGGTCGGCCAGGCGCTTGAGTACCCGGAAGTGCTTCGGCGCCACGGTGTAGCAGCCAAGGGCACCTGCCGCGTTCGCAAGCTTGCGCAAGTGCGCCTGGTTGGCGCTCGCAGGCTCACTACGAGCCGCCTCGATGAGTGCGCGGGTTGCCTCGTCATCTGGGCCCACGTAGATTTGCTCCAAGCCGGACGGGCTCTTGCGCTGGTAGTACCAGTACTGCCTTCCATGGACCCGCTTGGACGAGAACCCGCCTGGCAGGTCCGCTGGTGAGCGGTTCAGCTGCGCCATGCGAGCGGCCGACAGAACCGAAGAGTAGGCCGCTGAAGGCGGCCCGATCAGAACCTGTACCGCGCCTCCACGTAGTACTGCCGCCCGCTGCTGTCGAGTTTCTGCGGCTCCTTCTCGCTGTAGCGGTACTGGATGCGCGCCGGGTCGGTCAGGTTGGTGCCGCTGAAGCTGAGTTGCAGCGCCTTGCTGATGTTCCAGTTCGCGCTCAAGGCGACGTTGACCACGGGTGCCTGGATGAAAGGCGCAGTGGGCATGGACACGCCGTTGATGACCGACAGGCCCTGGCTGTTGGCCGTCGGCGCGGGGGCGGTGGTGGAGAGCACGTACTCGCCGCGGTAATTGCCCACCAGGCGCACGCTGAACTCGTCGTTCTCGAAGTACACGCCCAGGTTGCCCGCCTTGTCACTGGCGCCGTTCATTGGCCGGCCGTCCTCGACCGCTGTCTTGGCGCGGCTCAGGTTGGCAGTCACGCCAAAGCCGCCCCACAGCGGCTGCTCCCAAGTCAGCTCCCAGCCCCGGATGCGCGCGCGCTGTTGGCTGGTGGTGTTGATGAAGTAGGCCTTGACCTGGTTGTCCAGCGGGTCGGTCAAATCCACAGTTTCGCCCTGGCGCACCGTGCCAGTCTTGGCGTAGTTGCGCAGCAGCGAGTCGAAGGCGCTGAGCTGCAACAGCGAGCGGCGCGCATAAAACCAGGCCAGCGAGACGTCGGTGTTGACCGCCGTCATCGGTTGCAGGCCAGGGTTGGGTCCGTTGACCGTGCAGCCGGCAGTGATGCTACAGGTCTGGCCGGTAAAGCCGGAGCCGTAGATGTTGTAGTTCTGCCGGCCGATGGTCTTGCTGGCGCCGAACCGGCCAATCAGCTTCGGCGTGATCTCCCAGCGCACATTCAAGCTGGGCAACAAGTGGTCAAAGGTCCGGTAGGTGGGCACCTTGTAGTAGGTGGTGCCTTGCGCCGGGTTGAAAGCCACGCCATCGAAGTAGTTGGTGCCGTCGCCCGCGGTGTTGATGGCGGTGGGGAAGCGAGCGCAAGGGGTGACCGGCTTGCCCGGTTCGATCTTCGGGCAGATGGTGGCCGCGATCGGTGTGGCGATGAGTGCATCCACCTCGGTGCGCACCAGGCGCAGACCCAGGTTGCCACTCCAGGTCCCCGAGTCGAAGTTCTGCATCGCGTAGAAAGCGGTTTGACGCTCCTTCAACTCGATTTCGCCGGCCACGCGGCGCTCGAACTCGGGCGTGGTCGGCTTGAACTGGGTCTGGAAAAAGTCGATCATGACTTGGCGCGGGTAGTAGAAGCCGCCGCGGTCCACGATGCCTGGCAAGCCGCTGCCGAAGTCGCTCGGGAAGCCCACAGCCAAGCTCGGGTCCGGCGCCACCACGGTGGCCGACTTGAAAGTCGGCGCCCAGCGCCACAGGTTGCGCCGGTGGTCGGCCTTTCGAGCGCCGAAGGCAATGCTGCTGAACAGCGGATCGTTCTGCTGGTACTCGGCGTCCACCGCCCAGCTGCGCTCGGAATCGACGGTCTTCACGCTGCTAGCGCCACGGCTGACGAGGACATACCCGCTGCCATCGGCGTTGCGCGCAGGCAGGCTGGCGTTGCCGGCACCAAGGTACTCGACAAAGGGCGCTTGGTCTTGGCTGCGCAGGTCGTAGCGCACACCGGTGCCGTAGCGCGCGTGGGTCAGGCCCTGGTCAAGATTGGTGCGGCCCACGCCCTTGGTGGTACTGAGCAAGGCCTTCACCTTCAGCCGCTCGGTCGGCGTCCAGGTGGCGTCCAGGTCAAAGAAGCCGCTGCTGGCCTTGGCGCCATTCCGCACGAAGCCTTCCATGTTGCCGATGTATTGCGGCGTCGTGCCATCCGGGAAGACGATGTCGGCGCTCTGCAGCAGCTTGAGCGGGTGACCGTAGATGGTGGTCTGCTCAACGATGACGGGATTCTTGATCTGCGCATAGACGCGCTGGCCGTTGCTGTTGGTAACCGGCGTGGCGCCCCCGGTGACGCCCGCCACGCCTTGCAGCATGGAGAACATGGCACCGGCATAGAGCCGACCGTAGTTGTCACCACTCATCTCGGAGTAGAAGCCGGTCGCACCGACGCGAAGGTCGGACCGCAGCTTGGCTTCCACCGCGAGCATGCCGCCCTTGCGGTCGCGAACGCCTTCGACGAACTCGCTCGACATCGAGCCCGGCAGGCGCACGCCGTTCAGGTCGGCCGCCTTCAGGCCCGTGCCGGCTAGCGAGGCATCGGTGATGCCGAGCATGGTGGCGGTGTTGATGACGTCGTAGCCGCTGCCGCCGGCATAGGCAAAGCGGCTGACCGAGTCGCGGCGGATGTAGCGCTTTTCTGCGAAGAGCTGGCCGATGACGCCGAGGTCGTTGGCCGCGTTCTTCCAGTTCATGCTGGCGTTGACCTGTGGGCTGGTCTTTCCCGGCAGCGTCGCGTAGACGCCGCCAAGGCGCACACTGCCGCCGAAGGCCTGTCGCTCGTCCAGCGGCTTGCGCGTCGTTACGTTGATGGTGCCCGCCAGGCCGCCGTCGACGATGTTGGCCTGCGAGGTCTTGTAGACCGTGGCGCTGTTGAGCACCGAGCTGGGCATCAGGCTCAGGCTGGTCGAGCGGCTGCTGCTGCCTTGGTCGGCCACGAACCAGTCGCCGCCGCTCACGGTGTGGCCGTTGAAGAGGATCAGCGACATGTCGGGGTTGGTGCCCCGCATGCTCACCTTCTCGGCCTCGTCGTAGTCGGTGCGCACGGCCACGCCGGGTACGCGCTGCAGGCTGTCGGCCAGGTTCTTGTCGGGCATCTTGCCCACTTCCAGCGCGGTGATCACATCCACGTTGGCGCCGGCATTGCGCTTTTGGTTCAGCGACTGCTCCAGGGTGGCGCGAATGCCGGTGACCACCACCTGGTCCAGCTTGGCGGCCTCCGCCTGCTTCTTGCGCTCTTCTTCCGCCTTCGCCTTCGCCACCGCACTGGCATCGGCGGGGGTTTGGGCGGGCGTTTGGGCGTGGGCGGCGGGCAGCACCGCGCAGTTCAGAAAGAGGGCAGCGCACAGCGCCTGGCCGGCACGGCTGGTGGCGGTGGGAAGGAAACGAGGGCGGCTGGCAGTCACGGCGAAGGCTCCTGATTCGGGGTGCGCCGTTTGTAGTTTTCTGCCCCACCCGCTCGCCAGCGGGCTTGCCCTCGGGCCGCATAGCAATGGGCCGAGGGGCTATGCCTTGGTGTTATGTCAGTCGAAGACGCGGCGCAGTGCCAAATGCCGCTGAGGTCCGGGCAGGGCCTGCAATTGAGCCAGGCTGCTGCGAGCGCTGGCACATCCGGGGCGCGTGCCGCCGTCGGGGCCCCACAACCGCGCCAGCTCGTGCATGCGGGTCAAACCCACAGAGCGGCGAAGCACCTCGGCTTCCAGCGAACTGAAGCGACGCGCGGCTTGGTCGGGCACCGGCTCCAAAGCGGCCGTCTCGATCCAGTCCGCCTCGCGCTGGCTGAGCTCAACAGGCAGTCGGCGGCGCACCTTCACGTCGCCGCTGAGCAAGGCCTGGCAGTCGGCATCGCTTTTCAAACCGGCCAACTGCGCCTCCAGCAACTGCAGGTAGAGCAGGCGCACCTCAGGCCCCAGCTTGCCCAGCATTTGCTGAACGCCGGCCACGGCCAAGGCATGGCCGGTCTCCAAAGCGGCCTCCTCGGAGCCGCCTTGCGCGCGCACCGCCATCATGCGGTCGGTGGCCAGTTGGGTCAGCCCAGGAAAGCGGCGCTCCAAAAGCAGCCAGTAAGAGTTGCTGCTCAAGGCCTGCCGGTACTCGCTGGCGCTGGCGCCGGGTTCCGGCGGCAAGTCGATGTCGAGCGCAAATCGGGTCTGGCCAATGAGCTTGCCGATTCGCATCTCCGGCACCCCGGTGTCTCGCAAGAAGGGCGCTGGGCTCAGCAGCAGCTTGGTGACAAGGGGCGCCGGCAAACCCGCATCCAGGTAAAGCTTGCGCTGCGCGCTGCGCAGCCAATGCACCCAAAGCGGATTCAGGCTGGGCGCATCCAAGCGCTGCAAGGCCAATAGGCCCGAGGGCAAGACTTGGCGCTTGGTGCCAGCCAGAAAAATCAGCACGCAGTCGCGCTCGCAACGCCCAACCAATCGGGTCTGCAAGCCTCGCTCCGCCACGGCTGTGGCGATCTGCCGGGCCTCGCCCATGGCGCCCCCTTCCAGGGCCAAGTCCAAGCGCACCAGGGCCGCTTCCGACTTCATGCGGCTGATCAAACGGGCGGCATCGCCGCTCTGCAGCGGCCCTTGCAAGCGCAGGGTTCGGCCCTGATCTTGGCTCTCAATCCGCAGTTGCGGCTGGGTCGAAGAGGGCTGGATTTGGCGCCAGGCCGTGCCGGCATGCGGCAACGCGGCCCAAAGGAAGTTGACACTCAAGAACAAGGCCAGCAGCAAGGCCCAGCCCGCATGGACACGCGCAGACGGTCCGCGCCGGACTTGCTGCAGCACAAAGGCCCAGGCCGCCAGCAGCAACACCGCCTGCAGCAGCATCCAGAGTAAAGGCGCCGCCGCGCCGCCGTTCAGTTGGCCCCAACTCGCCAGTCCATCCACCGTGAGTGCGCCGCCAGCCAACAAAACCCAAGGCAGCGCTACACGCAAGCGCTCGCGCGACAGCCAAGACTCCAGCTTCTTGCTCATGGGTTGACCGCC
Organism: Burkholderiales bacterium; assembly: GCA_046317675.1. GTDB lineage: Bacteria > Pseudomonadota > Gammaproteobacteria > Burkholderiales > Burkholderiaceae_C > Inhella. The sequence goes on from JBKCVH010000040.1 coordinate 7,668, forward strand.
CGCTCCATCATCTTTTCACGCATGGCGGCCGCTTCCTCGGGTGGCGCCAAGCGGTGCAAAAGCGGCTGGGCTGACGCAGGCTTGGCCGCGGCAACGGCCGCAACGCTGGGCACCACACTGACCGTGCCACCCGACATGGCTTGCTCGCGGGTGCCTGGCGGGCAAGCGCTGCTGCTGTAGAGCACCGCCCCAGCCCCCGACTCGGGCAAGCACTTGCGCAATGCGCCGGCTGACTTCGGCGCTTCCGTTGGCATTTGCGGCAACTGCTGCAGTTGCGGAAGCTTGGCCGGCCAACCCAAATGATCTTTCGCACCCCAGGCGACGACCAATAGCGCGCCGAGCAGCAGCGCGATCCTTCCTGTTGACCCCATGACATTCCCTTACACACTTTGTTTGAGGTGACTTTACCGGGGCAGCCCTAAAGTCTTCGCCCATGCAAGCCGCAACACGCCTGGGCTGGATCGCGCCCAGTGCCTTCATCCTGATCTGGTCCAGCGGCTACCTGGCCGCCAAGGCCGCCGCCCCGCACGCTGACCCGCTCACCTTCTTGAGCTGGCGCTATGCCGGCGTGGTGCTGCTCATGGCCCTGCTGGCACTGGCGGCACGCGCGCCTTGGCCGAGCCGGCGCGAGGCGATGTGGCTGGTGCTGGCCGGCATTGGCATTCAAGCGGTTTACTTGGGCGGGGTTTGGGTGGCCGTGCGGCAGGGCATGAGCCCGGGCGTGGTGGCGCTGATCGTCAACCTGCAGCCGGTTCTGGTGGCCGCCCTGGCGCCGCTGATTGGCGAGCGCATCACGCGCCGCCAAGGCGCGGGGGTGATGCTCGGTTTTGCGGGGGTGGTCTTGGTGGTGGCGCACAAGTTGGAAACCGCCGCCCTGGCGCCTTTGGCCGTGCTGCTGGCCTTGCTCGCGCTCGCCGGAATCACGGCCGGCACTTTGGTTCAGAAGCGCTTTGTTCCGCGCTTTGACTTGCGCACGGGGCAGGTGATCCAGTTCAGCGCCGCGCTGCTGGTGACTTGGCCGCTGGCCTGGCTGCTGGAGCCCATGCGCATCGACTGGAACCCGGCCAGCATCGGGGCCATGGTGTGGTCCATCGTGGTGCTGACGGGCATTGGAATCAGCCTGATGTTCTGGATGCTGCGTCATGGGCAAGCCACCGTGGTCACCAGCACCATGTACCTCGTACCGGGCGTCACGGCGCTCATGGCCTATGCCTTGTTCGGCGAAGTGCTCACGCCAACGGCCCTGGCCGGCATGGGCTTGAGCCTGCTGGGCGTTTACTTGGTGGTCGCCAAACCATGAACCTGCTCGACTCACTCCGCATTCAGGCGCATGCCAACCGGCTCATCAACCACCGCTTGCACGCGGCCATGGCCGGGCTGGATGCAGAGGCTTTTCATGCGCCGCGCACGGGCTTCTTTTCAAGCTTGGCGGCGACCCTGAACCACGTCCTGAGTGTGGACCTCTACTACGTCAGCGCCTTGCTGGATGAACCAGACCCCGACAAGCTGTGGGCGCGCTTCGTGCCCGCCACGCGCTTGCCCGAGCTGGCCGCGCGCCAGGCCGAGGTGGATGCGCGCTTGATCCACGCTGCGGCGCTGGACCCTGAGCGCGAAGTCGCCCTGCCCCGGGGCGGCGGGCGCATCCAGCGTGACAGCGCCGCTGCCGTGCTCATGCATCTCTTCATGCACCAGCACCACCATCGCGGCCAGGTGCACGCCATGCTCTCGGGCACCTCGGTCAAGCCACCGCAGTTGGACGAGTTCATGATGCCCAGCGAGGCGCATTTGCGGGCCGACGACATGGCAGCCCTCGGCTTCACCGAGCAAACGGTTTACGCCGCCCGTGGCGCCGTGAGGTAAGCCCAGCTGGCCAGCGCCAAGAGCGGCAGCAGGGCCACGTCAATCCACCACACGCGCTGGATGGCGGGCAACAGCTCAGGCGGGGCGAGCAGCACGAAGCCCAGCACCGAACCCCAAGCCGCCAGAAGCGCCAAGCCTTGCCAAGCCGGCCGAAAAGCGGCCGTCACCAAGAGCAAGCCCAGCAGCCCAAACAGCAAGGCGCGGTGGCGCATCAGCAAGAGCAAGTTGGGTTCGTCCATGCGCAAGCCGTAGAGCTGCTCCAGCCGCGCCGCACCGAGCACGCCCAGGACCGGAAGCAGATGCACCAGCCCAGTCAGCAGCAGCACGGCACTGAGTACGTGAGCGCGGTTCATGGTTTGCGCCACAGCAAGTAGGTCAAGGGGCCGAAGGAGCCCGCTACCAAAGTCAGCGCAGCCCAAGGCCACCAAGCCTGGCCTCGGGCGCGGCAGTCCCGCGCAATGAAGAGCACCAGCAGGCTGCAGGCCACCACCAAGTCCAGGGTGATTTGCGTGCTGCCCAGGTTGGCGAAGCCGCCTTGCCAGATGCCGAAATAGCCGAGCTGCAGCAGCACCCACAGGGAGAAGCCGCCGAACAGCAAGGTGACGAGCCCAAGAACCGGTTTGAGGGGGGCCATGCAGTTTCCATAGAAGTTGAGACGGGGCGAAGTTTTCCGGCTCTAGCGCGGTGCAGCAATGACCTCGGAGGTCATCGCCACCATGACCTGCTTGACTTACGCTTCGGCCATGCATCCGCTCACTGCCTTGCGCCGCCAGCGGCGCGTCAGCCAACTGGAACTCGGCCTGCGGGCCGGGGTGTCGCAACGCCACTTGAGTTGCATCGAGACTGGCCGCTCCAGCCCCACACGCGCCACCTTGCTGGCCTTGCTAGACGCGCTGGAGGCGCCCCTGCCCGAGCGCAACGCGGCCCTGCTCGCCTCGGGCTTGGCGCCGGCTTACAGCCAGCATGCGCTGGAGGCACCGCAACTGGGCCCTGCGCGCGCCGCCCTGGAGCAATTGCTGCACGCGCCCGGCAGCCCGCCCGCCTTGGTGCTGGATGCCGAATGGAACCTCCTGATGGCCAACGCCGGTGTGCAGCGCTTGCTGGACTTGCTGGGCCTGCCCATGCCCGCCGCGCCCGCCAACCTGCTCGACTGGCTGCTGGGCCAAGGCGGCATGCGCGGCTGCCTGATCAACGAGGCCGAGGTGTGTGGAGAGGTGTTGCACCGTGCGCGGCGCGAATCACTGCAAGTGCCGGCCTTGGCCGCACGGCTGCAGCGCTTGGCGCCCGCCCTGCCCAACTGGCCCGCCCCCGAGCTTCAAGCGCCACTCTTGCTCACCCGCTTGCGCTCCAGTGCGGGCGAGCTGCAGCTGTTCTCGATGTTCAGCAGCTTTGGCGCGCCCCTGGATGTGACCCTGGCCTCGCTCCGCATCGAGCACCTGTTCGCCGCCGACGCGGCCACTGCCGAGGCGCTCAGAGCCGCTTGAACATCCAGCTGGTAGCCCCCAGGCTGCCATCGGCCTGCTCGGCGTAATCCGGCATGACACCGCACAGCTCCCAGCCCAAGCGCGTGTAGAGGCGCTGCGCCGCGCTGTCCGTGTTGGTGTCCAGCACCAAGAGCCGTTTGCCCAGCTGGCAAGCCTCGGCTTCGAGCGCGCGCATCAGCGCCTCGCCAATGCCTTGGCGGCGTGCGGCCGGGTGGACCATCACCTTGCACACCTCGGCACGGTGCTCGCCGTTCTCCGGCTGGTCGGTCAGCAACTGCGCGGTGCCGAGCAATCGCCCCTCGTGTTCAGCGCCCCACCACAGCCGCTCGCCCCGCGCGGCGCTGTCGGCCACGCGCTGCCAGAAGGCCAGTGCCTGCGAACGGCTGGGCGTGCGCACCCAGCCGATGCTGGCGCCGGCAGTGACGGTGTCGATGAGCAGATCGACCAAGGCCTCGCTCGGTGCGTGCAGGCGGGTGGTCTTCACAGCGCCCGCTCCATGAAGAGGCTCAGCGGGTCAACTTGGTAATCCCCAAAAGGCCCGCGTTCCGCAAAGCCCAAGCCCTTGTAGAGGCCGATGGCCTCTGGCTGGTAGATGCCAGTTTCCAGGCGCACGAGGGCAATGCCCTCGGCGCGCAACAGCGCTTCCAGCGCCGCCACGATCTGCCGCGACAAACCCCGCCCGCGCGCTTCGGGGCGCACGAACATGCGCTTGAGCTCGCCATAGCGGGTGCCGTCGGGGTCGCGCTCGCGCCGCACGGCACCGCAGGCCAGCAGGCGCTCGCCATCCCACAGGCCCAAGAAGCTGACTTCGGCTTGCATCAGCGTGGCGGGGTCCACCAAGTGGTTGCTGATGGCCGGGTAGAGCGCGGCATGGAATTCGTCGCTCGCGGCGAGCAGTTCCAGCGCTTGGGGGTCGAAGGCGTCAAGGGCGCGCAGGACGGTGGTCATCGGGGCGTGGTGAGGGTCAAGAAGTAACGGGCTGGCATGCCGGCGGGCGTTTCAAAGCGGCTGGCCCCCAAGGACTTGTAGGACAGGGTGTCGCCGGCCTGGAGCGTGTGCGGCACGCCATCCAGGGTCAAGGTCAGCTCGCCTTCGAGCAAGTGCAGGTGGTGCTCCAAGCCCTGCACCGGCGGGGCTTCGTAGTCGATGCTGGCTCCGCCGGCCAGTTGCACCTCCAAGAGCTCCGTCGCAAACCCAGCCAGCGGCGGCGCGCGCATGTGCCGCGTGAAGCCGGCCGCTTTGTCGCGCCAGGCCACTTGCTGTTTGGCGCGCAGCAAGCGCACCGGCGCTTGCTCCACCTCGGCCAGCAAGCGGCTCAAGGTCATGCCATAGGCGCTGCACAGGCGCGCCAAGAGCTGGGTGGTGGGGCCTGTGTCGCCGCGCTCCAGCCGGCTCAGCGTGGCCCGGCTGATGCCGGTGCGCGCGGCCAGCTCGTCCAGGCTCAAGCCGGCCGCAGCGCGCAGGTCGGCGAGGCGCTGGGCCAGGCGCTGGTCGAGGTCGTCAGCGGCATCGTTGGACTTGGCAGCGTTTCTCATATGTGAGAGGATTCTGCCGAAAATGAAAAACTCGTCAAGCGCGCCGCTGGCCGCCGGGCTCGCCGTGATCGCGATCTGGGGCCTCAACTTCCCACTCCAAAAGGCCATCTTTGGGCAGATTGGCCCGGTGGCCTTCGTGGGCCTGCGCTTTCTCATCGTGCCGGTGTGCGCCGTGCTGCTGCTGCTCTGGCGCTACCGGCTGCAGTGGCCCCGCCTGAGCCGGAGCGACTTCTGGGCCCTGACCCGGCTGGCGCTCATCGGGCAAGGGCTGCACTTGCTGCTCGCGGCCCATGGCTTGGCGGGCTCCACCGCCTTCAGCGCCAGCGTGCTGCTGGCTTGCGGGCCGGTTTTCACGCTATTGATCTTGCGGCTGATGGGCTTGGAGCACCTGCACCGCGCTCAGGTGCTGGGCGTGGCGGTGGCGGCCTGCGGGGCGCTGCTCTTCACGGGCGACAAACTGCTGGCCGGTGACTGGCGCGCCAGCGGGGGCGACGCGGTGCTGCTCGTCGCCGCCGCCCTCTTCAGCTACTACACGGTGGCCAGCAAGCCCTTGATTGCCCGCCACGGCGGCGTGGCCGTGCTCGCCTACGGCTCCTTGATTTGCACGCTGCCGGCCTTGCTGTGGTGCTCGCCCGAGCTCTTGGCCCTGCCCTGGCGCAGCGTGCCGCAGTGGGTGTGGTGGAGTGCCATTTGGAATGTGGCAGGCGGCGGCTTTATCGGCTGGCTGGCCTGGGGCTACGCCAACGAGCGGCGCGGCGTGGCGCGCACGGCGCCTTTGATTTACCTGATGCCCGTCATTGCGGGCCTGTCGAGCTGGCTGCTGGCGGGCGAGGGCTTCACGCTGCAAAAGCTGCTGGGCAGCGCCGTGGTGCTGGCCGGCGTGGCCTTGGCACAGTTCGGCGCTCGGCCCGCATTGCGCTGAGGGCCTGCGCAGCACAAACTCCAGCCCATGTTCTGGTACAGCTCTCTTGCCGAAGTCCATCTCTACCTGGCCTATGCCAGCGTGATTTTTTTCACCCTGCGCGCCTTGGGGGTGGTGTTCAACATCGACCTGCTCAAAGACGGCCGCACCAAGGTGCTGAGCTTTGGAGTGGATGTGCCGCTGACCATGACCGGCATCAGCCTTTGGTACCAATTGGGCGCCAACCCGCTGTACGAGCCCTGGCTGGCCATGAAGTTCTTCTACTTGGCCGCTTACATCGCCCTGGGCGCCTTGGCCCTGCGCGCGAAAACCCGCGAGGGCGAACTCTTGGCCCTGCTGCTGGCCTTGCTCAGCATGGGCCTGCTCTTTGGCGTTGCCACCACCAAGGACCCCTGGATGGGCTTGCGCTAAAAAGCGACAGCCGGGCAAACACGCATCGGCTTGGCAGGCCAGTCTGCCTAGAGTCCAGGGTTTGCCCTGCATAGCCCCGAAGGAGACTCAAAATGAACTGGAATCGACCCAAAACGGCCTTATTGGCCCTTGCCGCCGCTGCCGTCCTGGCAGCTTGCGGCGGTGGAAGCGGTGAAACCGCCGACCTCACGCCCAAAGTCAACATTCGCTCGGTGAAGGTCTTTGGGGACAGCCTGCAAGACAGTGGCACCTTCGGCCTGAAGTTCACCGTGCAAGGCACTGACAGCCAGCTGTACGTCGAACGCATTGCCGCGCTCTACGGCCAGAGCCTGTGCAACTTCTACGTCTTCACCGGCGTGACCTTCGCCCCGAACCCACGGGCAGGCTGCACCAACTTCTCCATCGGTGGCGGCCGTGTGAACTACACCGGCGCCGGCGCCAGCCCCGCCAACCCCTTGAACATCACCACCCAGCTGGCCACCTACGCCTCGCTGGGCAGCTACAACGCCAATGACCTGGTCATCGTCGATGGCGGCGGCAACGACGCCGCCGACCTCGTCGGCGCCTTCCTGACCGCCTCGGCCGACCGCGGCGCCAGCTTCACGGCACTGCTCGGCACCGTGCTGCCGCGCGACGTGCTCACCAGCGCACTGGCCACTGGTGCTGCAGGCTTCCCACAAGCCGGCGGCATCTTCATGCAGGCACTGGCGGACCGCTACTACGACAGCATCAAGACCAACGTGCTCGACAAGGGCGCAGTCCAAGTGGTCGTGATGAACCTGCCCGCCATCACCAACACGCCGCGCTTCCAGTTGGTGCTGGACAGCATTGCTGCCAGCGGCTCCGGTGCAGCCGGCCGCGCGCAAGCCGAAGGCCTGTTCCGCGCCTGGGTGGGTGCTTTCAACTCCCGCTTGGCCGTTCGTGTGGGCAATGACGCCCGCATCGCCTTGATCGACTTCGCCAAGTCCTTCGACGACCAAGTGGCCAACCCGGCCCAATACGGTCTGACCAACGTCAAGACCCCAGCCTGCCCGGCTACCGGTCGCGGCGCAGACGGCCTGCCCGAGTACAACTTCGCCACCTGCACGGCCACCGCCTTGTCGGCAGCGCCACCCTCTGGCCAGACCGGACCCAACTGGTGGCGGACCTACGCCTTCAGCGACGGCTTCCACCCCACTCCCTATGGCCATCAGCTCACTGCGCAGCTGATTTCCCAAGAACTGGCCAAGAAGGGCTGGCTGTGATGACCACGAAGACCACCTCCATGAAACACGCCCTCTCTTTCGCTGCCTTGGCCTTGTTGGCCGGTGGCGTGCAGGCGCAAAGCGCCGGCGACATCACCGTCAGCATTGGCGCCACCTCCATTCGCCCCCAAGTGGTGAGCAGTGACCTGACCCGGCCCAGCTTGCCGGGCACCCAGCTCAACGTGGGCCCCGCCACCCAAGTGAGCGCTGGCATCAACTACCAGTTGACCGACAGCATCGCCTTCGACCTGCCCATTTCGCGCGCCTACACGCACGATGTCTTGGGTGCCGGCGCCATTGAGAACGTGGGCAAGATCGGCGAAGTCAAAGCACTTCCCGTCACCATGCTCGTTCAGTGGCGCATCCTGGGCGCAGGCTCCAAGGTTCGTCCTTTCGTCGGCGTTGGCCCAACCTATGCCCGCATCGGGGAAAGCACGGCCAACGCGGCGCTGAGCGGCATCACCGGCGGCTCACCCGCCAAGCCCACCACCCTGTCGCTCAAAAGCGCTTGGGGCGTGACCTTCCAGGTCGGGGCTTCGGTGGCCATCAGCGGCCCTTGGTCGGTGGAGGCGTCTTATCTGAAGACCTTCATCAGCAGCAGCGGCAAGCTGTCGACGGGTCAGACCATTGACCTGAAGCTGAACCCCGATGTGGTGTCGGCCAGCATCGCCTACCGCTTCTGATGAGCGGACCCCTGGCCTGAAACTTCAGGCCAGGTTCAGCAATTCGGCCTGAAGCTTCAGGCCAGCATCCGCAATTCGGCCTGAAACCTCAGGCCCGCGCCAACAACTTCGCCACCGCCTCTGCCACGCTGCAGCTGGCGGTGGTGATGCGAATCTCAGGCGCCAACGGCGCCTCGTAGGGCGCATCAATACCGGTGAACTGCCGCAGCTCCCCACGGCGGGCGCGGGCGTACAGGCCCTTCGGGTCGCGCGCTTCGGCCAGCTCCAGCGGCGTATCCACAAACACCTCCAAGAACTGACCCGGCGCAAAGCGCGAGCGGGCGGCATCGCGCTCGGCCCGGTAGGGCGAGATCAGCGCCACGATCACCGTCAGGCCCACATCGGCCATCAGCCGCGCCACCTCGGCGCTTCGGCGAATGTTCTCGGCGCGGTCTTCGGGGCTAAAGCCCAGGTCAGCGCACAGCCCGGTGCGCAGCGCATCGCCATCCAGCAGCGCAACGTGGCGGCCTTGCGCTTGCAGCGCCTGCTTCAAAGCCTCTGCAAGGGTGCT
>JBKCVH010000041.1:0-9942 GCA_046317675.1 Burkholderiales bacterium
GCCCATGACCGAGATGCGCGCGTTCGGCCACATCCACAAGAAGCGAGGGCTGTAAGCGCGGCCGCACATGCCGTAATTGCCGGCGCCAAAGCTGCCGCCAATGATCACGGTGAACTTCGGCACCTGAGCGCACGCCACAGCGGTGACCATCTTGGCGCCGGCGCGGGCAATGCCTTCGTTCTCGACTTTGCGGCCCACCATGAAGCCGGTGATGTTCTGCAGGAACAGCAAGGGGATCTTGCGTTGGCAGCAGAGCTCAATGAAGTGCGCGCCCTTGTTGGCGCTCTCCGTGAACAAGATGCCGTTGTTGGCCACGATGCCCACGGGCATTCCGTCGATGTGCGCAAAGCCGCAGACCAAGGTGCTGCCGTAGCGCGCTTTGAACTCGTCGAAGGCCGAGTCATCGACCACGCGGGCGATGACCTCGCGCACATCGAAGGGCTTGCGAGCGTCCGTCGGGATCACGCCGTGCAACTCTTCCACTGCGTAGCGCGGTGCTTTGGGCGGCTGGCAACGCAAAGGGTTGCTCTTGCTCCAGTTCAAGCTGCCCACCACTTGGCGGGCCAGGGCCAGCGCATGGGTGTCGTTGTCGGCCAGGTGATCGGCCACGCCGGAGAGGCGGGTGTGCACATCGCCGCCACCGAGGTCCTCGGCCGTCACCACTTCGCCGGTGGCGGCCTTCACCAAGGGCGGGCCGCCCAAGAAGATGGTGCCTTGGTTCTTCACGATGATGGTTTCATCGCTCATGGCCGGCACGTAGGCGCCGCCTGCGGTGCAAGAGCCCATCACCACCGCAATCTGCGGAATGCCCTCGGCCGAAAGATTGGCTTGGTTGAAGAAGATGCGGCCGAAGTGGTCGCGGTCGGGGAAGACTTCGTCTTGATTCGGCAAGTTGGCGCCGCCGCTGTCCACCAAGTAGATGCAAGGCAGGCGGTTTTGCTGCGCAATCTCTTGGGCCCGCAGGTGCTTCTTGACGGTGAGCGGGTAATAGGTGCCGCCCTTCACGGTGGCGTCGTTGCAGACCACCATGCACTCCACGCCTGCGACCCGGCCGATGCCGGCAATCACGCCGGCGGCTGGAGCGGAGTCGCTGCCGTCTTTCTCTTTGTAAACATCCAGCGCCGCCAAGGGGCCGACTTCCAAGAAGGGGGAGTCGGGGTCCAAAAGCATGGCCACGCGGTCGCGAGGCAGCAGCTTGCCGCGCGCCACATGTTTGGCGCGCGCCGCCTCGCCACCGCCTTCGGCGATGCGAGCAAGCTTGGCACGCAGGTCGTCAACAAGACCGCGCATGACGAGCGCGGCGGCTTGGAAATCGGCCGAGCGGGGGTTGAGCTGGCTGACCAAGTGGGCCATTCGGAGTCCTTTTGGGATGGGAAGAGCGGGCGGCATTCTCGCGCCGCCGCAGAGAGCCTAAGCGAGCGCCTCGGGGTAGCCGGCCGTTCGAAGCGCCTCGGCCAGCTCAGCGCGCGCCAAGGTCTCGGGCGCCTCCACGCGCACGAACTTGCTGGGCAAGTCCACCTGCACCTCCACCCCCAAGGGCTGCAAAGCCTTGGTCACAGCAGCTGCGCAATGCCCGCAGCTGATGCCGGGCACATGAAAGCGGTATTCAACAGTGTTCATGCGGCTATTGTCAGCAGGCGCAGCTTCCTACACTCGTTGCATGGACTCCATTTCGCTGCACATTGCCGGCATGCACTGCGCGGCCTGCGTCGACCGCGTTGAAAAGGCGCTGCAACGCGTGCCCGGCATGCTCAAGGCCAGCGTGTTGCTGACCGACCAACGCGCTGAGCTTGAACTGCAAACCGGCTGGCAAGCCCGCCACTTGGTGCAGGCTTTGCAGGAGGCCGGCTACGACGCACCGCTCTCTCAAGCCAGCTTGTTGATTGAAGGCCTGCATGAACCCGTGCAGGTGCCGAGGCTGGAAGCCGCACTGCGCCTGGTGCCGGGGGTGCTGGAGGTGGCGGTGAACCTGGCACAGTCCAGCGTGCGCTTGCAAGCCCTGCCCAGCACGCCCGCCCTTGCGCTGCTGGCCGCCGCCCGCGAGGCCGGGTTTGCGGCCGCCTTGCAGCCCCTGACCACCGGGGCCGACAACGACCCGCTGGCCGCCGAAAAGGCAGCGCTGCGCCGGGACGTACTGCTCGCCTGGGCGGCCACCCTTCCCTTGATGCTGCCCATGCTGGGCATGCTGGTCGGTTGGCACCTGCACCTGCCGCCTTGGCTGCAAGCGCTATTGGCCGCCGCCGTGCTGCTGGGGCCGGGGCGCAGGCTGCTTCGTGCAGGCTGGCGCGGCTTGCGGGCTGGCGCGCCGGGCATGGATTTGCTGGTCAGCATCGGCGCGGTCTCCGCCTTTGCGCTGTCTTGCGCATTGGCACTGGAGGGCAAGACGGGCATGGCGCTGTTCTTTGAGTCGAGTGCGGCCATCGTCAGCTTTGTCTTGCTCGGTCGCTGGCTGGAAGCCGGCGCCAAGCACGCCACCGGCAGCGCGGTGCGGGCCCTGCAAGGCCTGATGCCCGAGACGGCCGAGGTGCAAGTCAAGGGCCAGTGGCGCGCCATGCCGCTCGCGGAATTGGTGCCCGGCATGCGCATTCGCGTGCGGCCGGGACAGCGGGTGGCGGTGGATGGCGACATTGCAGCCGGCCGCTCGCACATCAACCTCGCCCACTTGACGGGCGAGCCTCTGCCAAAAACCGTGGACGTGGGTGACAAAGTCAGCGCCGGCGCACTCAATTTGGACGGCGTGCTGGAAATCAATGCCACCCAAACCGCAGCCGCCTCCAGCCTCGGACAGCTCGTGCGGCTCGTCGAAACGGCGCAGGCCAGCAAACCCCCCATTCAGCGCTTGGCCGACCGCGTCGCCGCGCGCTTCGTGCCGCTGGTTTTGGGGGTCGCCCTCCTCACGCTGCTGGGCTGGGCCCTGGCGGGTCAGTGGCAAGCGGGGCTGATGAACGCGGTGGCGGTGCTGGTGGTGGCCTGCCCCTGTGCGCTTGGGCTCGCCACGCCCACGGCGGTGGTGGTCGGCATCGGCCAGGCCGCCAAGCTGGGCCTCTTGGTGCGAGACGCCACGGCGCTGGAGCAACTCGCGGGGGTGGAGCGCATTGCCTTCGACAAAACCGGCACGCTCACGCTGGGCCGCCCCCAGCTCATGCACATTGAACTGATTTCCAGCGGTTTGAATCGGCTGCAAGTGCAAGGGCAAGCCGCCGCTTTGGCGCAGGCCAGCCCGCACCCTTTGGCGCGCGCCCTGCGCGATGCGCAAGGCGATCTGCCGCAGCCCGAAGCCAAGTTCCTGCGCGAGCGCGCGGGGCTGGGCATGGAGGGTGAGGTGGAGGGCCGGCGTTTGGTGCTGGGCTCCAGCCGCCTGATGGCCGAGCTTGGTATTTCCACCGTGGCACTGGAACGCCTGGCCGCAACTCAGGCGCAGCAAGGTCGCTCCGTGAGCTGGTTGGCCGAGCAAGGGCCGAACGCGCAACTGCTGGCACTGCTCGCCTTTGGCGACGAAGCGCGCGCCGATGCGGCGAGCTGCTTGGCCGAGCTTCAAGCGCTTGGCGTGCAAGTCAGTTTGCTGAGCGGCGACCGGCCCGAAGCGGCGGCCGCCATGGCGCAAAAGCTCGGCATGCTCGACCCCGATGCCGTGCACGGCGGCCTGCTGCCGGCCGACAAGCTATCGAGCCTGCACGCTTGGCGCGCTCAGGGAGAAACGGTGGCCATGGTGGGCGACGGCTTGAACGACGCACCGGCGCTGGCCGCTGCCGATGTGGGCATCGCCATGGGAGGCCTGGAGGGCAATGACGTGAGCCGCGCCGCAGCCGGGCTCACATTGCTCCAGCCGCAACTGGCTCGCATTCCGCAGGCCGTGCGCCTGGCCCGCGCCACGCTGCGCACCATCAAGCAAAACCTGGGCTGGGCCTTTGGCTTCAACCTGCTGATGATTCCACTGGCCATTGCCGGGCAACTGCCACCCATGGTGGCGGCTGCCGCGATGGCAGGCTCCAGCCTGATGGTGGTGGGCAATGCCTTGCGCCTGCGCGCTTGGCGCCCTTGAACTTACTCGGTGGCGGCCTTGAAGGCGATCTCGACATCCACCTCGCGCACGGCGGGGATCTTGTCAAAGCGCCATTGCTGCACCGCACGCACAGCCGATTGAGCTACCTTGCGCGGCGCACTGCCGCGCACCACGGCGCTGCTCACTTTGCCGTCGGGCTGCACCACAAATCGCACGGGCACGATGACTTGCGAGCTGGTCATGGCCGCCATCACTTGGGCGCTCATGTCGGGCGCCACATAGGCCAGCAGCTTCAGCGGCACTTCTTCAGGTTCGGGTTCAGGCTCGGGCTCGGGCACCGGTTGCGTCACGGGGGCCTGGGGCTGAGGCGAAGGCAGCAGCGAGCCACTTGGCGGCAAGGTTGCTGCGCTCGTCGCTGGCGGGGCGGCTGCCTCTAGAGCGCTTGCCGCGGCGGGCGCTGGCGCTGGCGCAGGGGCCGGTGCAGCCAGCTCTGGCACCGGCGCAGCAGCAACCACCGTGCTGGGTGCTGGCGCAGCCAAAGCACGGCTGACGGCCGGTGCTGCAGTTGCCGCGGCGGCCACTGGCGCTGCAGCGGGCCTGGGAGCGGGTCGGGGTGCCGCAGCCGGGCGCACCGTATGAAACTTGATGAAGCTGAACACCTTCTCCGCATCCCGCCTGGCGCGCTCGGCATCGCTGATCTTGCCGTCTTTGTCCTTGTCGGCCGACGACTGCGCGAAGACCGGCGAAGAAGCCAACAGCGCGGCACACAAGGCCAGAGCCGAGACGGAAGCGAGTTTGAATAGCAAGAAAGAGTGGTCGCGCATGGGTCCTACGTTGGGCTTGCGTTGAGGCCTGTCGCCAGGAACGGCGGACGGGCCATCAACCCAACCCGATCAAGCTTCGATGTTGTTACAGCGTCATGCGTTTCGGTTATCCGCGCATGCCTTCATTGTTCCAGTCGCGCCGACAAAGGGCATGCTGCAAAGCACGCAAGGCCAGCGAAAAAGTGAATTCCAGCACAGCGCGCAGCGAAGGGTGCAATGTGAACGGTGTAAAAGCGATGAGCCTTGCGGGATTTTCCCGATCAGGGCAGTGGCCCGGAGCCGCGAGTTACGCTTTGCGCATGGCCAACGCACAAGAATCCGCTCTCACCTTCCCCTGGGGGGATGCCCTACCCGCCCCAGGCGCCACCATTGAATTGACGCCCGACCTGCATTGGCTGCGCATGAAGCTGCCATTTGCACTGGACCACATCAATTTATGGCTGCTCCGCGATGGCGCGGGCTGGGCCATCGTGGATTGCGGCATCTTTGATGAGGCCACGCAGGCCCACTGGGAAACCCTCTTTGCCTCGCCGCTGTTTGAGGGCCGGCCGGTCACCCGGGTGCTGGCAACCCATTTCCACCCCGACCACCTCGGCAACGCCGACTGGCTCTGCCAGAAATGGGACTGCCGGCTCTGGATGAGCGCCACCGACTTCAACGTGGCCCGCATGGCCTCGCAGTCCACCATCGGGATGGGCGGCGAGGCCGCTGCGCTGTTTTTTGCCCAACACGGCCTCAACGACCCCGATGCCCAGGCCAAGATCCGCGCCCGAGGCGACTACTACCCGCGCATGGTGCCCCGCGTGCCTGCCAGCTACCGGCGGGTGATGAACCAGGACCGCATCCAAATTGGCGACTCGGTTTGGCAAGCCCGAGACGGCTACGGCCACGCCCCGGAGCACATCAGCTTCAGCAACGAGGCGGCCAAGGTGCTGATTTCCGGCGACATGGTGCTGCCGCGCATCTCGACCAATGTGAGCGTGGTCGACGTCGAACCCGAAGCCGACCCGCTGCGCCTGTACCTGGAGTCGCTGGAGCGCCTGGCCGACTTGCCCGATGACACCCTGGTGCTGCCCGCGCACGGGCGGCCGTTCCGGGGCTTGCAGACCCGCATTGCGCAACTGCAGCAGCACCACAAAGAGCGCTTGGCCGAACTGATGCAGGCCCTAGAAAGCGGCCCCAAAACGGCGGCCGAGCTGTTGCCGGTGCTGTTCAAGCGACCACTCGACCTGCACCAAACCACCTTCGCCATGGGCGAGTCAATTGCCCATTTGAACTACCTGTGGCTGCAAGGTCGCATCCAGCGCGCAGAGTCAGGCGGCTGCTGGCGTTTCTCAGTTTGAGAGCAGCTGCGCCACCACGCTGAGCGCAATCACCTCGGGCTCCTTGCCACGAATGCCTGGGAGCCCGATGGGGCACTGCAGCCGCTCTATGGGTAAGCCCAGGGCCTCCAAGCGATGCAAGAAGCGGGCGCGCTTGGTGGCCGAACCGATCAAGCCCAGTGAGGCAAAGCGCCCGTCGCGCAGCACCGCTTCGACGATGCGCAGGTCAAGGTCGTGCCGGTGGGTGAGCACCAGCACATGGGCGCCGGCCGGGCTGTCTTGTGCCTCGTGCTCCGGGGTTTCGCTGCAGACGATGTCGATGTGCGGTGCCAGCTCAAGCCCATGCGTTGGGAACTCATCGGCTCGCTCATCGATCCAGCGCACCCGGCAATCCAGGTTCACCAGCAAGGCCGCAATGGCCCGCCCCACGTGGCCAGCGCCATACAGGTCCAAATGAAAGCGCGGCGGCGCCAAGGGCCAGTCGCTGACCTCATTCAAGTCCAAGAAGCGCAGCAGCAAAGCGCCGCCGCAGCATTGCCCGAGGCTGGGGCCGAGGGCGATGCGCCGCTCGCCCAGCTCACGGCGCCGGGCCTGGGCTATGGCTTGCAACTCCAAGTGGCCGCCGCCAATGGTGCCGGCCACGGCATCGGCGCTCACGAGCATGCGGGTGCCGTTCTCGCGCGGCACCGAGCCCTTGGCCTCTTGCACCTCCACCACCACGGCAGCGCGGCCCTCACGCCGCCAGCGCTCGGCGGTGGCGCGCAGCTGCCAGCTGTTCACCGCGACAGGGCGCGCAGCACGGCCTCGGGCGTGGCGGGCGCCTGCAAGGGAGGCTGGGCCACACCCGTGGCGGCAATGGCATCCCGAATGGCCAGGAACACCGAAAAGGGCAGCAGCAAGGGCGGCTCGCCCACGGCTTTGCTGCGGTGGATGCTGTCCTTGCGGTTGGGCTCGCCGTACAGGGCCGTGTTCAGCACGGGCGGGCAGTCGTTGGCCGTGGGAATCTTGTAGGTGCTCGGGGCGTGGGTGCTGAGCAGGCCGGTTTGCGGATGCCAAACCAGCTCCTCGGTCGTGAGCCAGCCCATGCCTTGAATGAAGGCGCCTTCGACCTGTCCGATGTCCACCGCCGGGTTCAAGGACTGGCCCACGTCGTGCAGCAAGTCGGCCCGCAGCACGCGGTGCTCGCCACTCAAGGTGTCCACCAGAACCTCGCTGACGGCCGCGCCGTAGGCGAAGTAAAAGAAGGGCCGGCCTTGCATCGCGCTGCGGTCCCAGCTCAAGCAGGGCGTGGCGTAGAAGCCGTCGCTCCACAACTGAATCCGTGCGTAGTAGGCCTGGTGCACCAAGTCGTCAAAGGACATGCTTTGCCCATTGGCCTTCACCTCGCCGTCTTCAAAGCGCACCTCACTGGCCAGGCCACCCAGCTTCTGGGCCGCCAATGTCGCCAGCCGCTCACGCAGTGTGCGTGCCGCCGCCTGCGCTGCCTTGCCGTTCAGGTCGCTGCCCGTGCTGGCCGCCGTGGCGCTGGTGTTGGCGATCTTGCTGGTGTCGGTGGCGCTACAACGCACGCGCTGCAGCGGAATGCCCAGCTCGTGCGCCACCACCATCGCCACCTTGGTGTTCAAGCCCTGGCCCATCTCAGTGCCGCCGTGGTTCACCAGCACCGAGCCATCGGTGTAGATGTGCACCAAGGCGCCGGCTTGGTTCAAGAAGACCACGTTGAACGAGATGCCGAACTTCACCGGCGTGAGGGCCAAGCCCTTTTTGAGCACCGGACTGCTGGCGTTAAAGGCGCTGACCGCTTCGCGGCGTTCGCGGTAGCCACTGCTCTTGACCAATTGATCGGTTAGCTCATGCAGGATGAAGTCATCGACCGGCTGGCCATAGGGCGTGGTCTGCGAGCCATCTTTGGCGTAGAAGTTCGCGCGGCGCACATCCAGCGCGTCGCGCCCCAGCTCACGGGCAATGCGGTCGATCAGCACCTCCACCGCCAGCGCACCTTGCGGGCCACCGAAGCCCCGGAAGGCGGTGTTGCTCTGGGTATTGGTCTTGGCGGCAAAACCGTGCAGCAGCACGTTCGGCAGCCAGTAGGCGTTGTCAAAGTGGCAGAGCGCACGGGTCAGCACGGGGCCGCTCAGGTCGGCCGAATGACCGGCGTTCGAGACGAGCGTGGCCTCGGCACCGAGGATGCGGCCTTCGCCATCAAAGCCTGCATCAACTTGGAACCAGAAGCCGTGCCGGCGGCCGGTGATGAGGAAGTCGTCGGCCCGGTCCAGGCGCAGCTTCACCGGCCGGCCACTGCGCTGCGCCGCCACGGCGGCCACGCAGGCGAACAAAGCCGACTGGCTCTCCTTGCCGCCAAAACCACCGCCCATGCGCCGGCATTCCACGCGAATGGCGTGGCTGGGCCGGTGCAGCGCATGGGCCACCAAGTGCTGCATCTCGCTCGGGTGCTGGGTGGAGCAAAACACCGTCATGCCGGCGTCTTCCTCGGGGCAGGCGTAGCTGATCTGCCCCTCCAGGTAAAACTGCTCTTGGCCGCCGAGCTCGAACTCAAACTGCAGGCGGTGCGGGGCAGCGGTCAGCGCGGCGCGGGCGTCGCCTCGCTTCAAGGTGACGGGCGGAATGACGTACTGCCCCGCCGCGTGGGCGGCCTGCACGGTGAGCAAGGCCGGCAAGGGCTCGGCCTGAATCACCTGCTTGGCCAGGGCGGCCGCACGTCGCGCCGCAAGGCGGCTGGTGGCAATGACGGCAAACACGGGCTGGCCGAGGTAGCGCAATTCGCCATCGGCCAAGATCGGGTCGTCCTTGACCAAAGGGCCGCAGTCGTTCAGGCCGGGCAGGTCGGCGGCGGTGAACACATCCACCACACCGGGCTGCGCGCGCAAGCGTTCAAGGTCCACGCCCAGCAAGCGGCCATGCGCCAACGGCGAAAGCCCGAGTGCCGCATGCAGCGTGCCGCGCCGCTCGGGAATGTCGTCGGTGTAGGGCGCGCTGCCCGCCACGTGCATGTGCGCCGCCTCATGCGGGCGCGATTCCCCCAGCCGGCTCATCGTGCCCCCCAAACGCTGAGTTGATCAGCCGCCAAAGGCGCATCTTGGCGCGTGGACAGCCACAGGCGCTGCAGCAGGTTTTGAGCCACCTGCAGGCGGTAGCTGGCGGAGGCGCGCATGTCCGACAAAGGCTTGAAGTCTTGGGCCAAGGCCGCTTGGGCAGCCTGCACGGCTGCTTCGCTCCAGGGCTGGCCGCGCAAGCAAGCTTCGGCCTGAACCGACCGCTTCACGATGCCCGCCATGCCGCCCCAAGCCAAACGCACATCGGCCACCTTGTCGCCATCAAGCCGCAATGCAAAGGCACCGCAGACGGCCGAGATGTCGGAGTCAAAGCGCTTGCTGATCTTGTGCGCCTGCACCGTCCAGCCCGGCTGCAGCGGCACGTGCAGCGCTTGCACGAACTCGCCGGGCTCCAAGCGGTTCTTCATGTAGTCGATGTAGAAGTCCTCCAGCGGCATGCGCCGCGTGACGGCGCCTCTTCGCAGCTCGATGTCAGCTCCCAAGGTGATGAGCACCGGTGCCGAGTCGCCAATCGGAGAGCCATTGGCCACATTGCCGCCCATCGTGCCCACCGAGCGCACCGGCGGCGAGGCAAAGCGGAGCCAAACCTCGTTCAGGCTCGGCCACTCGACGGCCAACGCAGCCCAGGCCGCTTCCAGCGAGGCGCCTGCTCCGATGTGCAGGCCCGCTTCATCGCGGCGGATGTGCTGCAGCGCCTGCACCTGCCCGATGTAGATGAT
>JBKCVH010000042.1:0-4725 GCA_046317675.1 Burkholderiales bacterium
CTCGGCTTGAAACCGGGCGAACGCGTGGCGCTGCAGGTGGAGAAGTCGGTCGAGGCGCTGATGGTTTGGCTGGCCTGCTTGCGTGCCGGCTTGGTGCTCGTGCCACTGAACCCGGCCTATGCCGCTGGCGAGTTGGCGCACTTTTTGAAGGACAGCGAGCCCCGTTTGTTCATCTGCGCGCCAGAGCGCTTTGGGCGCAGCAGCACGCTGGCATTCCAGCTCGGTGTGGGTTGGGTCTTTAGCTTGGGCAGTGAGCGCAATGGCAGCCTGCTGGACAGGGCGGCGCAGTTCCCTGACCGCCAAACCCCGCTCCCCTTGGCAGCTGAGGCGCCGGCGGCCATTCTTTACACCAGCGGCACCACCGGCGTCAGCAAAGGCGCGCTGCTGAGCCACGGCAACTTGCTGAGCAATGCGCAAACCCTGCTGCAGGTATGGGGCTGGCGGCAAGAAGAAGACGTGCTGGCGCATGCGCTGCCGATCTTCCACGTGCACGGCCTGTTTGTGGCCAGCCACTGCGCGCTGCTGGGCGGCAGCCGCATGCGCTGGCTGAACCGCTTCGAGCCAGCGGCCACCTGCGTCGCGCTGCACGGCAGCACGGTCTTCATGGGGGTGCCCACGCTGTACACACGGCTGCTGGCGCACAGCGGATTCACGCGGGAGCGCGCGGCCGGCATGCGGCTCTTCATCAGCGGCTCGGCGCCCTTGCAGGCGGAGACTTTTGACGCGTTCACGGAACGCACCGGCTTCACCATTCTGGAGCGCTACGGCATGAGCGAGACCGGCATGCTGACCAGCAACCCCTTGGAAGGCGAACGCCGCCGCGCCAGCGTGGGGCCGGCCTTGCCCGGCGTGGCGGTTCGCATCAACGAGCCAGATGCAAGCGGCGTGGGCGCGGTGGAGGTGAACGGGCCCAATGTCTTCTCGGGCTACTGGCGGCGCCCTGAGTTGAACCACAGCGAGTTCACGGCAGACGGCTTCTTCCGCACCGGCGACCTCGGCCGGCTCGACGGCGATGGCTACTTGCACTTGGTGGGTCGCGCCAAAGACCTCATCATTTCCGGCGGTCTCAACGTTTACCCTGCGGAAGTGGAAACGCAGCTGAACGAATTGCCCGGCGTGGCCGAGAGTGCCGTGATCGGCCTGCCCCATGCCGACCTGGGTGAAGCCGTCACGGCGGTGCTGGTTCCACAGCCAGGCGCCTCGCTGCAAGAGTCGGCCATCATTGAGGCCATGAAACAGCGCCTTGCCAGCTTCAAGTGCCCAAAACGGGTGTTGGTGCAGGCAGAGCTTCCGCGCAACGCCATGGGCAAAGTTCAGAAAAAGGAGCTTCGTGAACAGTACGCCGCGCTCTACCGCTGAGGCCGCCGCGCCGGACCGCTGCCCGCGCTGTGGCGGTGGCTTTCAGTGCGGTGCTGCATCGGGCTACTGCGCCTGTTTTGAGCTGAAGTTGAGTGAGCCTTTGAAGGCCCAGTTGGCCCAACAGTTCACCGGCTGCTTGTGCATGAACTGCTTGCGCGAGATGGCCACTACGGAGCAGGATGATCAATGACGCGTAGGCAACTGATCGCCCTCGCACTGGCCACTTGGGCGGCAAAGGGCCACGCTGCCAAGAGCTGGAAGGTGTACGGTCCAGAGCGGTACGAGCCCCTTCTGCACAAGGTCGATGGCAAACCCTCGGGGCTCTTGGCGGAGCGCCTGCTGGCCGCCAGTCGTTACCTTGGCGAGCCGATTGACTTGGAGCTGACCGCTTGGTCGCGTGCGCTGGCGCTGAGCAAAGAGGGCCAGGGCGGCTTGATCGGAGTCTCCAAGACACCGGACCGAGAGCGGTGGCTGGACTACTCCCGCCCCATCCACTTTGACGACCTCGTCCTCGTAGTTCGTGCGGGTCAAGCCTTCCCTTTCGAAGGCTTGAGCGACCTCAAAGGCAAGACCTTGGGGCTCGCACGCGACAGCACTGGCGGACCGGCCTTCGATGCCGCATTGAATAGGAACGAGTTCCGCGTGATCCGGGACGAAACGGCCGTGCAGCGGCTCTTGGCGCTGCACGCCGGTCGCATTGATGCAGCGGTGGTGGGTGGTGGTAGCTGGACCTTGCAGCGCGCCCTGGGTCAGCATCCGCAACTGCGGGACCATTCAGAAGCCTTTGAGGTGCTGCGCACCCCACTGTTGCGAGATGCATTGCACTTGGCATTCCCCAAGCCTTGGCGAACTCGAGCCCTGTTGGCCCGGTTCAACGCCGCCTGGGCCTCACTGGACTTGACACCCAAATAAGGGCCAGGGCTGCCCCATGGCAGCGCCCCCGGCTCAGCCCAAGTAGCGCGACCGCAAATGCGCCTGGAAGTGCGCAGGGTTCAGCGTCTCCCCACTGGCGCGGCGCACCAACTCCGGCGTTTCCCAGCGGCTACCTTGGCTCCAAACCTTGGCATTGAGCCAATCGAACACGGGCTTGAGTTCGCCGCGCTCAATGCCGGCATCCAGGCCCGGCAGCTCGCGCCGCATGGTGGCAAACCACTGGGATGCATACATGGCGCCCAGGGTGTAGCAAGGGACGTAGCCGAACAGACCGGAAGGCCAGTGCACGTCTTGCATGCAGCCGTTCTGGTAGTTGCCTTCGGTGGAGATGCCGAGCAGTTGCTGCATCTTTTCGTTCCACAGGGCGGGCACGTCGGCCGCTTCGATCTGGCCTTCCATGAGGCCACGTTCGATCTCAAAGCGCAAGATGACGTGGGCCGGGTAGGTGACTTCATCGGCATCCACGCGGATGAAGCCCGGCTGCACACGGGTCAGCAGCTTGTGCAGGTTGTCGGGCTCAAAGGCGGGCTGCGACCCCAGGTGCTTTTGCACCAAGGGGGAGAGCAATTTGGCAAAGCCAGGGTGGCTGCCCAGCTGCATTTCGAAGCTCAGCGATTGACTCTCATGCAAACCCATGGAGCGGGCGTTGGCCACCGGCAGGCCCAGCCATTCGCGCGGCAGGTTTTGCTCGTAGCGGCCATGTCCGGTTTCGTGGATGACGCCCATCAAAGCGGGGATGGGGTCATGGTCGCTGTAGCGCGTGGTCATGCGCACGTCTTCGGGCACGCCGCCGCAGAAGGGGTGGGCCGATTCATCCAGCCGACCGGCCTCAAAGTCAAAACCCATCAGCTTCATGGCCGCAAAGCCCAACTCGCGCTGCGCCGTTTTGCTGAAGCTGCCGGTCGGGCGAATCACGGTTTCGTTCGCCTGCTTGGCCTGCACATCGCGGATCAAGCCGGGCAGCCAGGTTTTCAGATCGGCAAACACACGCTCGACTTCGGCCGAGCGCATGCCGGGCTCGTACTGGTCCATCAGCGCGTCGTAGCGCGACAAGCCGGTGGCTTGGCTCAGGTGCTCGGCCGCCTCACGGGCCAGCTTCACCACCTCTTGGAAGTTGGGCAGGTGGCCGGTCCAGTCGTTGGCCGGGCGCTGGCTGCGCCACGCGTGTTCGCTCTTGGAAGCGGCCAGGCTCATGGCCTCGACCAGCTGCTGCGGCAGCGCATTACTAGCGCGCCAGCTGCGTTTCATTTCGCGCAGCGAAGCCGCCTCAAAGTCGCCCAGCGGCTCGGCCTCGGCCTGTCCCAGCAAAGCTTTGAGCTCAGGCGCCGTGGCCAGCTCGTGCAACAAGCCGCCCATCTCGGCCAGCGCATTGGCACGCGCTTGGTTGCCCTTCTCCGGCATGTTGGCGCTTTGGTCCCACATGGCCATGGCTTGCAAATGGCCCAGGCGGTACATGCGTTGGTGGCGGCGGCTGAGGTCGGCGTAGGCGGTAGAGGTGCTCATCGGGTGTCTCGTTTTAGGTCGGCGTGAATTGTCCGGGGAAGGTCCAAAGCAGTACGGAGGTCATGATCACGTAACGCAGGAATTTGCCAATCCCCATGTACACAAGGCAGGGCAGCAAGGGTAAGCGCAACCAACCGGCCACGGCGCACAGTGGGTCGCCCACGACGGGCAGCCAAGCGAACAAGCAGGCCTTGGGGCCGAAGCGCTGCATCAGGGTCAAGAGCTTGGGGTTCTTGGGCTCATGGCGCTTCCAACGCTCGTAGCCCTTTGCAGCGCCATGACCCATGACCCAGCTGATGCCGCCGCCGAGGGTGTTGCCCAGCGTGGCGATGAGGATGGCGGGCCAGAACATGGTGGCGTCGGCCTTGATGAGGGCGAACACGGCGGGTTCGCTGCCCATGGGGAGCAGGGTGGCGCTGATGAGGGCGATGAGGAAGACGGCGGGTAGGCCGACGGCGGGTAGGGCTAGCCAGGCCAGCAGTGCGGCTGTCCAGGTGAGGAGGAGGGCTTCCATGGTGCATTTTGGGGGGGTGTGCTTTTGTGAGAGCCCGCCGGGATTTCGTCCCGGCAGCCGAGTTCCTTTTGGCTTGATCCAAAAGGAACCAAAAGATCAAGCCCCGAATGCGCTCGCTCCTTGGCTTTGCCAAGGAGTACCCGGCTCTGGCGCCAAGACAAGGGCCGGCCAGAAACTGCCTGCGCTCACTTCGTTCGCTCCGGTCAAACAGTCTGGCCGAGCTTGAGGGGTGGCGCGCCTGCGGCGCGCGCCCTTGCCTTGGCGCCAGAGCCGGCGGCGCAAAAGGGGCGGAACCCCAGCAGCCAACAGCCAAAAACCGAACCTCAAGCGGCTGACTGCAGGCATCGAGCGGATAGCTGGGTTTGGCTGCTGGGGTTCGCCCCTCTGCGCCGCCGGGTTTGCGGCCAAGGCAGGGG
>JBKCVH010000043.1:0-4461 GCA_046317675.1 Burkholderiales bacterium
ACTGCACATGGACGTGGCCGACATCGGCTTCCCCGGCAGCACCCGCACCGGCCGCCGAATGCTGGAGTACGCGGGCCGCAGCAACGTGAAGCGCGTGTTCAACGAGCTCGGCGGCAAATCGGCCTTCATCGTCTTCGACGACCACGCCGACCCCGCACGCGCCGCCCGCGCTGCGGCCGACAGCCTGTTCTTCAACCAAGGCGAAAGCTGCAACGCGCCCACGCGCTTGCTGGTGCAAACCAAGGCCATGGAGCCTTTCCGCGAAGCCTTCTTGGCTGCAGCGCGCCGCTTCAAACCCGGCAACCCACTGGAATGGACCGCCCCGATGGGTGCGCTGGTGGATGCTGGACAGCAGCAGGTGGTCATGAACTACATCGCGGCCGGCCAAGCCGAGGGCGCTGACTTGCTGCTGGGCGGCCAAGGCCACGGCTGCTACGTGGAGCCCACGGTGTTCGGCAAGGTGAACAACCAAATGAAGATTGCCCGCGAGGAAATCTTCGGCCCGGTGGCCAGCTTGATCGCTTTTGACACCGAGGCCGAAGCCCTGCAAATCGCCAACGACAGCCCCTACGGCTTGCAGGCCAGTGTGTGGACCGACCAGCTCAGCCGCGCCCACCGCGTGGCGCGCGGCTTGCACGCCGGCACCGTACACGTGAACCAATATGACGAAGACGACATGACCGTGCCCTTCGGCGGCTTCAAGCAAAGCGGCAACGGGCGCGACAAGTCGCTGCACGCGCTGGACAAAGTCACCGAGTTGAAGACGACCTGGATTCGTATCGACCCCAGCGATGCCTGAGCAACACGATCGCAGCTGCCACGCCCCCTCGTACTACGCCGCCTCCGCCCTGCCCCAGCCGCCGAGGCCGGCGCTGCAAGGTGCCGTGCAGGCCGATGTTTGCGTGGTGGGTGCCGGCTACACCGGCCTGTCCACGGCGCTCCACTTGGCCGAGGCCGGCCTCAAAGTGGTGGTGCTGGAAGGCGCCCTGGTGGGCTGGGGCGCATCGGGCCGCAACGGCGGGCAGATCGTCAACAGCTTCTCACGCGATCTGGACGTGATCGAGCGGCGCCACGGGGCTGCGCAGGCGCAGGCCATGGGCGCGATGGCTTTTGAGGGCGGCCGCATCATTCGCGAACTCGTCGCCCGCCACGGCATCGACTGCGAACTCAAAAGCGGCGGCCTGTTCGCTGCCGTGAACGCCAAGCAAGTGCAGCAACTGGCGCACCACCAAGCCCTGTGGACCCGCTACGGCCTCGAAGGCCTGCAGTTGCTGGACGGCGCCGCGCTGCGCGCCCATGTGGGCAGTGAGCGCTACCTCGGCGCCCTGCTCGACCCCAGCGGCGGCCACCTGCACCCCTTGAAGCTGGCCCAAGGCGAGGCTGCCGCGCTGGAGCGTCTGGGCGGGCGCATCCATGAGCAGTCGCAAGTGCTGCGCGTGGAGCGCGGCGCCCGCCTGCGCGTGGTGACGGCGCAGGGCCATGTGGAAGCCCAAAGCGTGGTCTTGGCGGGCAATGCCTACCTGGGCCAGTTGGAGCCGCAGCTGGCGGCGAAGTCCATGCCCTGCGGCACCCAAGTGGTGGCCACCGAGCGCCTGGGGGCACGGGCCAAGGAACTGCTGCCGACCGACCTGTGCCTGGAAGACTGCAACTACCTGCTCGACTACTTCCGCCTGAGCAGCGACGGCCGGCTGCTGTTCGGCGGCGGCGTGACCTACGGTGCCCGCGACCCCGCACGGGTCGAGGCCCTGATCCGCCCCAAGCTCGAACGCGTGTTCCCGCAGCTTCGCGGCGTGCGCATTGAGCATGCCTGGACGGGCAACTTCCTGCTCACGCTCTCGCGCCTGCCGCAGGTGGGCCGCTTGGCGCCCAACCTCTACTACGCGCAAGGCTGCAGCGGCCACGGCATCACCTACACCCACCTAATCGGCCGCGTGCTGGCCGAGTGCATTCGGGGTCAGCAGGCCCGCTTTGATGTGTTTGCCCGCCTGCCGCACTTGCCGTTTCCGGGCGGGCGGATGCTTGGCGCGCCCTTCAGCGCGCTGGGGGCCGCTTGGTACACGCTCAGGGACCGGCTGGGGGTCTGACCGGCTCCTTCAAGTAGTCCCACTGCACCGGGTGCGCGGCGCTGATCTGGCCGTAGTCCCGCGCCAAGTCAAAGTTCTTCGGGTCGTGCGGGCGGCGGTTCACCAACACCTGGTGCAGGCACCAGCGCGCACGCGGCTCGCAGCCGCTGTCGGCCGTTTCCAGCACCCGCAAGCGCACGGCGCTGGGGTAGCGCAGGGCCAGCTCGCGCATAGCGCCAGCATTGATCGACTCCATTCCGTCTTGGGCAGAACGCGCCAGCACCGCCTCCACGCTGGCCAGTTGCCGCACCAAATCGGCATCCAGTTCGCGGTCACCCCGGCCAATGGCGCCATCGAGGTTGATGTACCGGATGCGCGCCAACAGCCCAGCCGCGCCTTGCTTGCGCAATTGCTGCATCAGGTAGTGCGCCACAAAGGCCCCGCTGGAGTGGGCAATGAAGGTGACCGGCGCGCTGCCGCTGCCCATTTGCTCCTGCAAGCTCACCGCAAAGGCGCGGGCGTCAATGTCTTTGGCTACAAAGCTGGCATCCGCCGGGCCACGCACCGCACACACCACGCCCGTGGCCTTGCCCGCGCCCGTCGCGCTTTGCAGTGCCTGCAACCATTGCCAAGCCCACTCGGGCTTGACCGTCCAGCCGGCAAACACCACCAGGTGCGCGCCATCCTTTTTGCCCGGCTGGCAAAAGGTGCCGGCAGCCCCTTCAGCGGGCAATGGCGGAGTGGGCTGCGCGGCGCTGGCCCACGGGGTCAAGCAGAGCCATAAAGGAACGATGTACCGAAGCATGCTGTGTTTCTCCAAGCGCGCATCATCGGCCGTTGGCGGGGTCGGTCAGGTTGTGCCAACCGGGCTGAGCTTCGTCACCTTGCCGATCGAGTCGCTGGTTGCGGCCAGGAGCGGAAGCTCGCCAAGGACCGCTTTCGAGTACGCTGACCGCAAATGATCAATTTCCAAGATGCCGTCGCTCTTGCCGAACACGAGCTGGCGAGGCTGGCCCCTTCTGACGGTGACGCGTTCGTGCTTCACTTGGAGCAGACCATTGAGCGCCCTTTTGGATGGGTACTGTTCTGGGGGTCAGAGCTCTATGCCAAGACTGGCGATCTTCAATACGCTTTGGCTGGGAATTCGCCTTTCATCGTCAATCGGCATGACGCGACGATCCTAACGACCGGTACAGCTCTGCCGGTTGTGGAGTACATCAAGCAGTACGAGGCTAACTTCGCCTGACGGCCAGGAGCTGTCCCGCATTGGCGCCTGGTCTCCGATGTCGCTGGATATCCTCCGGCAATGCAAACGACCAATCTCTTATCGAAGCCCCTGCGCGTGGGCAAGAGCTACCAACTGCGATTCGTTGGTGGCGGGGACAAGGTCATCGCAATCGGTCGAGACATAGTGCTCTGGAGCATGTCATCGAAGAAGCGGCTTTGTTCCTCCCACCCATTCAAGCACCCTGGGCACATGGACGTGTCACCCGCAGATGCCCGCGTTGTGGTCAAGAACACATCCGGTCAACTAGTCGTCCTGGCCACGGACAGTTTGGATGTGATATCCGCCTTCCCTTTCGAGCGAGCGTCAGAAGGCGATCGCGCGATGTTTTCCCCGTGCGGAACGCAGATCATCGACAGTTCATGGGATGGGCTGCTGCGGCTCCTTGACAGTTCTACGGGCAGGGTCCTGCACCAAGAATTGGCTGAGGGTGCGATGTTCAAGTCGATGACATCCGATTCAGCACGAAAGCTGTTCGCCTACGTCAAGCAGCCGAAGGTCGCAGATCGCGTTAGCCGGACACCCTTCAGCGATGTCGTGACTCGCAGATGGCCGTTCGTGGAGCATTCTGAAACCGAGGTTTCTGTAGGGGATGTTTACGTTGATTCCGTAGGTCTGAGCCCAGAGGGCAGCCGGCTGGCAGTGCTCCAGATGAACTCCTCTGCGGAGTACTCACTAAAGGTCATCGATCTGTCGCTGGGCAGTGCCATTGCTTGCCGACGAGTCGATCCCGGAGGCACCAACCGATCCCTTGCTTGGTCGCCAGATGGCTCAAGGCTTTGCTGCGTTGAGAAAGGCCAGTTGTCCGTGTTCGACTCGACATCGCTGAATTACGTCGCGCGTCATGTTGATGCGTACCCGTGCTGCGTGGAGTTTTCCCCCGACGGAACTCGCATCGCAATCGGTTCATGGGACAAGGGGACAGTCTTGCCGACTGACCAGCTTGAACCTTTCAACTGACCCGCGCCGGGTCGAGGTTTGCGTGCTAATCATGGTCGATCGAACGGCAGCTTGACGGCGTCCAGACCGGCGCTACAAACGACGGCTCAGGGTCGATCGCGCCTAGGCACCCGCGGGGTGGGGATGCCGAGACGCTGTCGCTCCCGCGCTTGC
>JBKCVH010000044.1:0-14387 GCA_046317675.1 Burkholderiales bacterium
AGGCAGGGGTCGGGCGGAAACTCCCGGCGTTCGCTGCGCTCTCTTCGGTCAAACAGTGTGCCCGGGGGAGTTGTCGATGCGCGGTGGGCGCGCTCCCCTGCGTGGGCCGCTTAGCCGGCGGCGCAGAGGGGCAACTGCCGAACAGCCAGCAGCCAAACCCAGCTATCCGCTCACTGCCTGCACACCGCCACTCGAGGTCCGGCTGTTTGGGGTTCCGCCCCTCTTGCGCCGCCGGCTCTGGCGCCAAGGCAAGGGCGCGCGCCGCAGGCGCGCCACCCCTCTAGCTCGGCCAGACTGTTTGACCGAAGTGAGCAACGCGAACGCAGGGAGTTTCTGGCCGGCCCTTGCCTTGGCGCCAGAGACGGGTACTCCTTGGCAACGCCAAGGAGCGAGCGCATTCGGGGCTTGATCTTTTGGTTCCTTTTGGATCAAGCCAAAAGGAACTCCGGGTGCAGGGGCGGACAGCCCTTGCGGGCTCTTGGCAAAACCGCTCAGCCCCTTCGGGCCACACCGATCACGAACCCATCCAAATGTTCCTGATCAAGCTCCTCCTGCGGAACGCCTTCCGCCACCCCCTCCGAACTGGCCTAACCCTCCTCGGCCTCGTCGTCGCCATCTCCGCCTTCGGCCTCCTCAGAACCGTCAACGAAGCCTGGTACGCCG
Organism: Burkholderiales bacterium; assembly: GCA_046317675.1. Taxonomy (GTDB): domain Bacteria; phylum Pseudomonadota; class Gammaproteobacteria; order Burkholderiales; family Burkholderiaceae_C; genus Inhella. The sequence goes on from JBKCVH010000044.1 coordinate 664, forward strand.
GCGTGCAAGCCAGCTCCTCAACCCGCCTCGTGGCCCGCAGCGCCATCAGCCTCACCTTCAACCTGCCCCTCGCCTACGCCCAGCGCGTCAAAGCGGTCGATGGCGTCTCCAGCGTCTCCTGGGCCAACTGGTTCGGCGGCGTTTACCAAACCGAGCGCAACTTCTTCCCGCAGTTCGCGGTGGAACCAGCGAGCTACCTGAAGCTCTACCCCGAGTACGTCCTCAGCCCCGACGAGAAGCTCGCCTTCCTGCGCGACCGCCAAGGTGCCATCGTCGGCCGCAAGCTGGCCAACCAGTACGGCTGGAAAGTCGGCGACACCATTCCCATTCGCGGCACCATCTACGGCGGCACCTGGAACTTCACGCTGCGCGGCATTTGGGACGGCGCCGAGGCCAAAACCGATGAGAACCAGATGCTGTTCCATTGGCAACTCCTGAACGAGTCGGTCAAGAAACGCTTCCCCAAACGCGGCGACTCGGTCGGGGTGCTCATCGTCGGCATCGACGAGCCCTCGCAGGCGGCCGAAATCAGCCAGCGCGTGGACTTGCAATTCAAGAACTCGCTGGCCGAAACCCTGACCGAGACCGAGTCGGCCTTCCAGCTCAGCTTCGTGTCCATGAGCGAGCAAATCCTCATCGCCATCGAGGCGGTCAGCTACCTCATCGTGCTCATCATCTGGGCGGTGATGGCCAACACCAGGACCATGACGGCCCGAGAGCGGCTGGCCGAATACGCGACGCTCAAAGCCCTCGGCTTCGGCCCCGGCTTTGTGAGCCGGCTGCTGCTGGGCGAGAGCCTGCTCATCGCGTTCATTGGCGGCGCCTTGGGCATTGCCGTGAGCTTCCCGATAGCCGCCGCCTTCGGCAGTGCGGTGGGCAGCATCCTGCCGTCCTTCTTCATCTCCGACACCACGGTGCTGGTGCAAGCCGGTGCCGCCTTGGCGGTGGGTCTGATTGCCGCGGCGTGGCCGGCTTGGCAAATGGGCCGTATCGACATCGTCAACGGCCTGCGTCACGTAGCCTGAACCCGTGAAGCAGCTCCCCCTCTCCTACATCGCCCGCAACCTCTGGGTGCGGCGCGTCACCACCTTGCTCACCGCCGGCGGCTTGGCGCTGGTGGTGTACGTGTTCGCCACCGTGCTGATGATGAGCGAAGGCATCAAGGCCACGCTGGTGGCCACGGGCAATGCCGACAACCTGCTGGCGCTGCGCAAAGGCGCGGGGGCCGAAATCAACTCCGGCATCAGCCGCGAGCAGGCGGCCATTTTGGAAAGCCTGCCCGGCATTGCCACGGCGCAAAACGGCATGCCCTTGCTAAGCAAAGAGCCGGTGGTGCTGAACAACCTGCCCAAGCGCAGCAATGGCAAGCCGAGCAATGTGACGGTGCGCGGCACCTCGGCGATTGGCCTGCAACTGCGGCCCCAGGTGCGCATCACCGAAGGGCGCATGTTCCGGCCCGGCACCAGCGAGCTGATTGTGGGCAGCGCCACGGCGCGCGGCTTTGTGGGAGCGGGCCTGGGCGAGACGCTTCGCTTTGCCAGCCGCGACTGGACGGTGGTGGGTGTTTTCGACGCCGGGCGCAGCGGTTTTGACAGCGAGATTTGGGGCGACAGCGAGCAAATGCTGCAGGCGTTTCGGCGCCTCGGCCCGTCCACTGTGGTGCTGCGCCTGCAAGACCCAGCTGCAGCCGAAGCCTTCATCGCCCGCGCAGCCCAAGACCAGCGCCTGACCCTCGACCTCAAGCCCGAACGGCAGTTCTACGAGGAACAAAGCAAGGCGCTGGCCACCTTCATCAATGTGCTCGGGCTGGCGCTCTCGGTGATCTTCTCCATCGGCGCCATCGTGGGCGCCATGATCACCATGTTCGCCGCCGTGGCCAGCCGCACCGGCGAGATCGCCACCCTGCGCGCCCTCGGCTTTCGCCGCCCCGCCGTGCTCTGGGCCTTCTTGCTGGAGGCCTTGTTGCTCAGCCTCGTGGGCGGCCTCATCGGCCTGCTCGGCGCCTCGCTCATGCAGGGCGTGAACCTCAGCACCACCAACTTCCAGACCTTCAGCGAGGTGGCCTTTCGCTTTGTCCTGACACCCAGCATTGCCCTGCAAACGCTGGCGTTCTCGCTGATCATGGGCTTGGTGGGCGGATTCATTCCCGCTTGGCGAGCCGCACGGCTCAATATCGTTGACGGCCTTCGCGCCGCGTAGGAGACCTCATGTTGAAACCTTTGCTGATCAGCCTCGCCCTGCTCATGGGCAGTGCGCAGGCCAAAGAGTGCCCGCCCACAGCCCAAGCCCCCACACCCGAGCAATTGGCGCAAGGCCAGCGCGAGGCCAAAGACCGTGGCGCCCTGTGGAAGCTGGAGAAAGACGGCCGCACCTCCTACCTCTTCGGCACCCTGCACTTGGGCCGCCTCGCCTGGGCCTTCCCGGGGCCCAAGCTGCAAGCCGCCATCAAGGCGACCGAGGTCCTGGCCGTGGAGCTGGATGTGACCGACCCCGGCTTCATGCCAGCGCTGCAACAAAGTCAGCAAAAGGCGGCTCCGCTGCCCCTCACCGCGGGCGAGCAAGCCCGGCTCGACGCCCAAGCCGATGCTGCCTGCTTGCCGCGCGCCGCCTTGGCAAGCCTGCACCCGGTGATGCAAGCCACCACCTACGTCAGCTTGGCCGGCCGCAACGACGGCCTCGACCCCAGCTACGGCCAAGAAATGGTGCTGCTGGGCGCCGCCCGCGCCATGCAGCGCCCCGTGGTGGCGCTGGAGTCGGTGGAGCAGCAAATGGCGGTGCTCATGCCCAGCGACCCTTTGAAAGCCCGCCGCCTCCTTCGCCAGTACCTTGAGGGCCTGGAAAACGGCGAAGGCCGCAGCAGCTTGGTGCGCATGGCCAAGGCCTGGGAGAGCGGCGACCTCGCCACCATCAGCTCGCCCGCCAAGCTCTGTGCCTGCACGCCCACCGCTGAGGAGATCGAGTTCCTGCGACTCCTGAACGACGAACGCAACCCCCACCTCGCCCGCCGCATTGCCGAAGAACACGCCAAGGGCAAGCCCGTGCTGGCCGCCGTGGGCCTGCTGCACATGACGGGTCCCAAGGCGCTGCAAGGCTTGCTTGCCGCCCAGGGTTTCCGCGTTGAACGGGTGCGCTTCTGATGCGCGCCGCCACACCCCTGCTCCTGGCGCTGCTGCTCAGCGCCTGTTCACCCTTGGTGGCGCAGCCGGCCCAAACCGCTGGCGGCTCCATCCAAGAACTGACGCGCCAAATCGACGCCGAAATCGGCACGCCTCGCTGCAGCGCTGACGCCCAATGCCGCACCCTGGCAGTCGGCGCCAGGGCCTGCGGCGGGCCGGATGCCTACCGCCCCTATGCCGTGCCGCCCGCCAATGCACAGCGCCTCGAAAAGCTCGCGCAGCGGCAGGCCGAATTGCAACGCAATGCGCAGCAGAGCGACGGCCGCATGAGCATTTGCAGCATCCTGAGCGACCCCGGCGCACGCTGCGACAAAGCCACCCAACGCTGCGTGCTGCGCACCGATGGCGCAGCGGGCGCCGTGGCCCGATGAGGGCGGCGCTGCGCGCGCTGCTGCTGGCCGCCCCCGAGGAGAACCTGGAAGACTGGCAGCGGGCCTTGGGGCCCACGCTGCACCTGGAGCAGGCGGCCCTCACAGCGCTCTTTGCGGCGCACCGGCCGCGCGTCACGCTGGCCCAGGCGCTGCAAACCCTCGCCGAGCTGCAGTTCGGTGTGTCCTCGCCCGATGCCGAGCTTCTGAACCAAGTCGCCCCGCTGCGGGCTTGGTGCAGCAGCCCCGCCCTGCGGGCCAAAGCGCGGCAAGCAGTCGCGGCTGCGCTCAAGGCTCAGCCGGTGCGGTTGCTCCTCGCGCGCGGCGTGGCCGCTGTGGTGGCCTACGACACCCTGCTGCACCCCGACACGCGCGACTGCGCCGCCGGCCTGCACTTGGTCGTGCTCGACTGCCCCTTGGGCGCCGCCTCGGTGCGCGCCTGCTTTGGCGGCCGGCTCACCCTGCCGCCAAAGCTGGCACGCCTGACCCAGCTGCACACCCCTCACCCCCTGAGCCATCCGCTCCAGTTGCGCGACGCCGGCTTCATCAGCCTGGATGCCCCGCAGGGCTTGGCCGATTTGGCGCGCGTGCCCGCGCATTGGGGCGCTTGGCTCCCCGCGCATGCGCCAAGCCGCCCCAGCAAAGCCCGCAAGCCCCGGCGCCGCGCGCTTTTGGTGGGCATTAACGAGTACGCCGACCCCGCCACCGGCACGCTCAAAGGCTGCGTCAACGACGCCTGGCTGATGAGCGCACTGCTCCAGGAAAGCGGCTTTGCCGCCGAAGAGATACGCATGGTGCTCAACCAGCGCGCCACCGCCGCCGGCTTGGGCGCGCGCCTGGAGTGGCTGGTGGACGGCGCGCAGGCCGGTGACACCTGCGTCTTCTACTTCTCCGGCCACGGCGCGCAGCTGCCGGTGTACGGCAGCGACGGGCAGCATGTGGAAGCCGTGCATGAATCGCTGGTGCCTTACGACTTTGATTGGTCGCGCAGCCGCGCCTACAGCGACCAGCAGTTCGCCGCCCTCTACAGCCAGCTGCCCTACGAGCTGAACTTTGTGGCCCTGCTGGACTGCTGCCACAGCGGCGGCCTGACCCGCAGCGGCAGCCAGCGCGTGCGCGGCTTGAGCCCGCCCGATGACGTGCGGCACCGCATGCTGCGCTGGGACGCCGAGCGCGAAATGTGGCTGCCGCGCCGCTTCGAAACCCCCGGTGGTGGCATTGCCGAACGCATGCACGGCCGCGCCATTGGCGATGCCCTGCCCTCCACCCACCGCATGGGCCTGGCGCAAAACTTCAGGGCCCACCACGACCGGGCTGAGCTCAAAAAGCTGGCAGCGCAGTACGGCCACCTCGGGCCCTACATGCCAACCCTGCTGTACGCCTGCGCCGATACCGAGTTCGCCTATGAGTACGAACATGGGCCCATCAGCCACGGCGCCTTCACCTACAGCTTGGTCAAGCGCCTGCGCGCGGCCCGCCGCCAAGGCAAGACCTTGGGTTTTGAGCAGTTGGTGAGCACCGTGCGCCAAGAACTGGCGCTGCTCGGCTACGCCCAAACACCGCAGTTGGTGGCGCCCAGCCAAGTTCGGAAGCTGGGCGTGCCGCTGAGCGTCTGAGCGGCCGCTCGTCGGCCGGTCGTCGGCCGGTCAGTTACCGGCCAGGCGCCGCTTAGAACGGAATGTCGTCGTCCAAGTCGTCAAAGCCAGTGGCTGGCTTGGGTGCGGCGGCCGGGCGCTGGGCCGGGGCTGCCGGGCGCTGCGGGGCCATCGGGCGGCGCGCTTGGGCAGATTGCGAGCTTTCTTCGTGGCCCATGTCGTCGCCACCGCCGAAGTTGCCACCCGACTGACCGCCACGGCTGAAGCCACCGCCACCGCCACCGCCGCCACCGCCGCCGTCTTCACGGCCGCCCAGCAACTGCATTTGATCGGCAATGACTTCGGTCGTGTACTGGTCCTTGCCGTCCTTGTCGGCCCACTTGCGGGTCTTCAAGCGGCCTTCCACGTAAACGGGGCGCCCCTTCTTGAGGTACTCGCCGGCGATCTCGGCCAAGCGGTCATAGAACACCACACGGTGCCACTCGGTTTCCTCTTGGCGCTCGCCGCTGTCTTTGCTCTTCCAGTTGCGCGTGGTGGCAATGCTGACGTTGCAGACGGCTGAACCACTGGGCGTGTAGCGCAGTTCGGGGTCGCGCCCCAGGTTGCCAAGAACGATGACTTTGTTAACTGAGGCCATAAGAAAACTCCCGAGCTCCACCCGAAGGCGTAAATGTGAAAAGGGCGGCGAGTGTAAATCTGCGCGCGCCGCCAGCCCAGGCCCCGAGAAAACCCACGCCTGGGCAAACCAGGGGGGCGTCAACAATCGGTTACCACCCTCAAAACCCTTTTTGCCATGCCCGCCACGTTCCCGCAACCCTCGTTTGATGGATTCTTCAAACACGCCGAAATGATGGTTTTGCTCGACGCCTACTGCGCCGCGCGCCCTCAACTGGTGCAGAAGATCGTCATTGGCAAGAGCTTTGAGGGTCGCGACATCGCCCTGCTGGCCGTCACCAACCAAGCCACCGGCCGCCACGAGGACAAGCCGGCGCTCTGGGTGGACGGCAACATCCACGCGGCGGAGCTGCTGGCCTCCACCGCCGTGCTGAACTACCTGCACCGGCTCTTGAGCGACTACGGCAGCGACGCCGCCGTGACGCAACTGCTCAACACCCGCACCCTGTACCTGGTGCCACGCCTGAACCCAGACGGCGCCGAGCTGGCGCTGGCCGACCGCCCGCGCCACATCCGCTCCAGCACCCGCCGCTACCCCTACGACGAAAGCCCTGTGGAAGGCCTGACCCCCGAGGACGTGGACGGCGATGGCCGCATCCTCTCCATGCGCGTGGCCGACCCGCACGGCGGCTGGAAGATCCACCCCGAAGAGCCCCGGCTGCTTGTGCCGCGCGAGCCGGGCGAGTTCGGTGGCCGCTACTTCCGCTTGATGCCCGAGGGCTTCATTCAAAACTTTGACGGCGTCCAGATCAAGGTCAACCCCGACCCCGAAGGCTTGGACCTGAACCGCAACTTCCCCGAGGCTTGGCGGCAGGAGTTTGAGCAAGTGGGCGCAGGCCCCTACCCGGCCAGCGAACCCGAGGTGCGCGCCTGCGTGGACTTCGTGGTCAAGCACCCGAACATTGGCGCCGCCATCAGCTATCACACGCACTCTGGCGTCATCTTGCGCGCCAGCGGCCTGAGAACCGACGACGACCTGCCGGCCGAAGACCTCTGGCAAATCAAGCGCTTCAGCGAGCTGGGCACGCAGCACACCGGCTACCCGGCCGTGAGCGTGTGGCACGACTTCAAGTACCACCCGAAAGATCACATCAGCGGCACCCAGCAGTGGTTCTACGAACACTTGGGCGCCATGCACTGGGTGGTGGAGTTGTGGAGCCCCAACCGCGAAGCCGGGGTGACCAACTACAAGTGGATTGACTGGTACCGCGAGCACAACGCGGAAGACGACCGCAAGCTCTTGGCCTGGAGCGACAGCCTCGGCCCCGACGCCGCCTTTGTGAACTGGCGCAAGGTCCAGCACCCGCAGCTCGGCGAGGTCGAGATCGGCGGCTGGGACCTGATGAACTTCTGGCGCAACCCGCCGCCCGCGCTGCGCCACAAAGAAGTGGAGAAATTCCCGGCCTGGATGAACCAGCTCGCCCTTTCCCTACCCAAGCTGGAACTGCTGCAAGCGCGGGCCACGGCAATGGGCAGCGAAACCTGGCGCATTCGCATGGCGGTGGCCAACAGCGGCTACTTGGGCACCACCATCACCGAGCAAGGGCTCGCCCGCAAAGTGGTGCGCGGTGTGGCCTTTGAGATTCACCTGCCGGCCAACGACCCTCACATTGAACTCATCAGCGGGGCACAACGCCAGTTGGGGCCACAACTGGCCGGCCACGCACCCCGCAGCAGCCAACACCACTTTGTGCCAGGCAAGGATGTGACGGCCGACCGCGCCGTGGTGGAGTGGCTGGTGCGAGCGCCGCGCGGCTCGCGCATGGTGCTCACGGCACGGCACGAACGCGCGGGTGTGGTGCGTGCCGAGCTGACGCTGGATTGAGCTGCAAGTGCGTGGCTTGCAACGCCAAGACCGTTGAATTCCAGCTCCGGCAGCTGACCGCTTGCTTCCGCTGGAACCACCCGGCAGATCAACGATTTGCGCGCACGACGGTCTCGCCGATGGAGTGAAAGCACCTTGCAACCGCTGGTCTGGCGCTTGCGCGTTGCGGGCGGTGGAGCGCATCAGCACGCGGGTGGGGGCCAGCACCGCCCAGCGCAACAAACAGGCGCAGCAAATTCGTGAGCTTGATGCAGCGATCGGGGAGGTCGACACGCAACCCCGCAGAACGCTGCCTTGGTGGAAGCGCGTTCGCCACCGCCCTGAGCGAGCGCGCACGGACCTTGACCGAAGCCACCGCCCAGTTCAAGACCGACCGCTGAGGATGGCGAGAATGCCGGCATGCACTGGAACGAACGCCTGCCGCGCTACCTGAACCTGATCCGCTGGGACCGACCCGCCGGCTGGCTCCTGCTGCTGTGGCCCACGCTGAGCTGCCTGTGGCTGGCGGCTGACGGTTTTCCGGGCTGGCACTTGGTGGCGGTGTTCACCGCCGGCACCGTTCTCATGCGCAGCGCTGGCTGCTGCATCAACGATGTGGCCGACCGCGACTTCGACAAGCACGTCGCGCGCACCGCGCAGCGGCCGGTCACCACCGGTGCCGTGAGCGTGAAAGAGGCGCTGTTGCTAGGCGCCGCTTTGGCACTTCTGGCCTTTGGCTTGGTGCTCACCACCAACCCCGCCACCATCGCCTTGAGCGTTCCGGCCCTGGCCGTTGCCATTGCCTACCCCTATGCCAAGCGCATCATGGCCATGCCGCAGGCGGTGCTCGGCGTGGCCTTTAGCTTCGGCATGCCCATGGCCTTCACGGCCGTTTTGGGGGGCAGTGAGTGGCGCTTGGACGCCCTCTCAGAGTCCACGCCCTGGCCCGTTTGGGGCTTGGTCTTGGCCAATTTATTCTGGGTGCTGGCCTACGACACCGAGTACGCCATGGTGGACCGCGAAGACGACCTGAAGATCGGTATTCGCACCAGCGCCATCACATTGGGCCGGTTTGATGTGCCGTTTGTTGCCGCCTGCTACCTGCTCAGCCTCGGGCTCTGGCTGCTACTCGGCCTCATCTTTTTCGGATTGGGTTGGGTCTTTTACGCGGCCTTGGCGCTCGCCTTTGCACAGGCCGCATGGCACCTGACCCTCATACGCGAGCGCACGCGCGACGGCTGCTTCAAGGCATTCCGACTCAACCACTGGATTGGCGCCACGCTGTTTGCCGGCATCGCGCTGGACACCGGGCTCAGATCTTGGGGATACGGATTCGGCTGACCATCAACGAGCCGCTGAGCAAGAACAGCAGCGACAGCGGGTGCAGGCCGAAGCCAGCCAGCTCCAAGCGGCCGCCCCAGATTTGCGCCCCCAAAGCCCCTTGGTACGTCGCCAGCGCGAGCAAGCCCACCAGAACAATGGAAGTCGGAATGGGCGTGCCCTCGAAGTAGGCGACTTTGTCGCTGCCCTCACTGAGCTTCTCTGCCGTCACGTTGTAGCGCGCCAGCCGCGACACGCCGCAAGCCACAAAGAAAACCAAAATGACCCGGTCCCAGCCGCCCTGCAAGCCCGCCGCATAGGCAATGGCCGCCGGCACAACGCCGAAGCTGATGACATCGGCCAAGCTGTCAAGCTCGCGCCCCAGGCTGCTGGCCGCCTGACGCCACCGGGCAATGCGGCCATCGAGCACATCAAAAAACAAGGCCGCCGGCACCAGCGCACAGGCCAGCATCAAGTGCCAAGCATCCTGCGTTTGCAAGAAGCTCATGGTGGCAAACAGCGCAGCGACACCGCAGACGGCATTGCCCAAGGTGAACCAATCGGCGAGATGGAACTCGCGGATCATTGAAAACGGCTTGGGGCGTTCAGTCATTCAGGCTTCCCGGCTGTTGTGCTTGACGAGGCGCAGCATCGCCTTGCGGCCCAGGTGCAGCAAGAGCAAGTGCAGGGGCATGCGCAAAGCGTGTCCGCGCAGGTACAAAACGGTTGCGGCCAAGTGATGCCCAACACCGCGCCGCTCGGGCAAACGGGGCTGAAGCAAGCGCAGGTAGATGGCATCGAGCGCGAACATCTTCAGGCTCAACACCTTGGCCGATTGCTGCACTTCCGCCTGCACGCCGACCGGCATCGGCGTGCCGAGCAGGCGTTGGCAATAGCGCAAGGCCAACATCAAAACCCAAGCCATATTGAGTTGGTGAGCGCGGCTTTGCAACTGCGGCCAGAACCCCTCGTCACCACCGAACTCGCGCAGCAAGGCGTCCAAGTCATGGAGGTCCCGAAGCAGATTTCTCGGCTCACCTTCGTGGAACAGGTGGCAGGCGCTGTGCAGCACTTGGTCGCACGGCGCGAGGCGCAGGAAAGGCGTACCCGCAATGGGTACAGCAGCCGCCAGCAACAGCGCCGCATCGGGCACGCTGCGCGCAGTGAGCGGCAAGATGTTGTGGTGCACATCGACCACCGTCAGGCGCTCCGCATGGATCAGCGGCGGCAACTCGTGCATCCATTCACGGTAGTACCGCTGGTCGTAGGCTTCCGTGGTGTCGCTGCGCCAACCATGGAGCATCAAGGTCTGCTCAACGATGGGCAAGGCGCCTCGGGGAACCAGCAGGTCGATGTCCCCAAACAAGCGGCCCCGTGAAGCCGGCTGCCCTCCCATGGCGTAGGCGGCCCCCTTCAGTAAAACCACCGGGATTCCGAGTTGGGTCAGGGCCCGTGAGAGGTGGCGACACTCCCAGGCAATGGCCTGCAGTTGATGCGCCGACAAGCGCAGCGCAGCAAGCAAATGGGCCTGCACCTGAGGCGGCAAGGTTTCGATCTGGGGCTGTACTTGCTCAGCCAAGCGAGCCAAAAGATTGCCATGCCGTGCAAGGCGCAGCAATCCGTCCCAATCACGCAGGCTCAAGTCCGCCCAGCGTTCTGGCGGGTGCAGCAGCCAGTGCAGCGGCTCAGTCATCCGGATTCAACAACCAGTCAAAGACCTCCAGGGCGTCCTCGAGGCGGCTGTAGCTGAAGTCGTAACAGTCACATTGGTCCACCAAGCGGGCCACGGTTCGAAACCCCAGCTCCCCCAGGATGGAGTAGTTGAAAGCATTCTGCGCAAAGTGGTTGAACGTGGCCACTTTGCTGCGCGGCGTCAGCAATGGCTCGGCATCAGGCACATAGCGCGGAAAGACGATCCAGCGCGGCGTCGCTGGCTCCAGCATGCGCCTTACGCTGTCGACTGGCGGCTTGAGGTGCGTCACGCGGCCACGAGACGTGTCGTAGACATCGGGCGCCCAGGTCAAATCAGGCTGGAAACGACGAATCACATCGATCGACGCGTTCTTCAAGTTGATTGGTCTGGCGAGCGCATGGGCCAGCAGGGTGTCGGGGTCCAGGCGCGTGAGTTCGTCGCTCAGCAGGCGCCAACCACGCAAGGCAAGCGCCGCGCACAGCGTGCTCTTGCCCGAGCCCGGCGGCGCCGGCAGCATGACCACACCACCGTTTCGCTCCAGGCTGGCAGCATGAATATTGAGCCAGCGCTGCGACGACGAGGCCAGCATCCAGTTCAGACCCCACTCCAACATAGCCGGCGCTTGATCGCGCGGCAGGGGCTCAAAGGGCATCTCGCCCTCCACCACGAACTGCACCTGCGGGTTCAGCCAACGCCGAAGGTTGCGCGGTTCGCGCAGTTCGGCGTGGAAGTCGCTGAACGCAGGGTTGACCTCGCAGGGATGCTCGGCGTAGAGCCGGTGCAACGAAGCAGCCACATCGGGCAACGCGCAGCGAATGCGGAAGGAGAGATTGCCAATGGCAATGCCCAGTTGCCCTTTGGCCAGCTCTGCGGCGAAAGGCGACAACCGCCAGTCACCGACGCGCTGTCTATCAGGCATACAGACCCAAATCGAGGCGCTCCAACAAGCGCTGCAAGGCATCGAAGGCCACAGGGCTCATGCCAGGAAAAGCGGACAGGCCTTGTTCCAGCAAGCCGGGCTCTCTCAAGAACAGCTCGAACCCATCGGCCAACTCGGTATCCATGGCATGGGTGTCACCGCTCAGGGTGTCAAACACCACCATCCCATCGGGCCAGCGCTGCTTGATAAAGCGCGCCTGACCCCCGGGCGTCATCAGGTCAAAGTCCCGATGATGAAGTTGTTGCGCAGGTAGAGCTGCAAGGCGACAGCGTTCCACTGCGGGCCACCGGCGTACAACTGATAGAAGCCCTTGGTCTTGAACTCAGTCCAAATGGCCTTGAGCTTGCTCTCATCCAGAACAGCAGCAGGAATCGAAGAAGCCGCGCCACCTCGAATATTGAACAAAGCAGCGATGAAAGAGGCCTCGAGGCTTCCAGGGCTATTGGTCAGGATCGTGGTGAGCAAATCGGTGGAAGTGCCCGGGCCAGTGAAGAAGTGGCTGAACCTTGCCGTGCTGCGCGTCACAGTGGCGGGCCAAGTCGAAGGATTCTCCCGGTAAGACTTCACAGAGCCTTTGCCACTGCAAGAGAAATTCTGACCTGCCGCAGCTTGTTGATTACCGAACACAACGCTCATGTTCGCCGACAGCGCGCGAGACGGCGTAAAGCAGGTGGTCGCCAGAGCGGGCTGGCTTGCCAGGGTGAGCACAACGGGCGCCACGCCAGCACCGGCACCCAAAAAACGACGCCGACCCGACGCCTTGGCGGCGCTGGCGAGTGACTGCGAAACGGTGTCAAAAGAGTCGTTCATGGGTGTTCCAAGCGCAGAAGCGTTGCGTGAGCCCAAGTAAAGGCCCACTTGGGGTCGAAGTGTTCCACACCTCTTTGGCGTATCGGTGACTCCGAGCCCCCCTTGAACGCGGGGCTCGTCGGCACTCTTCGGCAACTCTGCACGCTTCGCAGCAGTCGACCCGGCAGTCCAAGCGCGCATTGGAGCTTCACGTTGGGTTGATTGGGCGAACGAACGTTTTGGTTTTGCCCCTGATACTGGTTAAAACGCGTGGGCTTAGAGATGTCCGCGCCCTTCAGCGCCTTCGAGGAATGTCATTTGTGAACGAGCCCCGCCTCACCTCCCTCAGCCACGGCGGCGGCTGTGGCTGCAAGATTGCCCCCGGCGTGTTGGCCGACATCCTCAAAGGAAGCACGGGTTTTCCGTTGCCGCCCGAGCTGCTCGTGGGCATCGAGACGGCCGACGATGCCGCCGTCTACCAACTCAATGAATCTCAAGCGCTGATTGCCACCACGGATTTCTTCATGCCGATCGTGGACGATCCGTTCGACTTCGGGCGGATTGCAGCGACCAATGCGATCAGCGACGTGTACGCCATGGGAGGCACCCCGATCTTGGCGCTCGCGCTCGTGGGCATGCCGATTGCCACCCTGTCTACGCAAACCATCGGGCGAATCCTTGAAGGCGGCGCCAGCGTGTGCCGTGCGGCCGGGATTCCGATTGCGGGCGGGCACACCATTGACTCCGTCGAGCCGATTTACGGCTTGGTCGCCTTGGGCTTGGTGCATCCCAAACGCGTCAAACGAAACGCCGATGCGCAGGTGGGCGATCTGTTGGTGCTGGGCAAACCGATTGGTGTGGGCATTTATTCAGCCGCGTTGAAGAAGGAGCGGCTCAGCGCCGAAGGCTATGCCGCCTTGATTGCCGCCACCACACAGCTCAACACCCCGGGGCCAGAGCTGGCGGGCCTGGCCGGCGTGCATGCCATGACCGATGTGACGGGCTTCGGCTTGGCGGGTCATGCGTTGGAAATGGCACGCGGCGCTGGCGTTTGTGTCGAGCTGAGCTGGGAGTCCGTGCCCATGCTGCCTGGCGTGCGCGAACTGGCGGCTCAAGGCTTGATCACCGGCGCCAGTGGCCGCAACTGGGCCGCCTATGGCGCCGAAGTGCAATTGCGCGATGGGTTCGCCGAGCCAGAGCGCGCCTTGCTTTGCGACCCCCAAACGGCGGGTGGGCTGTTGGTGAGTTGCAGTGCCGAAGCGCTCGAGGAGGTTCAGGCGGTGTTCACAAGGCATGGCTTTGAGCGAGCGGCCGTGGTGGGGCGCATCAGCGCGGGTCGTGGGTTGCGCCTCACTTGAGCGCGG
>JBKCVH010000045.1:0-9105 GCA_046317675.1 Burkholderiales bacterium
TGCGTTCCAGCACTTGGGCTTCGCGCGTGGTCAGGCGGCCCAAAAGCGCGTCGCGGCTGGCGGCCTCTTGGTAGGTGGCGAAAGCACCGCGGGCTTGGTCGAGCATCTTCTCGACCAGAGACACCAGCGCCTCTTCTTTGAACGGCTTCTCGATGAAGTCGGTGGCGCCCTTCTTCATGGTTTGCACCGCCATGGGCACGTCGCCGTGACCGGTGATGAAAGCGATGGGGAGCGGGCTCTTGCGATCGATCAGCTTGTCTTGCAGCTCGAGGCCGCTCATGCCATCCATGCGGATGTCGCAGATCAAGCAAGCCACTTCGCGGGGGTCAAAGCGAGCAAGGAAGGTCTCGGCCGAGTCGTAGCACTTGACCCGGTAGTCCTTGCCTTCAAGCAACCATTGCAACGAGTCGCGGACCGCTTCGTCATCATCGACAACGAAGACGTTGCCCTTCTTGGGAATCAGGCTCATGGGGGGGTCAGCACAGTTGGAGAGGGGGCCTCGGCGAGTCGCGTGTCCACGGGAATCGTGAACGAGAAACGGCAGCCCGAAAGAAGCTCGCCATTGTAGAGATTCTCCGCACGCAAGCGGCCCTGGTGGGACTCAATGATGGAGCGGCAAAGACCTAGGCCAATCCCTAATCCTTCGACCTTTGTGGAGAAGAAGGCCTCAAACATGCGGGATAACACCTCCTCGGGTAAACCCGGTCCGCTGTCTTGCACGGCGAACTCGATGGTGCCGCCTTGGTCGGGCATGTGGCGCGGCACCACGCGCAGTTCGATGTGCCGGCGCGAGGGGGCGAGCTTGGCGCCGTCGATGGCCTCGGCAGCGTTCTTCAAGAGGTTCAGGATGACCTGCTCGATCAAGATGGGGTCGACCAACAAAGGCGGCAGGCGCTGCGCCACGTAGGTGTGAAGCTGAACGTTGCGCCGCCGCATTTCGATGGAGGCGAGGTCCACCGCGTCTTCCACGATTTCGGCCGCTTGCGCCGTCACGCGCCGTGGCTCGCTGCGCTTGACGAAGGCGCGAATGCGCTGAATGACCAAGGCCGCGCGCTGTGCTTGCTTGGCCGTTTTTTCCAGCGCGGCCAGCAAGTCCTCTTGGGTGATGTTCTCGCTGCGCACCCGGCTCATCATGCCGTTGCAGTAGTTGGTGATGGCGGTCAGCGGTTGGTTCAGTTCGTGCGCCACCGATGAAGCCATTTCGCCCATGGTCATGAGACGGCTGGTGACCTGCGCTTTGTCGGCCTGGGCTTGGGCCTGGGCTTCTGCGGCGCGGCGGTCGGTGATGTCGGTGGCAATCAGCATTTGCGCCAGCCGGCCATCGGTCCATTGCAGGTAGCGGGTGCGCACGTCAAACCAGCGCTCCACTTCCGGCGCATACACCTCGCGCGGGGTTGCAGCGCTGCCTTCGGTCAGCGGTTGGGCGGGCAGGCCGCTGTAGTCGTCTACCGGATCGTCGGGGTTCTTGGCGGGGCGGCCAGGCTCCTCGGCCAATTGCAAATGACCCTCGGGCTCCGCACCGAACCAGAGCCGGTAGCTGCGGTTGGCGAAAAGCAGCTCTTGCTGGGGCACCGACAAAACCGACACGGCGGCCTCAAGGCCTTCGAGCACGGTGGTGAACCGCTCGTGGCTGGCGCTGAGTTGGTCGCGCACCCGTTTGGCCTCGGTGATGTTGGTCATCGAGGTCATCCAGCCCGTTTGCTTGCCTTTGGCATCGACCAAGGGGCTCACGTACATGCGGGCATCAAAGATCGAGCCGTCTTTGCGCATCACCTTGACTTCAATGCCACCGCTGGGGCTGCGGCCTTGCATTTCTTGGTCCAGCAGGCGGGTGTTCTCTTCTAGGCGCTCGCGGGGCCAGAAAGGGAAGGGTGGGCGGGTGCCCAGGAGCTCGTTCTCGCCAAAGCCGGTCATGGCGCAGAAGGCGGGGTTCACGTAGGCGATGCGCGACTCCATGTCGAGCGCGCGCATGCCGGTGAGCATGGAGTTCTCCATGGCGCGGCGGAAATTGGTTTCGGCCAGCAGCGCGTTCTGGATGTGCAGCCGCCGGCGCATGTGGCGCCAAGTGCCGAGCAGCATCCAAACCGTCAGCACCGCCAGCGCCACCACCATCCAAAAGAGCGTGTTGCTGATCAAGCCGACCGAGGTGCGGTAGCCGGTGCCGCGCAGCAGCAGGCCGTTCATGGCGGGTGCCAGGGCCACTTCGTGAAAGATGGGGTTGCGCCCCGGCAAGGCATCTCCCGTGGTGGCGACTAGGCCTGAGGGGCCGTCGTTGCTGTCAATGACGCCGACTGCATGCCGGCTGCTCACTTCGCTGGGCACGTAATAGCGCAGCAGGGACTCAACGCCGTACTCCGCGATCAACACGCCGGAGAAGCCGTTGCGGTCGATGAGGGGCACGTGCAGTTGAAACACCAAGGAGCCAATCGCATCCCGGAACGGCTCTGAGTAGGCGCTCTGGCGTCGCTCCCGCGCGCTTTCAAAGGCCTTCGCGGCGGGGTTGTTGGCCTCGGGCATGGAGGGGTCTCCCGAGCCATGCGTCATCAAGCTACCGGCTTGAAAGCCCGAGGCGCTGATGCTGGCGCGGCGCTCCAGGTTCCGGCCCAGCCAAGTCACATGCGTAATTTCCGGGCGCTCGCGCGCAATGGCGGTTGCCTGTGCGCTGAACTCAGCGGCATCCACCTGGCGGGTCACCACTTCGCGTGCGATGCGCGCCAACTGCTCTTGGTTTTCGATCAAGCGCAAGCGGATTTGCTGCTGGGCAATCTCGGTGTCGCGCTTCACCGCTTCGGTTTCGCGTTCGATTTCTTCGTTGCGCAGGTACCAAAAGGCCAAAACGATGGTGGCCAAGAACATCAGCACCGACAGGAGCGGGCCAAGGGTGGCAAAGCGGTCTTGCCGGGCTGGCGACTGCTTGCGCCACCAGCGGGCCGCGCTGGCCAGCAAGGGTCTCAAGAAGTTGCTCAGGCCGGCCCAGGTCATTGATTCGCGAGGGGGCATGGCCGGCATTATCAGAACCGACATGAGCCGATTAGAAGTTCATAATGCGGAATGCTTGGCCGTAATTTGGAATTCGCAAAGCCTGTGCGACACTTCCGCCCGATTTTTGAGTCAGCCCTCTAGAACGGAGATGAAGCCATGTCGGCCCAGCCCAACGACTTTTTGGCCGCACGCGCCAACGACACCGATCCTCAAGAAACCCGAGAGTGGCTGGATGCCCTCAAGGCGGTCATCGGCAGTGAAGGCGCTGATGGGGGAAATGCGCGCGCGCATTTCATCCTTGAGGCACTCATCGACGAGGCCCGCCAAAGCGGCATCGATGTGCCCTTCAGCGCCAACACGGCTTACCTGAACACCATTCCGGCGGACCAAGAGGTTCGCTGCCCCGGCAATATCGAGATCGAAAAGCGCCTGCGCGCCTACATGCGCTGGAACGCCATGGCCATGGTGGTGCGCGCCAACCGCCTGAACCCCGCTGACGGCGGCGACCTGGGCGGTCACATCGGCTCCTTCGCCTCGCTGGCTTCCATGCTGGGTGCCGGCTTCAACCACTTCTGGCATGCCGAGAGTGAGAACCACGGCGGCGACCTGCTCTACATCCAAGGCCACAGCTCCCCCGGCATTTACGCCCGCGCCTACCTGGAAGGCCGCCTGACCGAGGCGCAACTCGACAGCTTCCGCCAAGAAGTGGACGGCAAGGGCCTGTCCAGCTACCCGCACCCCAAGCTGATGCCGGACTTCTGGCAGTTCCCGACCGTGTCGATGGGCCTGGGGCCCTTGATGGCCATTTATCAAGCGCGCTTCCTGAAGTACCTGGGCGCTCGCGGCATCGCCGACACGGCCAACCGCAAGGTCTGGGCCTTCATGGGTGACGGCGAGATGGACGAGCCGGAAAGCCTGGGCGCCATTGGCCTCGCGGCGCGCGAGGGGCTGGACAACCTCGTGTTCGTCGTGAACTGCAACCTGCAGCGCCTGGACGGCCCGGTGCGCGGCAACGGCAAGATCATTCAGGAGCTGGAGTCGGAGTTCCGTGGCAGCGGCTGGAACGTCATCAAGCTCATTTGGGGC
Organism: Burkholderiales bacterium; assembly: GCA_046317675.1. Lineage (GTDB taxonomy): Bacteria > Pseudomonadota > Gammaproteobacteria > Burkholderiales > Burkholderiaceae_C > Inhella. The sequence continues at coordinate 4,069 of JBKCVH010000045.1, forward strand.
AAGGGCTGGGACGAACTGCTGGCGCGCGACAAGAGCGGCAAGCTCAAGCAGCTCATGATGGAAACGCTGGACGGCGACTACCAGGCCATGAAGGCCAACGACGGCGCTTACGTTCGCAAGAATTTCTTCGGCAAGTACCCGGAAACCGCCAAGCTCGTGGAGCACATGAGCGACGAAGAGATTTTTGAGCTGCGCCGTGGCGGCCACCAGCCCGAGAAGGTTTATGCCGCCTTCCACAAGGCCCACAACACCACGACCGGCCAGCCCACGGTGCTGCTGGTCAAGACGGTCAAGGGCTACGGCATGGGCAAGGCCGGTGAAGGCAAGAACACCGTCCACCAGACCAAGAAGCTGACCGACGACGACATCAAGTACATCCGCGACCGCTTTGGCATTCCCGTGCCCGACAGCGAGTTGCCCAAGCTGCCCTACTACAAGCCGGCCGACGACACGCCGGAAATGCGCTACCTGCACGAGCGCCGCAAGGCCTTGGGCGGCTACCTGCCCAAGCGCCGCGTGAAGGCCGACGAGAGCTTCGCCATCCCCTCGCTGGAGACCTTCAAAGCCGTGCTGGAACCCACGCCAGAGGGCCGCGAGATCTCCACCACCCAGGCCTACGTGCGCTTCCTCACCGCCCTGCTGCGCGATAAGGAACTTGGCCCACGCGTGGTGCCCATCTTGGTGGACGAAGCCCGCTCTTTCGGCATGGAAGGCCTGTTCCGCCAACTCGGCATCTCCCACCCCACGGGCCAGCTGTACACCCCGGTCGACAAAGACCAGGTCATGTACTACCGCGAGGACAAGGCCGGGCAGATCCTGCAGGAGGGCATCAACGAAGCCGGTGGCATGGCCAGCTGGATTGCTGCGGCCACGTCGTACTCGACGAACAACCGCGTGATGATCCCGTTCTACATCTACTACTCGATGTTCGGCTTCCAGCGCATTGGCGACCTGGCCTGGGCCGCTGGCGACATGCAAGCCCGCGGCTTCTTGCTGGGTGGAACCAGCGGCCGCACCACGCTGAATGGCGAGGGCCTGCAGCACGAAGACGGCCACAGCCACATCTTGGCCGGCACCATTCCGAACTGCATCTCCTACGACCCCACCTTCGCGCACGAAGTGGCGGTGATCATGCACAGCGGCTTGAAGCGCATGGTCGAGAACCAAGAGAACGTGTTCTTCTACCTGACCCTGCTGAACGAGAACTACGCCATGCCCGGCCTGCAAGCTGGCACCGAGGCGGAAATCCTCAAGGGCATGTATTTGCTACAGCCCGCGACGGGTGCAGGCCCCCAGGTCAACTTGCTGGGCAGCGGCACCATCTTGCGCGAATCCATCTTCGCCAAGGAGCTGCTGGAAGCCGACTGGGGTGTGGCTGCCAACGTGTGGAGTTGCCCAAGCTTCAACGAACTGGCCCGCGAAGGCCAAGACACCGACCGCTGGAACCTGCTGCACCCGCTGGAAGCACCGCGTGCCCCGTTCGTGGCGCAGCAGCTGAGCAACACCAGCGGCCCCGTGGTGGCCAGCACCGACTACATGAAGGCTTTTGCCGAACAGATCCGCGCCTTCATTCCGGCCGGCCGCACCTACCGCGTGCTCGGCACCGACGGCTTTGGTCGCAGCGACTTCCGCAGCAAGCTGCGCCAGCACTTCGAGATCAACCGCCACTACATCGTGGTGGCAGCGCTCAAGTCGCTGGCCGATGAAGGCAAGGTGCCCGTTAGCAAAGTGGCAGAGGCCATCGCGAAGTACGGCATCGCAGCCGACAAGATCAACCCGTTGTACGCCTAAGAGCCGGGAGCGCACATGGCATTGGTAGAAGTCAAGGTCCCGGACATCGGCGACTTCAAAGACGTTTCCATCATCGAGCTGCTGGTCAAGGTCGGCGACACGATTCGCGCCGAGCAAAGCTTGATCACCGTCGAGAGCGATAAAGCTTCGATGGAGATCCCCAGCAGCCATGCTGGGGTGGTGAAAGAGCTCAAGGTCGGCATGGGCGACAAGATCAATATCGGCGATCTGGTGCTGGTGCTCGAAAGCGCCTCGGCGCCCGCCGCTGCACCGACGCCAGCGCCAGCGCCCGCGCCTGCCGTGGTGGCTGCCGCACCGGCCCAAGTGCCGGCGGCAGCGCCTGCGGCATCCAGCACGGTGACGGTGCATGTGCCCGACATCGGCGACTTCAAAGACGTCGCTGTCATCGAGTTGCTCGTCAAGCCGGGTGACACCGTGTCGGTCGAGCAAAGCCTCATCACCGTCGAGAGCGACAAGGCCTCGATGGAGATCCCCAGCAGCCATGCCGGCGTGGTGCAGTCGCTCAGCGTCAAGCTGGGTGATGTGGTGAACATCGGCAGCCCTGTGCTGGTGCTGACCCTCGCGGCGGCTGCGGCGCCTGTTGCTGCGGCACAAGCGCCAGCGCCAGCGCCCGTGGCGGCGCCAGCGGCCCCTGCGGCGGCCGCTGGGCAGACCTTGCCGAAGGCGGCGCCGCACGAGCCCACCGCCAGCGCGGTGTCGCTGCCCCATGCCAGCCCCAGCGTGCGCAAGTTCGCTCGCGAACTGGGCGTGCCGTTGGCCGAGCTCAAAGGCACTGGACCGAAAGGGCGCATCACGCCCGAGGATGTCTCTGGCTTCGTCAAGGCCGTGATGGCTGGTAGTGCCCAAACCCAGGCCCAAGCTGCCAAGGCGCCGGCTGCATCGGCGGCATCTGGCGGCGCCTTCCCCGGTTTGCTGCCTTGGCCGCAAGTGGACTTCGCCAAGTTTGGCGGCGTGGAGCGCAAGGCGCTCTCGCGCATCAAGAAGATCAGCGGCGCCAACCTGCACCGCAACTGGGTGGTCATTCCGCATGTGACGAACCACGACGAGGCTGACATCACCGAGCTCGAATCCTTCCGCGTGGCCATGAACAAGGAGCACGAGAAGTCGGGCACCAAGTTCACCATGCTGGCCTTCCTGATCAAGGCCAGCGTGGCCGCGCTCAAGAAGTTCCCCGAGTTCAACGCCAGCCTGGATGGCGATGAGTTGGTGCTCAAGAAGTACTTCCACATCGGCTTTGCAGCCGACACGCCCAACGGCCTGATGGTGCCGGTCATCAAAGACGCCGACCAAAAGGGCGTGGCGCAGATTGCCAAGGAAATGAGCGATCTGGCCGCCAAGGCACGCGATGGCAAATTGAGCCCGGCCGAAATGAGCGGTGGCTGCTTCAGCATCAGCAGCTTGGGCGGCATTGGCGGCACTTACTTCACGCCCATCATCAATGCGCCTGAAGTGGCCATTCTGGGCGTCTGCAAGAGCTTCATGAAGCCCGTGTGGAACGGCAGCAGCTTTGAGCCGCGCCTAACCTTGCCGCTGAGCCTGAGCTGGGACCACCGCGTGATCGACGGGGCTGCTGCAGCCCGCTTCAACGCCTATTTGGGCTCCATCCTGGCGGACTTCCGCCGGGTCCTGCTCTGAGGTGGGTGACATGGCACAGATCGAACTCCGCGTTCCGGACATTGGCGACTTCAAAGACGTCGCCATCATTGAACTGCTGGTGAAAGCCGGCGACACCGTCAAGCTCGACCAAAGCTTGATCACCGTGGAGAGCGACAAGGCTTCCATGGAGATTCCAGCGACCGGCGCCGGCGTCATCACCGAGCTGAAGGTCAAGATTGGCGACAAGATCAACCAGGGCGACTTGATTGCGCTGGCTGAAGGTTCTGGTGCTGCGGTGGCTGCTCCGTCGCCTGCACCCGCCGCCGCAGTGAAGCCGGCACCCACGCCGGCACCTGCGCCCGTGTTGGCCAGCGCGCCCGCCAGCACCTTCACCGGCAGCGCCGACCTCGATTGCGACCTCGTCGTTCTCGGTGCCGGCCCTGGCGGCTACTCAGCCGCGTTCCGCGCCGCCGACCTCGGCTTGAAAGTGGTCTTGGTCGAGCGCTACAGCACGCTGGGCGGCGTGTGCCTGAACGTGGGCTGCATTCCTTCCAAGGCGCTGCTGCATGTGGCGGCCGTGATGGACGAAGTCAGCCACTTCGAAAGCCTGGGCGTGAGCTTTGGCGAGGCCAAGGTGGACCTCGACAAGCTCCGTGCCCACAAGTCCAAAGTGGTGGGCAAGCTCACCGGCGGCCTGTCGGCCATGGCCAAGATGCGCAAGGTCACCGTGGTGCGCGGAAAGGGCAGCCTGCTGGACGCGCAACACCTCAAGGTGGAAGAGGCCAGCGGCCCCGCGCAGGAGCTCACCGGCAAGTCGCAAGTCATTCGCTTCAAGCGCGCCATCTTGGCCACGGGTTCGCAAGCGGTGCGCCTGCCCTTCTTGCCGAACGATCCGCGCATCGTCGACAGCACCGGCGCCCTGGAGTTGCAAGCGCGCCCCAAGAAGATGCTCGTCATCGGCGGCGGCATCATTGGCTTGGAGATGGGCACCGTTTACTCCACCCTGGGCGCCAAGCTCGACGTGGTTGAAATGCTCGACGGCCTGATGCAAGGCGCCGACCGCGACCTCGTCAAGGTCTGGCAAAAGTTCAACGCCCACCGCTTTGACAAGCTGATGCTCAAGACCAAGACCGTCGGCGCGCAAGCCACGCCTGAGGGCATCAAGGTCCAGTTCGAAGGCCTCGATGGCACCCAGAGCGAAGGCGTTTACGACCTCGTTCTGCAAGCCGTAGGCCGCACGCCCAATGGCAAGAAGCTCGGCGCTGAGCACGCAGGCCTCTCGGTGACCGATCGCGGCTTCGTGCCGGTGGACGTGCAAATGCGCACCAACGTGCCCAGCCTGTTCGCCATTGGCGATTTGGTGGGCCAGCCCATGCTGGCGCACAAGGCCGTGCACGAGGCGCACGTGGCCGCCGAGGTGATTGCCGGTGAGCTGCTCGGCGATGAAAAGCTCGCCAAGAGCGCCTTCAACGCCCGCGTCATCCCCAGCGTGGCCTACACCGACCCCGAAGTGGCTTGGGTGGGCCTGACCGAGGACCAGGCCAAGGCCGAGGGCATCAAGGTCGAGAAGGGCCTGTTCCCCTGGACGGCCAGCGGCCGCGCCATCGCCAACGGCCGCGACGAAGGCTT
>JBKCVH010000046.1:0-6934 GCA_046317675.1 Burkholderiales bacterium
GATGGATACGGCTGCGGCTGGGCATTGGAACTACATTGCACTTTCAGGGATGCCTAGGCATAACCAGACAGTGGGCTCGGCAGGTTTTACGGGCGCTACGGTTGCAGACCGGATCCGCGCAGCAGGTTTTAGTGCTGCAAATTCCAGCGAAGGGATTTTTGGATTTCCGTTTCCAGACCAAGCCAAGTATTGCGTTGGCACCAGCGGGCCGTACCACTTGCAAGATGCCCTTTACAGTTGGACGCATGTCGGCACCAAGTCAGATGATCTGAGCAAAGTACCAGGCCCGTACACGCCATTTCCCGGCGCCTTTGGTTGCGTCAACGTCTATGCCATGGTCGATACCAAGCAGATTGGACAAGTGCCTGCTTCGGGGGCGCTGATCACCTATCCCTTTGATGGCGGATTTGGTACTTATCGCAGCAACGTTGATCAGGAAAACCCTCGCCCCCCGCGCTCGGTTCTACCCAACACCTTTATCGGTGCGCCAGTGCTCATCAGCGTTCGAAATGCTGATTTCATCAACTGGCAGGCCGACGGGAGTTTGGACGTCACTATCACCCAACTTGAACTCAAGGACGCTGCCGGCAACATCGTGCCGGTTGGCACGCTGTCGAATTCGAGGCTGAAGGCGGGGCCTGGTGTCGTATTGAATCCGGATGTCCTCATGAAGGATGGCGCACTTGTCATGTCGCCCCTGTCGCCCTTGACGCTGGGCCAGGTCTATCGCGTGAACTTCTCGGCCACGCTCAAGCCCGGCGCCCCGGCGCTGACCAAGACCTGGACGTTCACGGCGAACGAGACGGGTTCCTGAGCCAGAGTTTCTGGACTGAAGCTCACTCATCTGACATCACCACCCTGAACAGAAAGGGCGCCCCGCAAGGCGCCCTTTTTTTATGGGCCGGAGCATTCCCGGATTTGCACCCGCCAGCCCACCCCCATCCCAGCTTGTCCAAACCTCCTCCTCAAAGGTCGTACCGACTCCGAGGCCGACTTGGCGCAACAGCGCGCTCATTCCCGACATCCACGGAGTCGTGTTTCACCGCTCCCTGAGGCGCAGAGTCTTCACCCAAATGGGCTTGATCTAGCCCCGCTTGCCGACTTCTCTCAACGGCCGCTTTCGTAGCCGCCACCACGAGCGCTTCTTTCACCTGGGGAACGAACTCCAGCATCCCCATCTGAGTGATCTCTTCCAGGATGTCCCCCTTGTGCTGAGCTCCCAGGTGCAGGAGCGTTGCAATGGCCAATCCATTCCGGGTCCCAATTGCGTTGTCGAGTGGCTGCGCATTGGGGTTGCAACCGACGCCGCTTGGATTTGCCCCCGCCTTGATGAGCGCGCCCATGATCCGGTCGCGGCGTCGTTTTCCTTCGAACTCGGCATCGAACCTTTTCCAGCAATCGAGTCGAACGATGGCGGACAGAACACGCGTTAACGCAGGACGACCTTCTTCCGGATCCATCGCCACGAGCGCGGCCTCGTTGAGTCCGTGGCGAAGCGCTAGCAAGATGGGTCGATCGTCAGCTTGGCAGACCGCGTCGATCAGGTATCCGATAGTCAGTGCAGGCCTCACCTGGCGGATGTCAGCACCAAGTGACATGAGCAGACCAATACCTTGGGTATTCGATGAGTTGGAATAAATCATTGCCTCCAAGGGCGTGTACGTGCTGCCCACCATCCCCGGTCTTTGATTGAGGTCGAGACCGTGCCGCGCCGCGACAACAGCAGCACCCAGATGGTCTGAGCGCAGGCAGTGCACCAGCAGCGAAGCCCCTGTGCTCGTTTCACTGAAAAGAAGGCTGGGGTCTTTCCTTTTGCCTCCGATTGCACGCCAAACCACCGAGAAGCGGAAAACACAAAACTCTCGTCAGCGGCGTGCCGGGTAAAAGCGCCTCGCCTTGATGTCTCAAAGGCGTGTCTTGCGCAACGGCGCGGACGCCTTAGAACTGCCGAGCTGGCTCGGTGGGTGGGGCAGCGAAGGCCTCACCCAAACCCTCAGGCAAACCCTCGCACCACCCGCGCTTCGCAGTTGGTCTCACCCGTCAGCGACTGGGCAATGGCGAACGGTGTACCGGAACCTTCCACCACACCCACCCAGCGGTTGCGCCCTTCGCGTTTGGCGGCGTAGAGCGCGGCATCGGCCACGGCCAGCACGGCGGACCAAGGCGCAGCGCGGGGCTGCTTGGGGTCGAGCGGGTAGCAGGCAAAGCCGATGGAGCAGGTCACGCGCAGCGGCTCGCCGTCGGGGATCACGAAGGGTTCGTCAGCGACCACGCAGCGCACGCGCTCAGCCAACTCGGCCAAGCCTTCGCGCGAGGTGGCGCGCGCCACCACCATGAATTCCTCGCCGCCCCAGCGCACCAAGTAGTCGGAGTCTCGGAACACCTTTTGCAGGCGCGGCCGGATTTGCACGAGCACGGCGTCGCCGGCGGCGTGACCGTGCTTGTCATTGATCGACTTGAAGTGGTCGAGGTCGATCATGAGGAAGGACAGGTCGGCGTCGGTGGGGGCTGGCTTACCCAGGCGGGCGGCTTCTTCAAGCTGGCGGCGTGCGAGGCGCTGGTCGTCGTCCAGGCGCTGCAAGGCGAAGCGGCGGTTGTGCAGGCCTGTGAGCGGGTCGGTCAAGGCCGATTGCTCCAGCGCCTTGGACTTGGCCTCCAGTGCATGCGTGGCAATGGAGATCTGCTCTTGCAGTTCAGCCTGCCGCCGGCGCAAAGCGCGGGTGCGCCAGTGGGCCAGCGCCCAGCCCAAGCCCACGAGCGTGAGCACGATGAGGCTGCGGCCCCACCACGCCTGCCACCACGCAGGTCGCACTTCTACTTCCAGGCTCAAGAGGTGCGGGCTCCATTCGCCATGGCGGTTGCTGCCCTGCACTTCCAGGGTGTAGCGACCGGGAGCAAGACCCCCGTAGGTGGCCAAACGCTGGCGCGTGCGGGATTCGACCCAATCGGTATCCTGGCCCACCAGGCGGTGGCGGTAGCGGTTGCGCGTGGGGTCGCTCATGTCCATCGCGGCGAAGGCGAGGCTGAAGCTGCGCTCCTCGGGCGACAGCACCAAACGGGGCTGCAGGCGCGCCAGGGGCACTTCGCGCGAGCCAATGCGCAGCACGGTGGGCAGCACGGGCGGTGCAAAGCGGGTGAATTGGAAGGAGCTGGCCTGCACCACCAAAATACCCCGGCTGCCGCCAAACAACATGCGGCCATCGGGGGTTTGGGCGTAAGCGCGAAACCATGCCGAGCCCATGTCAACGCCGTCGGCCACGCCCAAGGCGCGGGCGCGCCGGGATTTGGGGTCGTAAACAAAGCGGTGGGTCCAAATCTGCCCGCTCTCGTCTTCCAGCAAGTTGGCGCCAAAGGCTTCGGCGCCCAAGTCGGCGCGCTCGCTCAGGTGCACCAGCGCGGCTTGCTCGCCATTCCATGACGTCATGCGATGAAGGCCGGCTGTGGTGTCGACCCAGAGCGTGCCGTCGCGCGCGGGCAGCAGCCCGACCACGTTTTGGCTGGCCAGAGCCGCCCCTTGGGCAAAGCGGATGGGCCCCAAGTCCTTGCCACCGGGTGCCACAGGGAACAAGCCCACTTCAGCCGCAACCCATAGTGCGCCATCGGACTGCTGAACGATGGCGTTCACGCCGCCCACCAGGGGCTTGCCGTCGTGGTGATTGACACGTTCAAACCGCGTGCCCTGCGGCGCGCGCCGGTACAGGCCATCTTGCGTGCCGACCCACACAGCGCCGTCGCGGTCCACCATCAAGCGGCGAATGCGGCCGCGGCCCACTTCGTGGCGCTGTGCCACCGCAGTAGGGCTGGCAAATTCTTGAACAGAGGATTCAACACCCACCCAGATGCGCCCATCAAGCCCCTGGGCCAGCGCCGACACCCGCCCGGCCATCAGGCCTTGCTGACCACTGGCAATGCCGCGCAGGGTGCGCAGGCTGCTGTCCAGCACGGCAATGCCTCGGTCGTTGGTGCCGACCCAAATGTTGCCGTCGCGCAGGGCCACGAGGCTGCGCACATCGGCCTCGGCCAGCACGCTGCGGAGGTCTTCATCGGCGCGGCGAACCCAGATGGTTTGGTCCAGGTTGTTGACCCGCTGCAGGCCGGTGCCGTAGCCGCCAACCCAAAGCAGGTCGGCCGGGTCTCGAAGGATGGCGCGCACATCGGCGCCGGCCAAGCCCCAAGGCTTGCTGGCGCGTGGCCGCAGGCTTCGCATGAGCGTGCCAGTGGCAGGGTCATACAACTCAATGCCAGCGGCGCGACCGATCCACACTTCGCGCTCATTCACCGAGGTGATGACCTGAACCGCGCCCAAGGCGCCGGGGCGCTGGTCGAGTTGCTGGGCGCGTGCGGTTTGCGCCGCCACCCGCCACAACTCCCCCTCCTGCGTGCCAATCCACAAGCTGCCATCCGGCAGAACCGTCAGGGCGGAGACCACCTGCCCGGTCAAGCGCAGGCTGCGGCCATCGGCCAAGCTCAAGGGCGTCAGCTGGCGCGCACCCGGCGCTAGTTGAACCAAACCGCCCCAGGTGCCCACCCACACGGTGCCATCAGGCCCGATGGTGATCTTCTGCACCCGCATGTCCGGCAAGCCTTGGTCGGTGCCGAAGCGCTCGAAACGGTCGGCGCCCGGCGCCAGAACCTGCAGGCCGCCGCCGTTGCTACCCACCCAGATGCGGCCCTGCGCGTCTTCGGCCAAGGTGCGAACCACACCGCCCAGGCTGTCGGGTTGCTGGGGATCGTGACGAAACACTTGCCATTGCTCGGTGCGCGGGTCGTAAACCGCGAGCGCGCGGCCATCGGTGCCGATCCAGATCCGCCCATCCCGCGAGGCCATCATGGTGCGCACGAAGGTGGTGCCCGGCCCCGGGCGCCCCAAGCCGGCCATGGAAACCGGTACGAACTGATGCCCGTCGTAGCGCAGCAAGCCCACCGACGTGCCCACCCAAACCATGCCGCTGGGGTCCAGCACCACCGCCGACACGACGCCGTCAGGAATTGCACCCGCGTCGCTGAGGATTTCAAAGCGAGGCTCTGCCAAAGGCAAGGACGCGGCCGAAGCTGGAGCCGCCATCCAAGCGACCCCCAGGATCCAAGCGGCCAAGCAAACGGTGGCAATGCGACGCAAATCAGTTTTCCGATACAAATAGACGCGCATTCTGACTGCCAAGCAGGATCGCTGCCTCGGCTTTGAGTCGCGTAGCTTCCAAGGCAAGCACCCGCTCAAGGCGCTGCAACGCGCTAAGCGCACTGCGACAAAGTGCGCCGACAGCCCCTTGAACTCGCGCGCCCCGCCCCTATACTTCGTTTACTAGCACTCGCCTTGCGTGAGTGCTAACAGCTCGGCGAAGGTCGCTGGATCGATCTCGCTACCCGTCATTACCCATTGAAGGAGCCTCCTCCATGAAGCTGCGTCCCCTGCACGATCGCGTGATCGTCAAGCGCCTTGAGCAAGAAACCAAGACCGCCTCTGGCATCGTCATCCCTGACAACGCCGCTGAGAAGCCGGACCAAGGCGAAGTGCTGGCCGTTGGCCCAGGCAAGCGCAATGACAAGGGCGATTTCATCGCCATGAACACCAAGGTCGGCGACCGCGTGCTGTTCGGCAAGTACAGCGGCCAAACCGTCAAGGTCGACGGCGAAGAGCTGTTGGTCATGAAGGAAGACGACCTGTTCGCAGTCGTCGAGAAGTGAATTAGGCCCCCAGGCTGTGGGGGCGAGGCCTGAACGGCCCGCCCTCCTCGCCACCCCCCGAGGGGGCTTTCGGCGGACCGGCAGAGCCGGATCTCGCCTCAGTCACCTCGGCATCTACTGAACAAATTCGGAGTAAGACATGGCAGCAAAAGACGTAGTGTTCGGCGGCGAAGCCCGCGCGCGCATGGTTGAAGGCGTGAACATCTTGGCCAACGCGGTCAAGGTGACCCTGGGCCCCAAGGGCCGCAACGTGGTGCTGGAGCGCTCATTCGGCGCCCCCACGGTGACCAAGGACGGCGTTTCGGTCGCCAAGGAAATCGAGCTGAAGGACAAGCTGCAGAACATGGGCGCGCAAATGGTCAAGGAAGTTGCTTCCAAGACCAGCGACAACGCCGGTGACGGCACCACCACCGCCACCGTGCTGGCCCAGGCCATCGTGCGCGAAGGCATGAAGTTCGTGGCCGCCGGCATGAACCCGATGGACCTCAAGCGCGGCATCGACAAGGCGGTCTCCGCCCTCACCGCCGAGCTGAAGACGGCTTCGAAGGCTACCTCCACGAGCTAAGATATCGCGCTAGTCGGTTCTTTCTCGGCCAACAGCGACGAGTCGATTGGCCATATCATTGCTTCGGGGAGGGACAAGGTTGGCAAAGAAGGCGTGATCACCGTTGAAGACGGCAAGAGCCTGGACAACGAGTTGGATGTCGTCGAAGGCATGCAGTTCGACCGCGGCTACCTGTCGCCCTACTTCATCAACCAGCCCGAAAAGCAAGTTGCCCTGCTGGACAACCCCTTCGTGCTCTTGCATGACAAGAAGATCAGCAACATCCGCGAACTGCTGCCCACCCTGGAGCAAGTCGCCAAGTCGGGCCGCCCGCTGCTGATCATTGCCGAAGAAGTTGACGGCGAAGCGCTGGCCACTTTGGTGGTCAACACCATCCGCGGCATCTTGAAGGTTGTGGCTGTGAAGGCCCCTGGCTTCGGCGACCGCCGCAAGGCCATGCTCGAGGACATCGCCATCCTGACCGGCGGCAAGGTGATCGCCGAAGAGGTGGGCCTGACGCTCGAGAAGATCACCCTGGCCGACCTCGGCCAAGCCAAGCGCATCGAAGTGGGCAAGGAAAACACCACCATCATCGATGGCGCCGGTGCCGCTGCCGACATCGAAGCCCGCGTCAAGCAAGTGCGCATCCAGATCGAAGAAGCCACCAGCGACTACGACCGCGAGAAGCTGCAAGAGCGCGTGGCC
>JBKCVH010000047.1:0-7851 GCA_046317675.1 Burkholderiales bacterium
CACCAGCACGTCGCCAGTGCTCTTGCAAGTGCAAAGAGCATCAAGTTGCTCATCAACCCGATCAATGAGCCCGCTTGGGAATAGCGGAACCAGCCTTGCACGTCGGACTTGCACTGCCTCACGCATACCGGCGTAGCCCATCAAATCTGCGCTGGCCCGAAGCAGGAGGTAGTTCTGAGCCTTCAGACTGGGTTCCAGATGAGCGTCATCGCTCATCAGTTCCCCGTCAGCAATCAGCTCCTCTGTGAGCTCCACCAAGTACTGGCGCGCACCGAGGAAATCTGCACTTACGGCTCGCTCGATGCGGGGGTCCTCCAAAGCAATGAGGATCCAGCGCACCAAGCCATCGTCCTTGGTCTGTTCCAGGACGCTGAAGTCGCTATGCCGGATGTGCCCCGCCTCATGGACAACGTAGCCATAGACGTAGCGCGAAAGCCTTCGCCCCTGGAGAGGCAGGTCCGGTAGATAAATCGTCCTTGTGTCGGTAGAAGCCGTTTCGAACTGCCCCCAAACAATCGGCACGTTCACATGTCCGGCTAAGACGCTGGCGACGATGGGAATCGCACCACGAATCGCGGCACTCATGCGGCAACGCCCAAGAGCGCTGCCAGTCCGCCTGGTGCAGGCGCGCGAGTGAACGGCGTCGGCACGAGAACCGGCTCTACCGCTTCCGCAGTTGCTACGGCAAAGGGGTTGAACAGGGTCTGCAGATCGGCCGCAGCAGGTTGACCCAGCGGCACATCGTCTGCACCTGGCACAGCACTGATGACTTGGCTGCTATCCATGCCAAGGACAAGCTGCGGAGCGACTGGCGTCGCTTGTGGACGCAACAGCGAAAGAAACGCGGCAGTGCCTTGATCATGGTACTGCTCAGCAACCGTCATGGTCTCCTCAGCACTGCTGAGAATCCCGGTGATGCCCCAGAGCATTGCCAGATCAGCCCCAACGATCGGCCCATCGTCTGTGATTGAAGCCAAAACCGCTTCAATCATGTCAACGACGAAGGTCAAGCGCGCATCGAGAAAGACAAATCCGCGGAGCTTCTGCTGAACCGCACGCAAAGGTCGCAATGAGCGGCGCGTTACGGCTTCTTTGCCGGACAGAGAGTCCTTGCGAAGCTTGCGCATGGGTCCCCCGATGTCTTCAAGAAGCCCGCCAAGCAAGCCACCAGCCTGGGTGTTGACGATGTCGGCCATGAGGCCTTCTTCGCGCGCAGGCTGGATGCGCATGGGCCAGCAACGAAACTGAACTTGCTGATCCACATAAGCAGCACTGAAGGCCTTGGCACGGATCTGCGGGGCCCACGCTGGATTCTGCGCACAGAAAAGTGCGAGCTTGTCGTCGAATGAAGCCACAAGGTTTGCCTTCGACAGCATGGCGCTGTCGATGACGTCTTGGACTTCCTTGGCGGTCAGATCAGCGAGCTGATCCGGAACAGCAAAGCCGCCAAAAAACGGCGTACCGCGTCTACGCAGCACCCTCAAGAGGGCGTCGCGATGGCGCTTAAAGACATTCAGCTCCTTGCGGTCAAAGACGCGCTGCGAGCCGAGCGTGAGCACTTCATCCGCGCTCAAGTCGACACCCTTTGCCGCCTTGATGTCTTCACTCTTGACGCGTCGATACGCGCCGAACAGGTTGATGTCAACCTGAAAAAGGACAACATGGTCCAGGGGCTTAGTCGCGATTTGCATCACATCTCCAAAACGAAAACGGAGATGCGCCCAGCGGGTCACATCCCCGCGTGGGTGGTACGGCAAAAGCCGCATTGCTGAATCCGTCAGCTCGGGGAGCACTTGCGCGCTCGACGATGTCATTCTGGCAGTGCCTCAATCGGCGAGTCCAGATGTTTTGGGCAAGACCGAGAGGTCCTGGCCAAAACACCCGCGAAGGTGTTTGGAGAGGTCGAGAGGACCGGAGCAAACTGCTGCTCCGACCCTCTCTAACTCTTGTCGTCAATCCAAGGCGTCTGCTGGAAACTTCCGCGCCTTCAGCCAAGCGCCTTCATGAGCATGAGGCTTTCAAGCGGAGCCTCGTTGCAGCCGGCGTACCAGTAGGCAAAGTGATTCTCAGATCGCAACTCGGTGAGCACTTCTTGCCAGGACAACTCGACCTGCTCGAACTCGTAAGCATTGCGAATGGTCTCGGCGAAGCACGCGCCAGCACTTGAAACAGCGAACAGCTTGCTGACCAAGTGCTTCGGCACATTGGCGTACCGATAGATCCTCTGAGAGGTTCGAAACTGAACGTAGAGACAGGCTCGTCGTTGCGAGTACCCCAATCCCTGCAGTGCAGTGGAGTCCGCATCTTCTCGAATCAGGGTGCTGCTCATGAGCGGCCCCTTGATTGAGGTTGATGGCGCTGCACAGCAGGCTTCGAGACAGGCCTGGGTCTGCGCGGTGATGGGACAGTCCCAAGTTCGGCTTCTGAGGCATCCAGGAAGTGCATGTAGTGCTTCTTCCCATCCTTCTGATAGGGCTCGGTCCGCAAGCGGCCCTTGGTGGCAAGTCGTTGGCCCACCATCCCGCTATCCAGCACCTTGTCAGCCAACGCATCTTTGAACCGCACGTTGTGCCATTCCGTGTGCATCTCTTGCGATCGGGCGCCCTGAGCCGATGGCTCGGACGTGGCCAAACGCACCATCAGCACACGATCACCACCATCGAAGTAAAGCATCTTGCCGATGCTTCCAATTCGGCCCTCGAGCCGCGCAACGTTGATGTCGACCGTCATGGGTTGATCACCTTTACTGAGTAAAGCCGCTTCTGCGAGGTCCGACCGGACCCGTTGTTGACCGGGGCGTAGCCCACCAAGCGAAGGTCAATCATTTGGCCGACTGAAACCTCTGCCTCTTTGACGGCACGTTCCAAGTCAGCCCCATGGAACCTCCGGGTTCCTTCGGCTGTTTCCACGTCAACCGCAAACTGCTGAATCACACCGGATTCAAGTGTTCGATTGACGATGCCGGCATACCCCAAGCGACCGACCGCGTGCTCCAGGGCCTTTTCATAGTCAACCCGGGTGACCCGCACTGAGGCAGTCGTCGCGGGAGGCGAAATGACCACCGCCGGCGCGAGCACTTGATCGGCAAGCGTTCGAGGTGTTTCACCGGTTGCCGCTTGTTGCTGGGTTCCAGCAACAGCGAGAGGCTCCAGTGGCTCCAGTGGCTCGCAACCCCCATTCAACTCGGACGAGACATAGAGCCTCGTTTGTTGGATGGTGAGATCCTCCAAGGATCGCAGGGGTACCCCATCTGGCCACTGCAAAGGCGGCAATGGGAGAGTCTGCGCACCGGCCTTCTCTGCGAAGGTTGGGTTGGTCAGCCGTAGCTGTCGCTTGACGAGCCGCGCCATTGGATAGGCCCACAGCGTTAGATAGCCAACGTCCTGCAAAAGGATGGTCCTTGGCATCGATGGCTCAAAGGCAATTGACTCATGCATTTCGTAGTCTGCCGATTCGACGAAGTGATCTGACACCGCGTTGGCAGCTGTGTCGGTCTTGCGGCTACCGAGCAGGTAGCTGACGAAGCGACACAGCGCGAGGGCTAGGCCAAACACCGCGCCCCCCAAAAGAACGAGAACAAAGGCTGTTGCATGCCCAAGTCCCTCCCAGAAGTCACCGATAGGCTCTTCATTCATGTGCATCTCCAAATTGAGGGTGAGCGCAGCCGGGGAGGCAGCGCTCACCATGTTTCAGACCTCGGAAACGGAGATCTCTTCTGGCTCGCCAGTTGTGGTCCGCAGGATCTGGTGAAGTGCCTCTTGCACCTCTGCGGGCTGATCGGAAGCCAAGACCTTGTCGAGCGCCCAATGCATCGCGCTTTTGTTCGGCGGCAGCAGGAGTCGCCCCATCGCGGTCCACTCAGCCATTGCGAGAGTGGTGCGTGTGCACATGGTGCAAGGCAAGGCAGCAGCGCCATCGTTCACGCCCATGTACTGCTTGCGAATGGCGTTCGCCACCTCTACAAAGTTCTTGGCGAACTGGTCCAAAGCAACTTCGTCGGGTGAGTTTTTGGTCTGCCCGTAAAGCTTGGACAAGCTCTTCTTGACCAAGCGAGTTTCAACTTCAGGAAGCATGTAACGCGTGGTGAGCTTCGCAAAGCGCCCATCGTTGGCCATGTCCTGCATTTGCCGCCCGCGGTACCCGGTGGTCTTCGGGTTCATGGTCACAAACACACGGAAGCCGGGCTGTGGAACGATCGTCTCGCCGGTTTCTGGGACGGTGTACGGCTTCCCTTCGAGAAGGGCATTGAGGCCTGAGTTCTCGCCGGGATCGATCAAGTTGTACTCGTCGATCAGCACCGAAAGTCCAAGCCGAGCCGCCTTGGTAACCGGTCCATCAACCCACTGCATCCCTTTCGGGGTGAGCTGCATACCGCCAATCATGGAAACCGCCTCGGTCCGAGGGTTGCCCATCACGACGAGTAGCGGCAAGTTCAGTGCGGCATGCCACTGAAACACGCCTTCGGTTTTGCCCGTGCCTGTATGGCCGATGAGCTTGATTGCCCGCTTGGTGCTTTGCAACCAAAACACCGTCATGGTGTGGACAAAGTCTTCATCCCAGACAAAGTCCGGGTCTTTCGCGGGGGTCATCAGATTGCCCACCCACGGCCGGTCGAAGCCCGGGAGCTGAACGGCGTTCAGGCGACCAAAGCCCGTAAATGCACCCACACTGACAACAGCTGGAAGTGGCGTGTATGCCGGCGGGAGTGTTGCCGTAGCTTGTTCACTCAATTGAATGCTCCTGAATTGCGCGCAGGGTCTCGGCGAGTACCTTGGCCTTGCGTTGGTTAAGAGGTCGCTTGCTGCTAAGCAGCCCGCGTGAAGCTCGACTCAAGCTGAGTCGAAGGTTGGTGCGCAACTGCCACGGATCAGCGCCTAGCCGGTCACAGATCCAATGAAAGCTCATGGGCAGACGTGCGGTCACAAGGGGGATGGGTTGCCCGGATCCCATAGCGCGAACATCCAGCACGTGGCCATCGATGGCAGGGGCAAACATCCATTCAACGACCGAGGCTTTCTCATCTGGATTGCCCACGGAAGTCAGGATGCGCATGTTCCTTAGGAGTAGCCACTCCAGGAACATCTCAGGGTCTCGACACAGGTAGTCGATGTCCAAGGCCTTGTCAGCGAGATCTGCCTCGCTGAAGGACTCACTTGGAGGTTCATCGTCACCCAAGGGATCGACGGTGAGGGGCTCCGCTGTGCTGACTGGATCGATGTCAGGGGTCGCGCGAAGCGCCCCTTTCCGCTTGGTGCGGTGAGAAGGCGGAAGCGCGTTTTTGGGGCTCGCACTTTCATGCGCTTGGCGTAGGACGTACGCCGCTGCGTCCCATGCTGCTTGCTCCTCCGACTCGTAGAAGTCAAAGGCCAGCTGCAGGCGAGTGATCGGGGGTGAACCCCGGTTTCTTGGGGGTCCCATAGCAGGGCTCCGTAAAGGGCCTGCTCCCTTGCGGGAGTGGCCCGCAGGGGTAGTGCTGGTGGAGTTTTACAAGCGGAGCGCCAGCTCGCTCTGCTTGGGGGCGGAAGCCAATCCAAAGCATTCCGTGGGAAACGCTTGAGGTTGGTGACCGGAAGGGAGGCCCAGAGAGAAAGCCTTTCGGCTTGCTCTCTCTGGGTTACTCAAGCACAGAGCTTGCTATGTGCCGCGCGCCAGGCTCGTGCGTCCTCCGGAAGGAGGATGCCTGCGAGGATGACGGATTCAATTGCATCGATGGCTGGTTGGCCAAGGCCGAGCAACTCTTTGAGGATCTGCTCGGGATCCTGTCCATCAACAAGCCTGGGCTTGTCGACCAACAAGGTTGCCTTCAAGGAGGCAGCCCTACTTTGGAAAGCACTGGCAGCTGCTGCGGCCGAAACCCTTGCGGATGCCAGAAAGTCGATTGAGTACGAAGACATGTCCACTCCAAAAAAAAGAGGGACACATCCCGAGGGAAGTGTTCCCTCGGGTAAACCGATGGCTGGATTGCCATTGGCCCGTTGCTGCGACCGGCAGCTCGGCAGTGCGAGACATCGCACGTGAATCACCACGATAACACGACAGAACAACTGCCACAACACAATCAGAAACAGCGTGGAACGTAGTTCTAAAGTGTTTGATCGCATGGCGCTTGAACCGCCAACGCCCTGTGACAAGCTAGGCGGAAAGCTGACGCGGCCCTCTGGCAATCAGCTGATTCCAAAACGGAGTTGCCGATACTCGCCAACTCGTGGACCACAACTCAAAGCACAAGAACGTTGAACGCCATTTACATCGACCTGCAGCACAGTGACATGGTCAACAGGGACCTGACATCCCTGAGCCAGACCTACCGCAACGCCTTGGAAGCCACCTCGCTTGAGGAGTGCCTCGGGACGATTTCGCTTGGATTGAGTGCTCCTGCACACGCTGGTTGGGCAGACCCAATCACGCGCCGGTACCTGCGATTTGCATTGGCCAACATGCCTCTGCTCCCATTGCTGCTGTCGCTGGACGCACCTTCGACGTATTGGTTTCTGCTTGCGCAAAATGGAAGCGGCATCACGTTGGTGGGCCGAGAAGCGCGCATCTTGCCGAAGCAACATGAAGACTTTCTAGCCCGCTTGGACTTCCTTGCGATGCCAGCGCTGGCCCAGATCAAACCAGAGGGCAGCGCAGCCCGAAGGATTGCAGATCAACGCCTACTGCTTCGAGATGGCCTTTTGCAGTTCGTACAGCACGAGCCTCGACTGGATTGATGCTCTTAATGCCAACCTGAGGCCACACGCAGTGGCCCCAGGTTGCATCGCTCATGCGAAGGCTGCTTCAACAGCTTGTTGCGCTCCGACAGCGGGGGCTGGAGAGCCAGCAACTTCCGAGTCACGCGCCTCAATGAGCAGGCGCGCGTAGTCCAGGGTTCCAACCGAGGACTTGACGAGGAAGCCTTGAAGGCTGTCCTCGCCTTCGACGAGGTAGTACCTCGCCGCAGAGCCCGCATTGGCTTTGCTGATGACAAAACCCCTGTTGACGAGCGTCTCGATTACCCGAGTCAACGTTTGCGACTCGCCCTCAAAGCCAACAACCAATCGGTCAAGCTGCCCAGCAAGGCGCTTGCGTTCGAGGCTGGCCTTTCGGCGGCGCTCAAGCTCCTTGAGTCTGAGCTCTTCGGCTTGCATGGCTTCGCCTTCATATCCACACAAGGCGAATACTGCCTTGCGCCTCGGTAACGATTTCAAGCCAAGGAGCTTTACACCGAAGTGCTTCTCAAGGGCCCGCTTTGTACCGACCTGCCAGTCATCTGGGTTGTCGACCAGTTGAAGCAAATGGGCGGTGTCGCGCTCCTCGATGGCCTGCTCGACCATTGACGCGAAAGTCGCCGTCACTTCAATGGCTTCGATTTCGAGATGGGCGTGCGCCTGGTGCAAGCGCCGCAACGAGATATCGCCTCGACTCCGCTGCTCAGCGTAGTGACGCTCCATGGTCAAGCGACGAACGGCGATGCACTCAGCGCGAATAAGCCTTGCGAGGGGCTTCACGTCGGACAAGTCCGCCGGAACGGCTTGCGCAATCGGCAGTGGCTTCAGGAAGCCCAGATTGAAGAGAAGATCGTCAATCTGTACGTGGTCGGGTCGCGAAGGGCCAAGCCGAACCGCCTGAATCAAACCACTCAGGTTCTCAGCGGTGATGCCGCAGCCACTAGGACCGTTGGCAATCTGGACCAGCATTTGAGTGCGCTCAACGCCCAGCTCGCCCTGCAGAGAAGGTTGGTTTAGGAGCGCAAGCTCCCAGGCCGTGCCGTCTCCAGCAAAGGTCTGAGCGAACTCCTCAACCACGGCCTTGGGAACGTCCTTGCGTGTGCAAAGCGCGTGAAGTACGTGGCTACGCCACACGTTGCAA
>JBKCVH010000048.1:0-3823 GCA_046317675.1 Burkholderiales bacterium
GAGTGGGGGCCTACGACTGGGCAGTGGCGGCTGGGCACTTCACGCCGAAGCGAGCCGATCAGCAAACGCCGAAGTTCATTGAGCGATTCACTTCCGGCGCTCAGTGGCACGCTCACTTCGAGTCTGGGAAGTAAGCGTTGAATGTCATTGATTGGCTCTTCAGCGGAATGACAAGGGTTGCAATGCGTTGCACATTTGCTAGCCACATGCCACCTTCGGCGCTCAAACGTCGCACGAGCCGACTTGTGTAAGCAAGCCGCCGCCAGCGGCTCAGGCTGATCGAGCAAGGATAAGCCGCGCTCAGCCGCACTCTGCCCCGCTCCTTGCCCCACCCTTCCTAGACTCCCCCGATGAGTCATCCCACAGTGTTCGTTTTCAACGGCGCTAACGCGTCGTTCCCATGCGGCGTCTTCGCCGACCGTGAGAGTGCAATTTCGTGGATCTCGTCAAACAGTCTCACCGGGACTTTGACGGAGTATCCGGTTGGAGTGGGGGCCTACGACTGGGCAGTGGCGGCTGGGCACTTCGCGCCGAAGCGAGCCGATCAGCAAACGCCGAAGTTCATTGAGCGATTCACTTCCGGCGCTCAGTGGCACGCTCACTTCGAGTCCGGGAAGTAAGCGCTGAAGCTCATTGATTGGCTCTCCAGCGGAATTTCAAGGATTGCACTGCGCTGCACATTTGCTAGCCACTTGCCACCGAAGGCGCCCAAACGTCGCACGAGCCGACTTGCGTAAGCAAGCCGCCGCCAGCGGCTCAGGCTGATCGAGCAAGGATAAGCCGCGCTCTGCCGCGCTCTGCCCCACTCCTCGCCCCACCCTTCCTAGAATCCCCCGATGAGTCATCCCGTGGTCATCATCGGCGCCGGTCTTGCCGGCCTCACCGTCGCCCTTCATTTGGCCGACACCGTTCCTGTTGTGGTGCTCGCCAAGCGCGAATTGAACGAGGCGGCAACCGCTTGGGCGCAGGGCGGCATCGTGGGGGTGCTGGGCAGTGACGACTCCATCGACAGCCATGTGCGCGACACCCAAGATGCTGGCGCTGGTTTGGTGGACGAGGCCACCGCTCGCTTTATTGCGGAGCGTAGCGCCAGTTGCATTGAATGGTTGGTGGAGCAGGGCGTGCCCTTCACCCAAGACTTGGACGGCCCGCTGGGGCTGCACCTGACCCGAGAAGGCGGCCATGCGGTGCGGCGCATTGCGCATGCGGCTGATGCCACGGGCAAGGCCATTCATGACGCGCTGCTGGCCAAGGCGCGCGCGCACCCGAACATTCAGCTGCGCCAGCGCTGGATGGCGGTGGACGTGATCACCAGCCGGCACCTGAAGACCGACGAAGCACCGCGTTGCCACGGCGTGTATGCGCTGGACATTGATGCCGGCCGCGTTGAAACAGTGCCGGCCCGGGCCGTGGTGCTGGCCACCGGCGGCGCTGGCAAGGTGTACCGCTACACCACCAACCCGGACACAGCCACCGGCGACGGCGTGGCCATGGCCTGGCGGGCGGGCTGCCGGGTGGCGAACATGGAGTTCATTCAGTTCCACCCGACCTGTCTGTACCACCCGCAGGAGCGGAGCTTTTTGATCACCGAGGCGCTGCGCGGGGAGGGCGGCTACCTGAAGCTGCCGGCCAGTGCTGGGGGCGAGCGCTTCATGGCGGCGCACGACGAGCGCCTGGAGCTGGCGCCGCGCGACATCGTGGCCCGCGCCATCGACTTCGAAATGAAGAAGCACGGCGTGGACCATGTTTGGCTGGATGCGCGCCACCTGGGCGAAGCCTTTTTGCTGGAGCATTTCCCCACCATTCATGCGCGCTGCCTGAAGCTCGGCATCGACATCGCCCGCGACATGATTCCCGTGGTGCCGGCGGTTCACTTCACCTGCGGTGGCGTGGTCACCGACCTGTTCGGCCGTGCTGATTTGCCCGGCCTCTATGCCGTGGGTGAAACCGGCTACACCGGCCTGCATGGCGCCAACCGCCTGGCCAGCAACAGCTTGCTGGAGTGCGTGGTGCTGGGCCGCACCTGTGCGGCCAACATCGCCGAGCTGCCCAAGGTGGAGACGAAAGACATTCCCGACTGGGACGAAAGCCAGGTGGAGAACGCCGATGAGCAGGTGGTGATTGCCCACAACTGGGACGAGCTGCGGCTCTTGATGTGGAACTACGTGGGCATCGTGCGCACCACCAAGCGGCTGGAGCGGGCGCTGCATCGCATCAAGCTGCTGCGCTCCGAGATTGACGAGTACTACGGCGCCTTCCGCGTGAACCGCGACTTGTTAGAGCTGCGCAACCTCGTGGTGTGCGCCCAGCTCATCGTGAAGAGCGCGCTGTGCCGCCACGAGAGCCGGGGCCTGCACTACAGCCGCGACTTTCCGAATACCTTGCCGTCGAGCTTCCCGACGCTGCTGATTCCATCCACTCGCCGCCGGTGATGCCGGTGAACGCGCTGTGCTGAATCCCGCCACCGCCCTGCTGACTTGTGCCCAGATGGCGCAGGCGGACCGGCTCAGCGTGGAAGCCGGTGTGGCCGGCGTGGAGCTGATGGAAAACGCGGGCGCTGCCGTGGCGAACGCGATTCAGCAGCGCTGGACGGTGCGACCCGTGCTGGTGCTGTGCGGGCCCGGCAACAACGGGGGCGACGGCTTTGTGGCCGCGCGGCTTTTGCAGGCGGCCGCTTGGCCCGTTCGTGTGGCGGCGCTGGTGCCTTTGAGCGAGTTGCGAGGCGATGCGGCGGACCATGCGGCGCGCTGGCTGGGGCCGGTAGAGGCCGTGGCGCCAGCGGCCTTGGAGGGCGCCGAACTGGTCATTGACGCGCTCTTTGGCGCCGGGCTCACTCGCCCTTTGCAGGGGCCGGCGGTGCAAGTCTTGGCCGAGGCTTCGGCGCGGAAATTGCCCATCGTGGCGGTTGATGTTCCCAGCGGCTTGATGGGCGACACGGGTGCGGACCTCGGCGCCGTGCCCGCCACCCTCACCGTGAGCTTCTTTCGCAAGAAGCCGGGCCATTTGCTGCAGCCCGGACGGCGCCTCTGCGGCGAGCTCTTGATGGCCGACATCGGCACTCCGGCCACGGTTTGGGATCGCCTACAGCCGATGGCCTTTGAAAATGCGCCGAGCCTGTGGCGCGAGGCCCTGCCCATCTTGCAGCCCGAGGGCCACAAGTACCAGCGCGGGCATGCCTTGCTATGGGGCGGTTGGCCAAGCACCGGCGCAGCCAGGCTGGCGGCGCGTGCGGCCGCGCGCATGGGGGCCGGCCTCGTTACGCTTGCTGTGCCTGAAGCGGCCTTGGCGGTTTACGCGGCGGCGCTGACCAGCATCATGGTCAGCCCGGTGGGGCAGGCTGAAGAACTCAATCAATTGCTTGGCGATGCTCGCTTCACTGGCCTGCTGATCGGGCCCGGAGCGGGCCTCGGGCCGGCCACGCGCGAGCGTGTGCTGCGCTTGCTCAAGGCGGGCCGGCCGACGGTGCTGGATGCCGATGCCTTGACGGTGTTCCAGCCCGACCCGAACCAGCTCTTTGCAGCCATTCAGTCGCCCTGCGTGCTCACCCCACACGAGGGCGAGTTCGCCCGCCTCTTTGCCGCCGAAGGTGACAAGCTGCAGCGAGCGCGCGCGGCGGCGCGCCAGAGTGGCGCGGTGGTCGTGCTCAAGGGCAGCGACACGGTGATTGCTGCCCCCGATGGGCGCGCCATCCTCAACGCCAATGCGCCGCCGACTCTCGCCACCGCTGGCAGTGGTGACGTGCTGGCCGGCCTGATCCTCGGCCTGCTGACCCAAGGCCTGGAGCCCGTCTTGGCCGCCGCGGCAGCGGGTTGGCTGCCTGGCG
>JBKCVH010000049.1:0-24710 GCA_046317675.1 Burkholderiales bacterium
GGCGTGAGGGTCGGACCCGCACCGTCAGCGTTCAGCTCAGGGCCGATTGATGCCTTCCAGCCGGCTCAAGCAGTTTCTGCAGTACTGGCCCGCACTCTTGGTGGCCCTGTGCTGCGCCGCCATGCTCAACGTGGTGAGCCAGTTGCGCCAAGGTGAGGCCGTGGCGCGGGAAGAAGAGCAGATGCGCCAAAGCCTGGCCTTGGCCCGAAGCCAGCTGGATGCCGTGATCGAAGCCACATTCAGCGTCACGGGCAGCCTGGAAACGCTGCTTCGTGTGCAAGGGGGCATGTCGGCCAAGGACTTCCAAGCCGCGACCGAGCCGCTCTTCAAAGGGCAAAGCGCCTTGCGCAGCGTTGTGGCGGCGCCCAACGATGTGGCGCAATTCGTTTACCCCCTGCTTGGCAACGAGAAGGTGCAGGGGCTGCACTACCACACCGTTCCCATTCAGTTGGCCCAGATTCAACGCGCGCGGCAGCTGCGAACCGCCCTCGTCTTTGCGCCCGTACAACTGGTTCAGGGCGGGGTTGGCGTGGTGCAGCGGCGGCCCGTGTTCCTCGGCGCGCCCGGCGGAGAAGCTTCGTATTGGGGCACGGTAACGGCAGTGGCCGACCTCGATCGGTTCATGGCGCGCGCCGGCGTGCCCAGCATTCCGATTGCCTTGAGCGTGATGCAAGTGCGTGCGGACGGGCAACTCGGCCAAGTCATCTGGGGCACAACCCGCAAGGGCCAACGCACATTGCGAGAAGACCTCTTTTTGCCGGGCGCGACCTGGGCGGTGGTGGGACACCCTCGGGAGGGCTGGAGCAGCCCAACCCCAAGCGCCGCTTGGCTGGGCGCGGGTCTTCTGTTGAGCGCCCTGCTGACCGGCGCGAGCGCCATGCTGACCCACCGCCGCCTGGAGTTGGCGCGGCGCAGTGCGGCCCTTGAGATCGAAGTGACCTCACGCCGAGCGTCTCAAGCCGAGGCCGAAAGCGCGAAGGCCCGCTTGCAAAGCTTGGTCAACAGCGCCAGCGACTGGCTGTGGGAGCAGAACGCCGACTTGCAGCTCTCCTTCATTTCGCACCAACGGGACGCCGCCCTCAACGAGCAGTTCCAAAGGGGAAGTTTGGGGCATCGCAGATGGGAGCAGCCATATCTGGCGCCCGGCGCACCAGATCAAGCCGAGTGGGATGCACATCGGCAGTGCTTGGAGTCGCGGCTCGCTTTCCGCAACTTCGAATATGCGCTGCAAGCCCCGGGGCGACCTTTGATTTGGTTGAGCGTCTCGGGCGAGCCGCGCTTTGGGGCCGACGGCGAGTTCCTTGGATACCGTGGCACGGCCCGAGACGTGAGCAAAGTGCGCGGCGCGGAAGCAGCCTTGCGGGCCTCGGCCCTGGCGGTGACCGAGGCACGCGACCGCCTCCAGGCCGTGCTCGATGCCTCCATTGAAGTGGCCATCATTGCCACCGACCTTCGAGGCTGCATCACCCTCTTCAACCGCGGCGCAGAACGCATGTTGGGTTACGCCCCTTCTGAAGTCTTGGGCCAATCGCCACGCCTCTTTAACGATGAGGCGGAGTTGCAAGCTCGCGCTGACGTCTTGACCCGCCAACTGGGACGCGCGATCAGCCTGGAGGAAGTCTTCACCCTCATTCCGAACGAATTGGGTTTAGAGACGCGAAGCTGGACCTTTGTGCGTCGGGATGGTGGCCGTATTCCAGTCTCCATCAGCGTCAGCCCACTCCACGACGACGAGGGTCAGGTCATTGGTCATCTCGGTTTGGCCGTCGACCAGAGCGCCGAACGCCGCGCGCAAGACAAGTTGGAGACCTCGCTGCACCGCATGGAGGCCGTGTTCGACAGCGCCATTGAGGTGCTGATCGTGGTCACCGATGTCGAGGGGCGCATCAGCAACATGAACCGAGGCGCGGAGCTCATTTTGGGCGTGAGCGCTGGAGCCAGCGTGGGGCAGAGCGCCTACCGGCTGCATTGGCAACCCGAGTTGATGGCAGCTGCCGAAAAGCTCGGCGTGAAACCTTGGGAGGTGCTTGAACGCCAGAGCCTCGGTCTTGACGAAGGCCATACCCGGCTATGGACCGTGGTGCGGGCCACGGATGGCGCCCACCGAAAGCTGTCACACACCTCCCGTCGGTTGCTCAACGCGCAGGGCCAACAGGTCGGTTACGTCGCCATCGGGCGCGACGTAACCGACGAACTGGAGTCGCGACGCGCAGTCGATGAGGAGCGCAAGCGCATGCAGTCGGTGCTGGACGCCTCGCTGGAGGTGGCCATCATCGCCATCAACCTGCAGGGCCGAATCACGCTGTACAACGGCGGCGCGGAACGCATGCTGGGCTACAGCACCGAAGAAATGATGGGGCGCTCACCCGTCCTGCTCCACGTGCTGGAGGAAGTGCAGGCGCGGGCCGAGACGATCGGCAAAGAGCTTGGACGCCCCATCAACGGATTTGAAGTCTTGGCCGTGCAAGCCGAGCGCCCGGATACCAAGCCCTGGACTTGGACCTACCTGCACAAGGACGGGCACAAGCTCACCGTCACCCAAGCGCTCAGCTGCATCCGGGATGCACAGGGCGCTGTGCAGGGCTACCTGGGCATCATGATCGATGTGAGTGAGCAGCATGCTGCGGCCCAACGACTGCAGGAGATGAATGCCAAGCTGCAGGCCATGCTGGACACCTCGGAATTGGCCATCGTGCTGAGCGACCTGGAGGGCCGCACCCTGGCCTTCAACAAGGGCGCCGAGCGCTTGACGGGCTACAGCGCTGCCGAGGTACTGGGCAAGCTGCAACTCCCCCTGCTTGAGCCGGAGGAGCTGCACCAGCGCCAACAGGCCTTTGTCCGGGAGCACGGCCGCGAACCCGCACCCTTTGAGCTGTTTGCCCGGCAGGCGCGCCAACCCGCAGGCTTCCGCACGAAGGTCTGGACCTACCGGCACCGCAGCGGGCGAGGCCTCAAGCTGAGCCTCAGCATGTCGGAAGTCCGCGATGGCAACGGACAGCTCCTGGGGTACTTGGGCCAAGGCCGTGACATCGGCCCTGAACTGGCACAACAGCGCGCGCTCAAAGCGGTCAGTGACCGACTCCAAGCCGTCTTGGATGGCTCCGTGGATGTCGGCATTCTCGTAGTGGATTCCCAAGGCCGAGTGACCTTGTTCAACCGCGGCGCAGAGCACCTCTTTGGCTATGCGCAGCACGAAATGCTCGGGCGCTCCACCTTGGAACGCTTGCATGAACGGTCGGAACTAGAGCAGAGGCGCGAGGCCTTGAGCCAGCGCTTGGGAAGGCGCGCTTTGCTCAGTGAAATCTTTCTGCACCCCTTGACCGAATCCAGCGGTGGCTTCACTCAATGGACCTTGGTGCGCAAGGGCGGGGAGCGCTTCCAAGGCTCATTGCGCTTGTCGCTCCTGCCCGAGATGGAAGGCGAGCCAGAAAGCTACTTGGCCATCGTGCTCGACATGAGTGAACAGGTTCAGGCGCGAACCGCCCTTGAGCAACTCAACACCGAACTCGAAGCCCGCGTCAAAGCCCGTACGGCCGAACTCAGCAGCACCTTGAGCACTCTGAGCATGGCGCAAGAGGAGCTCTTGCGGGCCGACAAGCTGGCCGCATTGGGTGCCATGGTGGCCGGTGTGGCGCACGAGCTGAACACCCCAATCGGAACCTGCCTGACAGCAGCCTCCACCCTAGAGGAGCGTGCCGCCGAAGTGCTCAAAGGCTTTGAGTCGCAGCAATTGCGTCGGTCCAGCCTGGAAGGCTTCCTGAAAGAGACCGCCCAAATCTCGCGACTGCTGCTGCGCGGCCTTGGCAATGCCAGCAATCTGGTCACGCACTTCAAGCAGTTGTCGGTGGACCAAACCGGCGAGCAGCGCCGCAGCTTTCACCTGGGCGAGGTACTGGGCGATGTTTTGACCGTGCTCAGACCGCAGCTCAAGCAAAGCCGGATCGTGGTGGACTCGGCTTTGAACCTGCAAGAGACCATCGACGGCTACCCGGGCGAAATGGGTCGGCTGCTGGCCAATTTGATTCTGAATGCCCAGTTGCATGCCTTCGAACCGGGCACCGAGGGCCGCGTGCTCATTCAGGCCACCCCCCTGGAGCCCGGTTGGTTTGAATTGAGGGTGCAGGACAACGGCATGGGCATGACGGCTGCGGTCAAGCGGCGCGCGTTTGACCCCTTCTTCACCACCAAGCTGGGCCGAGGCGGCTCAGGGCTTGGCTTGAACATCGTCTACAACATTGCCACCGCCGTCTTGGGCGGCACGGTGGAGTTGCGCAGCGAGCCCGGTGCAGGCACGTGCTTCGTGTTTCGCTTGCCGATCTGCGCCCCGCAACTGCAAGCCGGTTCCGCCTCGGCCATGCAGCCCACCCAGATCAGCGGGCCGTAAGACCAAGCCCCTGTTTGGCCTCAGCCCGCCCAAACGCGGGCGTTGCGGAACATGCGCAGCCAAGGGCTGTGGGCCGCCAAATCGGCGTTGCCCCGCCAACTCATTTGGGCGTTGCGGAACACCCGTTCCGGGTGCGGCATGAGCGCGGTGAAACGCCCATCCGGCGTGGTGACCGCCGTCAAACCACCGGCACTGCCATTCGGGTTCATCGGGTAGGTTTCGGTGGCTTGACCTGCGCCGTCCACAAAGCGCATGGCGGCTTGAACGGCTGCGGCCTGACCTTGAATGGAGAAATCTGCCCTGCCCTCGCCGTGCGCCACTGCAATGGGCAAGCGGCTGCCCGCCATGCCTTTGAAGAAGATCGACGGCGACTCCAGCACCTCGACCATGCTCAGCCGCGCCTCGAACTGCTCGCTGGCATTGCGCACGAACTTCGGCCATGCCTCGGCGCCCGGAATCATGGAAGCCAGCGCGGCCAGCATCTGGCAGCCATTGCAAACGCCGAGTGCGAAGGTGTCAGGGCGGGCAAAGAAGGCCTCGAACTGCGCCTTCAGCACGGGATTGAAGAGGATGGAGCGCGCCCAGCCCTCGCCAGCGCCCAGGGTGTCGCCGTAGCTGAAGCCGCCGCAGGCCACAAAGCCTCGGAAGTCTTGCAAGGTATGGCGACCGGCTTGGAGGTCGCTCATGTGCACGTCTACCGTTTCGAAGCCGGCGGCGTCCATGGCGTAAGCCATTTCCAAATGCGAGTTCACACCCTGCTCGCGCAAGATGGCCACACGCGGGCGGCCGACTGGCGCAGCGGGCAGGCCCTCAAAGCTTGGCAGAAGGTGCAAGCCCGGCAAGCTGGGGTCGGTGGCGGCGGCGAACTCGGCATCGGCGCAAGCCGGGTTGTCGCGGGTGCGGGCGATCTGGTGGCTCACGGCCTCCCATTCGCGCAGCGCATCGGCCAAGCTCAGCTTGAGCACACACTGCGTGTCGCGCCACACGCTCAGGCTGAGGTCCGACTGGGGCTTACCGACCACATGGCTGTGGGCCGACAAACCCTGCTCGCGCAGCACGGCAAACACGGCATCGCGCTGGGTGGCAGGCACCTGCAACAACACGCCCAACTCTTCAGCGAACAGCGCACGCAAGCTCAACTCATGCCGACGGCCACTGACTTGCTTCGTCCAGTTCTTCGCGTCGCCGCTCTCTTCGATGCCGTTCCCGGCCGCAAGCAGCATGTCGAGGTTCAAGCTCAAGCCCTGGCGCCCTGCAAAGGCCATCTCGGCAGCGGCTGCCCAGAGGCCACCATCACTGCGGTCGTGGTAGGCCAAGATGAGCTTTTGCGCTCGCAGTGCATTCACGGCATTGACCAGCTTCACCAGCCATTGCGCATGGTCCAGGTCAGGCACCACACCGCCGAACTGGCCTTGCGTTTGCGCCAAGATGGAGCCGCCCATGCGGGCTTGACCCCGGCCGAGATCGATCAAGATCAAAACGCTGTCGACGGGCTTCAAGTCGGGCGTCAGGGTGCCTTCCACGCTGGCGAGTGTGGCGAAGGCGGTGACGACGAGCGAGACCGGCGCCGTGACCTGCTGGCCATCCCATTTGGTGCGCATGGACAGCGAATCTTTGCCAACCGGAATGCCAATGCCCAACTGCGGGCACAGCTCCATGCCCACGGCCTTGACGGTGTCGTAGAGCGCCGCGTCTTCGCCGGCCTCGCCGCAGGCTGCCATCCAGTTGGCCGACAGCTTGACGCGGGGCAGCTCAATGGGAGCAGCCAGCAGGTTGGTGATGCTTTCGGCCACGGCCATGCGGCCCGAGGCGGGCGCATCCACCGCCGCCAAGGGGGAGCGCTCGCCCATGGCCATGGCCTCACCAGCCAAGCCGTCGAAGTCAGCCAGAGTCACGGCGCAATCTGCCACCGGCACTTGCCATGGGCCGACCATCTGGTCGCGGTGCGTGAGGCCACCCACGCTGCGGTCGCCAATGGTGATCAGGAAGCGCTTGCTGGCCACGCTGGGGTGGCGCAGCACGGCGCGGGCGGCCGGCTCCAACTCGATCGCATCCGGCTCAAAACGACCGGCATCGCGCGCCACGCGGCTCACGTCGCGAACCATCTTGGGCGGCTTACCGAGCAGCACTTCCATCGGCATGTCGATGGGCGTGTCCTGGCCTTCGTCGGCCAAGATGAGCTGCCGTTCATCGGTCGTCACACCCACCACCGCAAACGGGCAGCGCTCGCGCTCGGCGAACGAACGGAAAAGGCTGAGTGAGTCTGGCGCAATGGCCAGAACGTAGCGCTCCTGGCTTTCGTTGCACCAAATCTCTTTGGGCGCCAGTCCACTCTCCTCCAGCGGTACGGCGCGCAAGTCAAAGCGGGCGCCCCGGCCGGCGTCGTTCACCAGTTCAGGGAATGCGTTGGAGATGCCGCCGGCGCCCACGTCGTGAACGGCCAAGATGGGGTTCTCAGGGCCGAGCTGCCAGCAGCGGTTGAGCACCTCTTGCGCGCGGCGTTGAATCTCAGGGTTACCGCGCTGCACCGAATCAAAATCCAGCTCGGCACTGTTCACGCCCGCCGCCATGGAGCTGGCGGCGCCACCGCCCATGCCAATGCGCATGCCAGGGCCGCCCAATTGAACAAGCAAGGTGCCGGCTGGGAACTCAATCTTGTGGGTCAGGTCGCCGCGAATGGCGCCCAGGCCACCGGCAATCATGATGGGCTTGTGATAGCCGCGCTGCACGCCGCTCACCGCCTGCTCATAGGCCCGGAAGTAGCCCAGCAAGTTGGGGCGGCCAAACTCGTTGTTGAAGGCGGCCCCGCCAATGGGGCCCTCCACCATGATTTGCAGCGGCGAGGCGATGTGCGCAGGCCGACTCTCCGGTGTTTCCCAGGCTTCAGGCAGGCCCGGCAGGCGCAGGTGGCTCACGGTGAAGCCGGTGAGCCCGGCCTTGGGCTTGGAGCCACGGCCGGTCGCACCTTCGTCGCGAATTTCGCCGCCGGCACCCGTGGCCGCACCGGAGAACGGCGAAATGGCGGTCGGGTGGTTGTGCGTTTCCACCTTCATGAGCACATGGGCTTGCTCGTCGCGCTTGGCATACACGCCATCGGCACCTGGCACCCAGCGCTGGATGGCGGAGCCTTCCATGACGGCCGCGTTGTCGGAGTAGGCGACGACGCTGTGTTGGCCGCTGAGCTTTTCGGTGTTGCGGATCATGCCGAACATCGAAAGCGGCTGGGCAGCGCCATCGATGATGAAACTGGCATTGAAGATCTTGTGCCGGCAGTGTTCACTGTTAGCCTGCGCGAACATCATCAACTCGACGTCGCTGGGGTTGCGACCGAGTTGGGTGAAGGCGTCTTGCAGGTAGTCAATCTCGTCGCCAGACAGCGCCAAGCCCCAGTCGGCATTGGCTTGCTCAAGGGCTTGCTTGCCGAGGCCCAGCACGTCCACCCGGGCCAGTGGCTGCGCCTCTTTGGTGTCGAACAAATGGCGGGCATCGTCTCGCGAGCGCAGCACCGATTCGGTCATGCGGTCGTGCAGCACACCGGCCACGGCTTGCCACTCGGCCTCGCTCAAGGGCTTTGCACTGCCCAAGAGAGGCTTGTCCAGGACCAAGCTGAACTCGGTGCAGCGTTCAACTCGCTCAATGGCAAAGCCGCAGTTGTGGGCGATGTCGGTGGCCTTGCTGGCCCAGGGGCTCAGGGTACCCAGTCGGGGCGTGACCACCACCAAGGCCTGACCCGGCGTTGCCGTGCTTGCGGCTTCACCGTACTGCAGCAAAGCTCCCAATTGGGCCGACTGCGCGGCATCCAGGGGCTGCCGGCTGGCGACCCAATGGAGGTAACGCGCCTGCACAGCCTTGATGCGGGGCACGGAGGCTTGCAAGCGAGTCAAAACGGCTTGCGCCCGGAACGCGGAGAGAGCGTTGCCACCCTCGAAACACTGCAGATGTTGGGAGCTGGCCATGGATGCGACGGTGCGAAAACAGCACCGGCCACGCTGGAGCGCGGCCGGTGGGTTGGAGATGCGGGATTCTACGGGGGCAGCCCCGTCAAGAAGCCGAGCCGGCCTTCATCTTGGCCACGGTGTCTTCGACGCCTGCCAAAACCTTGGAAAGATCGAAGCGGGTCAACTGCCGCTTGTTCAGCACCCGCTCGCCCTGCACCCAAACGTCAGACACATGCTCGCGCGCCGCCACATAAACGAGCTGCGCATCCGGGTGGTAGATCGGCTGGCACTCGGGCGCCGACAGGTCGACCGCAATGACGTCAGCCAGCTTGCCAACCTCGAGCGAGCCCAAGTCGGCCTCGCGCCCCAGCGCCTTGGCGGCGTTGATCGTTGCCATTTCCAAGGCGCGGCGTGCATTGACGACGGTGGGCTTGCCCGTCGATCCCTTGGCCAGCAAGGCGGCTTGGCGGATCTCTTCGAACATGTCTTGGCGGTTGTTGCTGGCTGCACCGTCGGTGCCCAAGCACACATTGACGCCGGCTGCATCCAGGTCGGCCACGCGGGCAATTCCACTGGCCAGTTTCAGGTTGCTGCAGGCGTTGTGGGCAATGTGCACCTTGTTCTTGGCCAGCATCTCGATCTCTTCGTCGATCAGATGGACCATGTGAACGGCGATCATCTTTTCGTTGAGCAGGCCGAGCTTTTCAAGGCGCGCCAAGGGGCGCAGGCCGAACTGCTTGATGCTGCCCTCCACCTCGTCTTGCGTTTCATGGATGTGGCAATGCACCTGCATGCCGTGCTGTTCCGACAACTGACGCAGCTTGATGAAAGTCTCATCACTGACGGTGTAGGGAGCATGCGGGCTGCTGGTGAACTGCAGCAACTTCTCACCCTTGAACTTTTCATAAGCCTGCAAGCCCTTGGCGATGTAGTCGTCAGGCCCGCTGGCATAGCCGGTGGGGAAGTCAATGACGTTGATCGACACGGCGCAGCGGATGCCTGCTTCCAGCGCCGCCTCGGCCATGGCTTCAGGGAAGAAGTACATGTCGTTCAGCGTGGTCACGCCACCGCGCAGGGCTTCAGCGGCGCTGAAAAGGCTGCCCAGGCGGGTCCACTCATGGCTGACCCATTGCTTCTCCAGGGGCCAGATGTGGTTGTTCAGCCAGTCCATGAGCCCCAGGTCATCCGCCACACCGCGCAGCAAACTCATGGCGCTGTGGGTGTGGCTGTTGATCAGACCGGGCATCAAGACGTGGTGAGGCAATTCCACGCGCTGGGCATTCGGGAACTGCGCCTTCAAGGCCTCCGCGCTGCCCACGGCGGCAATGCGTTCGCCCTCCATCAAGAGGGCTTGTTCGGTTTGCACCGGCACGCCGGCTTGCATGCTCAGCAGCCAGCGAGGCAGCAAAAGGGTTTGGGTCATATTCAGGTCTCCTTGGTGAATGAGGTCCAGGCGCGCAGGCAAAGCTGGGCAATGGCACCGGCGTCGGTCGCGGTGGCTATTTCATGGGGCGGGTGAGCGCGCCAGCTGGCATCGCCAAGACCTTGCCAATCTTGGAGGGTCTGGCCATGGGCCAAACCACCCTCCACCACCCGAACGGGGCCACGCCGCCATTGAAAGGCTTGGGGCAGCAGCAAAGCGGCAATGGCGGTTGCGTCATGGGCGACCAGCATGCGTTTGCCGTAGCACTGAAAGTAGAACTCGGTGTAAGGCTGCACGGCTTGCCAGAGCAAGTGACCGACGGCGCCCGCGCCCTTGAGCTCTTGCAGTTGCTGCGGGCTGAGCGGCACGGAATGGGTCGCTTCCAAGCCCACGAGCCGGAGTTGCTTCCAGGGTGCGGAAAAAACTTCGGCGGCAGCGCGGGCATCGTTGTGGATGTTGGCCTCGGCCGCAGGCGTGACGTTGCCGTTGTGCCCCTGCAAGCCAAAGGCGCCGCCCATCACGGTGACGCTGGCAACGCGCTCGGGCAGGCTAGGGTCAAGCCGCAGGGCCTCGGCAATGTTGGTGAGTGGGCCAACGGGTGCCAAATGGAGCTGAGCATGCTCGTGGCTTGCCGCAATGATGGCGGCGGCGGCCGGCAAAGCCTGCAAAGGCTGACTGGGCTCGGGAAGGCCAGCGGCCAAGCCGCCCAGTCCGTCGCCACCATGCACTTCAGGCGCAAAACGACTGGCGCCCAGCAAGGGAGCGGCAGCGCCGGCATGGACAGGGATGGCGGGGTGGCCCATCAAACTCAAGAGACGCCGCGCGTTGCTTGTGGTTTGCGCCACTGAAGCATTGCCAAACACAGTGGAGACACCGACGAGCTCGAACTCAGGGCACGCGAGGATGAGGGCCAGCGCCAGCGCGTCATCCACACCGGGGTCGGTATCGAACCAAAGCTTCATGCTTGAAGCACCGCGTCGACTTCGGCGCGCGTCGGCATGGCGTCTTGCACACCAGGGCGCGATACGGCAATGGCCGCCGCCGCCTGGGCAAAGCGCAGCGCCTGATCGACCGCCTGCCCTTCGGCCAAGGCCGTCACCAAGGCGCCAACAAGCGTGTCTCCGGCGCCAACCGTGTCAACGGCCACCACCTTGCGAGCGGGGCAATGGCGCACGCCGTCGGCATCGGCCCAAACCAGCCCCTCAGCGCCAAGCGACAGCAACACGGCCTTTGGGCCCCGCGCGAGCAGGGCTTGTGCAACCTGCTCGGGCGCGGCATTCGGGCTGCCCGGCAGCAAGGCCTGGGCTTCCAATTGGTTCACCACCAAGAGATCGCAAAGCGGCAGCAAGCTAGCGCCTCCCTCGCGAAACGGTGCTGCATTGAGCAGGGTTCGGGCCCCGTACTGCCGCGCGCGTTCAAAGGCGCGCGCAATGCTGGCGATCGGCAACTCCTGCTGCGCCACCAGCCACTCCAAACCCTGCATCGGGAGCAGTTCGATTTGAGCCAAAGGCAAGAGGCCGTTTGACCCTGCCACCGTCACGATTTGGTTCTCGCCGTCCTCGGCACCCACAACGATCAAGGCGGTGCCGGGGGTTTCATCGATGGGCTGCACAACGCAACGAACATCAACCCCTTCACGTGCCAACTGCTCAACCAGCAAGGCGCCTTGCTCCAAGAGCCCTACGCGCGCAGCCAGCATGACCCGTCCACCCAGGCGCGCAATGGCAACAGCTTGGTTCGCCCCTTTGCCACCGATGCAACTCGAAAAGCGGTGACCCCGCAAGGTCTCGCCGGGCAGCGGCAATCTGGGTGCGTGAACGATCAAGTCACGGTTCACGCTCCCAAGTACAAGCAAATTGGCAGGCTTCATGCAAGCACCGGAGACTGAGGCTGGAGTTGCGCCCATGCCAAGCTGAGGGGGTCGGTGGCGACCGCGCCGATCGCCTCTGCCTGCACGGCAAACGCTGCAAAGGCGGGCGACAAGGCCCAGCCCGAGGCAGCCCGACCAAACAGCCGGTGCGCCCTTGATGCCAGCGCTTGCGCCAACTCTGGCGTGGCAGCCACGGACGACCAAGCGCCCGCTGCCGAAACGATTCGAAGCAGCGCCTGCCACCCGGCGCCGTGGAGCAAGCCGGCCAGGTATCCATCAAAGGCGTCTAAGCCATGGAGCACAGCCCCATCGGCCAGGGCGTCGGCCTGCCAGTCAATATGCCGCTGAAGCAAGGTTTGGAGTGGAGCCAATGTGGGGTCCGTTTCTGGCTTGAACAAGGGCCGCAAGACCACCCGGGACATCGCGCGCTGAAGCTCAGAGTGGCCAAGGCGGACCAAGGCATCACGCAGGTCGCGGACTGGCCCACGACTGGCGTAGTGGGCTCCTGCGGCCATCTGGACAACCTCCGCACTGAGCAAGACATCCCGCGCCACGCGATTCTCCAATTCGATGGGCGCCACCTCGGGCTGGCGCAAGAGGCTCATCAATTGCGGAACCAGCGAAGCGGCACGGGGGAGCCAGCGGTCGTCAAGACCAGGCTCCCTAAGAACTGCATCAAGTGCCGCAACACAGGCCAATCCGCTCACCTGATTCGGCTCGAATTGACTCCAAGGTGGCGGCACCCGCTGGAGCAGCGCCAAAGCGAGAGCGACCTGCGCTTCGCCCAACGCGGGTGCGGGCACCGGGGGCCTCAAAACAAGAGCCGGCTGCGAAGGTGCAGTCGGCTCTTGCGATGGCTTCACCGGCGAGGAAGCCCCCGCCTTAGCCCGAGCAGCCGGCGCACGCCCGGTGAGCCAGCTCCAAAATCCCATCCGTTCAGCGCTGGCTCATCAAGGGCACATCACGCGACTTCGCGCCAACAAAGAGCTGACGCGGACGGCCGATCTTGTACTCGGGGTCGCCAATCATTTCCTTCAGCTGCGCAATCCAGCCCACGGTGCGGGCCAGTGCAAAGATGGCCGTGAACAGTGGCACCGGAATACCAATCGCGCGCTGCACGATGCCGGAATAGAAGTCGACGTTCGGGTAGAGCTTGCGCGCCACGAAGTATTCGTCTTCCAGCGCGATCTTTTCGAGCTCCATGGCCAGCTTGAACAAGGGGTCGTCATGCAGACCCAAGGCGCCCAGCACTTCGTGGCAGGTCTCGCGCATCAGCTTGGCGCGAGGGTCGTGGTTCTTGTAGACGCGATGGCCAAAGCCCATCAGCTTGACGCCACTGCTCTTGTCCTTGACTTGCTTGATGAAGTCGCCGATCTTGGCCACACCACCTTGATTCTGGATGTCACCCAGCATGTTCAGGCAGGCCTCGTTGGCACCACCATGAGCGGGGCCCCACAAGCAAGCCACGCCGGCCGCAATGGCCGCAAAAGGGTTGGTACCCGAGCTGCCGCACAGGCGCACCGTGGAGGTGGATGCGTTCTGCTCGTGGTCGGCGTGCAGCGTGAAGATACGGTCCATGGCGCGCACCAGCACGTCATTGGGTTCGTAGTCTTCGCAAGGCGTGGCGAACATCATGCGCATGAAGTTGCCGGCGTAGCTGAGGTCGTTCTTCGGGTAGATGTAAGGCTGGCCGATGGTGTACTTGTAGGCCATGGCCACAAGTGTCGGCATCTTGGCGATCAATCGAATCGCCGCAATCTCACGGTGCTCGGGGTTATTGATGTCCGTGCTGTCGTGATAGAAGGCCGAAAGAGCGCCGACCAAGCCGGTCATCACCGCCATCGGGTGGGCGTCACGGCGGAAGCCGCGCAAGAAGAACTGCATTTGCTCGTTCACCATCGTGTGGTGCATCACACAGTGGTTGAACTTTTCCTTCTGCGCGGGGTTGGGCAGTTCGCCGTACAGCAGCAGGTAACAGGTCTCCAGGTAATCGCAGCTCGACGCCAGTTGCTCAATGGGGTAGCCGCGGTACAACAACTCGCCCTTGTCTCCATCGATGTAGGTGATGGTGCTGTTGCAGGATGCAGTGCTCAAAAAGCCCGGGTCATAAGTGAACTTGCCGGTTTGTGCATACAGCTTGCGGATGTCAATGACATCTGGCCCGATAGAGCCTTTGTAGAGCGGCAGCTCCATGCTCGGGCTGCCATCGGAGAACGCTAGCGTTGCCTTGACGTCGGATGGGGTCATCATGGTGTGGGCTCCTCAGTAGTTCAATGAATTCGGCGGGGGTTGGCGCATCAAAGCGAGCAAGGCATGCACATCAGCATCGTCCAACTCGCCTTCAGGTTCCTTACGGCGTAACAGCAAATCGAGCAGGTCGTTGTCGCTCAAGTCCATCAGGCGACTCAACGCCGCGCCTTGAGCATCGGTAATGCGCTCAGCTTGTTGCCTGAAAAAACGCTCAATGAACAAGTCGTTTTCCAGCAAGCCACGCCGGCAACGCCAGTGCAACTTGGAGAGAGCTCGTTCATCGAGGTAGGACGTCATCAGACAGCCCGACGCACCATCATCTCTTTGATCTTGCCAATAGCCTTGGTCGGATTCAGACCCTTGGGGCAGACATCGACGCAATTCATGATGCTGTGGCAACGAAACAGGCGATACGGATCTTCGAGGTTATCCAGGCGGCCGGCGGTGTCTTGATCACGGCTGTCCGCAATGAAGCGGTAGGCCTGCAGCAAGCCCGCTGGGCCCACGAACTTGTCCGGGTTCCACCAAAAGCTTGGGCAACTGGTCGAGCAACTGGCGCACAAGATGCATTCGTACAGACCGTTGAGCTCGTCGCGCTCCTCGGGGCTCTGCAGGCGCTCGGTCTCAGGCGGTACGTCGTCATTCACGAGGTACGGCTTGATCGAGTGGTACTGCTTGAAAAACTGCGTCATGTCGACGATCAAGTCACGCACAACCGGCAAACCGGGCAGTGGCTTGAGGGTGACCACACCAGGCAGGCTTCGCATGTTCGTCAAACAAGCCAAACCGTTCTTGCCATTGATGTTCATGGCATCCGAGCCACAAACGCCTTCGCGGCAACTGCGGCGGAACGACAGCGTGGGGTCGACCGACTTCAGCTTCATCAAGGCATCAAGCAACATGCGTTCGCTGCCGTCTAGCTCCACCTGCAGGGTCTGCATGTAGGGCTTGGCGTCTTTGTCTGGGTCGTAGCGGTAAATCTGGAAAGTACGGAGCGTCATGACAGAAGCGCCTTAGAAAGAGCGAACCTTGGGCGGGATGGATTCAACGGTCAGCGGCTTGAGATTCACCGGCTTGTAGCTGAGGCTGTTGCTGGCGCTGTGCCAAAGCGTGTGCTTCATCCAGACCTCGTCGTTGCGACCATTGGGGTGCTGCGGTGTGTCGCCATAGTCGTCGACGCTGTGCGCGCCGCGACTCTCGTGGCGGCCTGCAGCGGAAACCATGGTGGCTTGTGCCGACTCGATCAAGTTCTCCACTTCCAAAGCTTCGATGCGAGCCGTGTTGAAGATCTTGCTCTTGTCCTTCAGGCCTATGGCTTGAACGCGCTCGCGAAGGGCAGCTACCTTCTTGACGCCCTCATCCATGCTGGCCTGGGTGCGGAAGACCCCT
Organism: Burkholderiales bacterium; assembly: GCA_046317675.1. GTDB lineage: Bacteria > Pseudomonadota > Gammaproteobacteria > Burkholderiales > Burkholderiaceae_C > Inhella. The sequence continues at coordinate 15,255 of JBKCVH010000049.1, forward strand.
GCGTGCATTTGCATGGTCGCGCGAATGTCGTTGGCCACATCTTGGGCATATTCGCCATTGCTCGCGTTGTCGAGGCGAGCCAAACGCGCTTGGGACGATTCGGAAGCGTTGGCCGGGGTGCCACGGTGGCTGAGCCCCATCTTGTGAGCTTCGACCACATGATTGCCGGCAGCACGACCGAACACCAACAAGTCCAGCAAAGAATTGGTGCCCAGCCGGTTGGCACCGTGAACGCTGACACAGGCGCACTCGCCCACGGCGTAAAGGCCATTGACGATTTGCTGCGAGCCGCCGTCCTGCGCTGGCACCACAACCTGTCCGTGGATGTTCGTCGGGATACCGCCCATTTGGTAATGGATGGTCGGCACGACAGGAATTGGCTCCTTGGTGATGTCCACGTTGGCAAAGTTATGGCCGATCTCGAACACGGAAGGCAAGCGCTTCAAGATGGTCTCGCCACCCAAGTGCGTCATGTCCAGTTCGATGTAGTCCTTGTTCGGACCGCAGCCTCGGCCTTCCTTGATTTCTTGGTCCATGCAGCGGCTGATGAAGTCGCGCGGCGCCAAGTCCTTCAAAGTGGGCGCATAGCGCTCCATGAAGCGTTCGCCATTGCTATTGCGCAAAATAGCGCCTTCGCCGCGGCAGCCCTCAGTCAGCAACACACCGGCGTTGTGCACGCCTGTCGGGTGGAACTGCCAGAACTCCATGTCTTCGAGCGGAATACCCGCGCGAGCCGCCATTCCCAGTCCGTCGCCCGTGTTGATGAAGGCATTGGTGCTGGCCGCAAAGATGCGCCCCGCCCCACCGGTCGCGAGCATCACGGTCTTTGCTTCCAAGATGTGCAATTCGCCGGTTTCCATCTCCAATGCAGTAACCCCCACGCAGTCACCATCGGCATTGCGAATGAGGTCTAGCGCCATCCATTCCACGAAGAACTGCGTGCGTGCCTTGACGTTCTGCTGGTAGAGCGTGTGCAGCATGGCATGGCCGGTGCGGTCGGCCGCAGCGCAAGCGCGCTGAACGGGCTTTTCACCGTAGTTCGCCGTGTGGCCGCCGAAAGGACGCTGGTAAATCGTGCCATCCGGGTTGCGGTCAAAGGGCATGCCCAGGTGCTCAAGCTCGTACACCACCTTGGGCGCTTCGCGGCACATGAATTCAATGGCGTCTTGGTCGCCCAACCAATCTGACCCCTTGACGGTGTCGAAAAAATGGTAGTGCCAGTTGTCTTCGCTCATGTTGCCGAGCGAAGCACCAATTCCGCCTTGCGCGGCCACCGTGTGGGAGCGGGTTGGGAACACCTTGGACAACACCGCCACGTTCAAACCGGCGCGAGCCAGCTGAAGCGAAGCGCGCATGCCAGAGCCACCGGCTCCGACGATCACCACATCAAACTTGCGTTTGGCAATAGCAGCCATGCTTTTCAAAGCCTCCAGAGCACTTGGATGGCCCAGCCGGTGCAACCCACCAGCCAAACCAGCGTGAACACATGCAGCACGAGGCGCACGCCGACCGGTTGGACGTAGTCCATCCAGATGTCTCGCACCCCCACCCAAGCGTGATAGGCCAGCGAAACAATGACCCCGAAGGTCAGAAACTTCATCCACTGGGCCGAGAAGATGCCGGCCCACTTCAAATAACCGCCTTCGCCAGGCATCAAAACCTGCACCAGCAAAGCAAAGGTGAACAGCGCCATCAAAGCGCCCGTGATGCGCTGGGCCAGCCAGTCACGCAAGCCGTAATGCGCGCCAGTCACGAGGCGCTTGGATCCATACGTCGTCATGGAGATCGTTCCTTCAGTAGAGGCCGAACAACTTGGCACCGCACAGTGCGGTAAGACCTAGGCTCAGAACGAGCACCACCAAGGCACTGCTCTTTCCTTGCTGCAGGCTCACGCTGTGGGTTGCATCCATCCACAGATGGCGAAGCCCCGCAATGAAATGGTGCAAATAGCCCCAAATTAAACCCAAGCAGACCAGCTTGATGAACCAAGCCGGTACAAATCCGATACCGGCCACGAAAGCGTTCTCGAACTCACCATAGCTAACTTCGCTGGTCAAGCTCTTATCAAAAAGCCACACCACAAAGGGCAGCAGTATGAAAAGCAAGAGCCCGCTGATTCGGTGGAGGATCGACACAAAGCCGGCTAGGGGCAGCCGGTACGAAGTCAAGTCCTTGAATACATTGAGGTTGCGGTAGACCGGCCTGGGTTTTTTGGGTGCACTCATGCGGGGGCCTTCATCGTTCTTGGATGCGTAATCACCTGTAATCAGGTAGCGCTGGATTCTAGGCACGGCCCGAAGGACTCCCGGAGGCAGGACTCTCAATTTCAGAGTGCACAGCGCGGCAAAACCGGGGCATCGCCTCGCCTAAACTCGGCCGCTATCAATCAACTGTCCCCTCGGAGACTCCCTATGAGCAAGAAGCCCGTTCGCGTTGCCGTCACTGGTGCCGCAGGTCAAATTGGTTACGCCCTGTTGTTCCGCATCGCCTCGGGCGAAATGTTGGGCAAGGATCAGCCTGTGATCCTGCAGCTGCTCGAGATCCCGGACGAGAAGGCCCAGAACGCCCTCAAGGGCGTCATGATGGAACTGGAAGACTGCGCCTTCCCACTCTTGGCCGGCATGGAAGCCCACAGCGATCCGGTCGCCGCTTTCAAGGACACCGACTACGCCTTGCTGGTCGGCGCTCGACCACGTGGCCCCGGCATGGAGCGCGCCGATCTGCTGGCAGCCAATGCCCAGATCTTTACCGCTCAAGGCCGTGCCTTGAACCAAAGCGCCAGCCGCGATGTCAAGGTTTTGGTCGTCGGGAACCCAGCCAATACCAATGCCTACATCGCCATGAAGAGCGCGCCGGATCTGCCCCGCGAAAACTTCACCGCCATGCTGCGCCTGGATCACAACCGCGCGCTGAGCCAAGTCGCAGCCAAAACGGGCAAGCCCGTGGCCGCCATTCGCAAAATGGCCGTTTGGGGCAATCACTCCCCAACGATGTACGCCGACTACCGCTTCGCAACCATTGAGGGTGCGAGCGTTGCCGAAATGATCAACGACCAAGTCTGGAACGCTGACACCTTCTTGCCCACGGTCGGCAAGCGAGGCGCCGCCATCATTGCGGCACGCGGCGTGTCGTCGGCGGCTTCTGCGGCCAACGCAGCGATTGACCACATGCGCGATTGGGCACTGGGCACGGGCGACGAGTGGGTGACCATGGGCGTCCCGAGCAATGGCGAATACGGCATCCCCAAGGATGTGATGTTCGGCTACCCCGTGACCTGCGCCGGCGGCAAGTACAAGATCGTCGAAGGCTTGCCCATCGACAGCTTTTCTCAAAGCTGTATCGACAAGACCTTGGCCGAACTGGTGGGCGAGCAGGACGGCGTCAAGCACCTGCTGTAATCTTTTTCAGAAGCAACAAGGCCGGTTTCGACCGGCCTTTTTTCTTGGAGCCCCAGCCTGTGAACCTGCACCCACGCCAAGCCCTCTTTGTGGGCGAGCCTCCACCGCGCCGACTGCCGGTGGTGGACCACTACTGCGGCGTTGAAAAGCTGATGCGCAAGAGTTTGGCGCTGCAAGCAGCGCGTGGCCCGGTGTTTGATGTCACGCTGGACTGCGAAGACGGCGCCATCGTGGGCGGCGAAGCTGAGCACCTTGCAATGGTGGTGGAGCTCTTGAATGGCAGCGACAACCGCCACGGGCGCGTTGGCGTGCGGGTGCATCCCGTTGAGCACATGGCCTTTGAAGCCGAAATTGCAGCTTTGGCGGCTTCGGCACTGCCCCCGGCCTACTTGATGCTGCCCAAGCTGGAGTCGGCCGCCCAGCTCGCCCAAGGCGCCAGCTTGATCGACAAAGCTTGGCGTGGCGCTGCTCCACCACTGCAAGTACTCATTGAAACCCATGGCGGCCTGCGCGAGGTTGAAGGCATCGCGGCCCACCCTCAAGTGGAGTCACTGTCCTTTGGACTGATGGACTTCGTTTCGGCCCATCACGGCGCCATTCCAAGGCAAGCCATGACCGCAGAAGGTCAGTTCCAGCACCCCTTGGTACGCCGCGCCAAACTGGCCATCAGTGCGGCTGCGCATGGGTGGGGCAAAGTGCCTTCGCATTGCGTCGTGACAGAGCTCAATGATCGAGAGAAGCTCAAGGCGGCCGCTCGAATGGCGGGGCGTGAGTTTGGCTACACCCGAATGTGGTCCATCCACCCAGATCAGATCGAGCCGATCCTCAGCGCCTTCTCGCCCAGCGCGTCGGAGATCGACGAGGCGATCGAAATTCTGGAGGCCGCGCAGGCCGTGCAGTGGGGGCCGATTCGCCATCGCAACGAATTGCATGACCGCGCCAGTTACCGCTTCTTCTGGTCCTTGCTAGAACGTGCCCAGGCCACAGGCCAAGCCTTGCCGAGCAGAGCCTTGGAACGATTCTTCGCAGCTTGATACGAAGGCTCAGCCCCTCTTTGGGCCGAAGCCCCTGACAATCGAGTACCACCCGATTGCACATTGCCATGCGCCTGTTGCCCCTTTTCGCTTGCTTGTTCGCCTCTGCCGCCGTGCTGGCGCAAGCCCCAGCCACGAAGCAGAGCCCCAAACCGAGCACCAAAACCAGCAAATCAGCGAAGAAGCAGGCCGAACCCAAAGCGCCCGAGGAGCCGGCGGAGTTGGACGTTGATCGCATGGCGGTGGCACCCATGGTCTTACAAGGTGAAACGAAGTGCGAGTTTGGTCAGCGGTTTGACATCAAGCCACACCCGAGCCTGCCAGGCCGGTTCTTGCTCCAGCACCGAGGAATCAACCACGTGCTGACGCCTCAACCAACCACCACGGGCGTAGTGCGACTTGAAGACAAGCGCACAGGATTCGTTTGGCTGCAGGTCCCCGTCAAGTCCATGCTGATGGATGCGAAAAAGGGGCAGCGCATCGCTGACAACTGCATGCACCCAGCCCAAGTAGCGGAAACCGAAGCCGCGCAAGCTCCTCCAACTGCCGCCCAGTAAAAGCACGCTATACTCGCGCGCTTTGCTAGCAAGCCCGCAACGATTTGCCAGCGTGGTGGGGAGAAACAGCCTGACCTTCTGGTCCGGACCCCGGAGTGTCAGGAAGCTGTCGCCCACGCCCCTTGCAAACACCGAGCGAATTTGGAATTAAAGGATCCTGATGACCACCGTACGCGTAAAAGAAAACGAACCGTTTGATGTTGCCCTGCGTCGCTTCAAGCGCACCATAGAAAAGCTCGGCCTGCTGACCGACTTGCGTGCCCGCGAGTTCTACGAGAAGCCCACCGCTGAGCGCAAGCGCAAGAAGGCAGCTGCCGTCAAGCGTCACTACAAGCGTGTGCGCAGCATGCAGCTGCCCAAGCGCATGTACTGATCGGCCTTGGCCGGCGCGGCCCAAGGCCCGCACCACCGAAAGCCCGCGTTCGTGCGGGCTTTTTTCATTCCCTCGCCACAATCGCACCATGAGCCTCAAAGACCGCATCACCGACGACATGAAAGCCGCCATGCGCGCCAAGGACACCGAACGCCTTGGCACCATTCGCATGCTGCTGGCCGCCCTGAAACAAAAGGAAGTTGACGAGCGCATCGTGCTCGAAGACGCGGCGGTGGTGGGCATCGTCGACAAACTGATCAAGCAGCGCAAAGACGCGCTGGAGCAGTTCACGGCAGCAGCACGCCAAGATTTGGCCGACAAGGAAGCCTTTGAGATCGAAGTCCTCAAGGCCTACTTGCCAGCACGCCTCTCGCAGGAGGAGGTACAAGCCGCCGTCAATGCCATCGTGGCGGAACTCGGCGCCAAAGGCCCCGGCGACATGGGCAAGGTGATGGGTGCAGTGAAGGCGCAGCTGGCAGGCAAAGCCGACATGGGCTGGGTTTCAGCTGCCGTGAAGGCCGCACTGGCCCCCAAGGAGTAATGCGATGAGTCTCCCCCTTCGACAGCTAACCCCCGATTGCAGTGTGGCGCCCCAGGCCGAGCCAGCGGACATGGCCCAACTTGCAGCCGCTGGCTTCAAAAGCGTGATCAACAACCGACCTGATTTCGAGCACGGGCCCGATCAACCGACCCATGCCGAGATTGCCGCCGCCGCCGAGGCAGCCGGCCTGACCTACCGCTTTTTGCCAGTCAGCGGTGGCTACCAAAGCCCGGAAGAGATCGCCGCTTGCGCCGCCCTGCTAGCCGAGTTGCCGCGCCCTGTGTTGATGTTCTGCCGCTCGGGCGCTCGCTCGGCCAACCTGTTCATCCAGGCTTCACAGGCCTGACGGCAGCGTCGCGCAGGGCGCCGCGCGCCGGGGAAACACTGGCGCTGCCGTGAAGCGGGATTCCTAAGATGACGCCGGGCTTGCCAACGTAAGCAGCCCGCCTTTGGAGTCCTCTTTGAATGCTTTGTTGCGCCTCTCACGGGGCATTGATTGCATCAGCCTGTGGGTGGGTCAGTCGGTACGCTGGCTGGTGTTGGCCTCGGTACTGATCAGCGCCGGCAACGCCGTACTGCGCAAGGCCTTCAATCTGGGCTCCAACGCCTTTCTAGAAGTGCAGTGGTACTTGTTCTCGGGCGTGTTCTTGCTCGGCGCGGCGTACGTCTTCTTGAAGAACGCGCATGTGCGCATCGACTTCATCTCCAGCAAGCTGTCGCCGCGCGCCAATGCCGTGATCGACATCCTCGGCATCGTGCTGGTTCTCATGCCGTTCGTGTTGATGATGGTCTACCTGTCTTGGCCCCTCTTTGAGCGCGCCTGGACTGCAGGAGAAATGAGTCAGAACGCCGGCGGCTTGATTCGCTGGCCCGTGCTGCTCTTGATGCCACTTGGGTTCGCCCTGCTCATGGCTCAGGGCATTTCAGAGCTCATCAAGCGCCTCGCGTTTTTGACCGGCCACCTCGAACACCCCTTCGCCCCAGACGGCGCCGCCCTGCACAGCAGCGAAACCAACGAGGTCAAGGCATGACGCTTTGGATTGCGCAGAACTTCGTGCCCTTGATGTTCTTGGGCTTGCTGGCGTTCCTCCTGTCGGGCATTCCGGTCGCCTTTGGACTGGCTGCCACGGGGCTGTTGTTCGGCGTCATTGGCATGGAGCTGAGTCATTTGCACCCGGAGGTGCTGCACATTGGCGCCAGCCTTTTTCAGGCCCTGCCCTTGCGGGTATTCGGGATCATGCAGAACGACACCCTGCTGGCCATTCCGTTCTTTACCTTGATGGGCATCATCCTTGAGCGCTCCGGCATGGCCGAGGACTTGCTGGAGACGGTGGGCCAAGTGTTTGGGCCGGTGCGGGGTGGGTTGGCCATTGCCGTCATCTTGGTGGGCGCACTGTTGGCGGCCACCACCGGCGTTGTGGCGGCCGCTGTGATCAGCATGGGACTCATTTCGCTGCCCATCATGCTGCGGTATGGCTACAACCGCAGCATCGCCACCGGCACCATCACCGCCAGCGGCACGCTTGCGCAGGCCATTCCGCCTTCGCTGGTCTTGATCGTGCTGGCCGACCAACTCGGCCGCTCGGTGGGCGATATGTACGCCGGCGCCTTGATTCCGGGTTTGATGCTGGTCGGGCTCTACCTGCTGTTCATCGTCGGGGTCGCCATCTTCAAGCCGAGCTGGGTGCCTGCACTGCCCATCGAAGCCCGCATCTACAAAGAAGCCGACGGCTCGGCGGGCTATCGCTCATTGCTGGTCTTGCTGATTCTTTGCAGCTTGGTGGGTGTGGTTTGGCATGAAATGCATGAAGGCCTGATCAATCCCTTGCTGCAACGGACCACGCCGGCGCCTGAGGATGAGATCTTGGTGATGTCCATGACCATCGCCTCCCTGCTCGCTTGGGGCTTGGCGGTCGCCAACAAGCTGCTGGGTTTGAACCTGCTGTCCCGCCTTGCCCAGCAGGTGACCTTTGTCTTGATTCCACCCTTGGTGCTTATTTTTTTGGTGCTCGGAACGATCTTCCTTGGCGTCGCTACGCCCACTGAGGGCGGTGCCATGGGCGCTTTGGGCGCCCTTGTGATGGCACTCATGAAGCGGCGCTTGAGCCTCAAGCTGCTGAATCAGGCTTTGGACAACACGGTGCGCCTGTCCTGTTTCGTGCTGTTCATTCTGATCGGCTCGACGGTATTCAGCTTCACCTTCAATGCGGCCGATGGACATGTCTGGGTCGAGCATCTGTTCGATCAGTTGCCCGGCGGTGCCATGGGCTTCCTGATCGTTGTCACCATCCTGATCTTCATCCTCGGGATGTTCATCGACTTCTTTGAGATCGCCTTCATCGTGGTGCCCATCTTGGCCCCGGTGGCGGCCAAGATCCTGCCGGAATTGGTGCCTGGGATGGATCAAGACATGGTGATGATCTGGTTCGGCGTCATCATTGCCATGAACCTTCAAACCTCATTCCTCACACCACCCTTCGGCTTCGCACTCTTTTACCTGCGCAGCGTGGCGCCGAGCAGCGATTACAAGGACCGCGTCACTGGCGCCAATGTGTCGGCCGTCACCACCGCACAGATTTACAAAGGCTCGATCGCCTTCATCCTTCTGCAACTCATCATGGTGGCCGCCGTCATCACCTGGCCCCAGTTGGTAGCCGGGAACATCGAAGTCAGCAAGAAAGTGAACGCCGAGGAGGCCATGGAGCAAATGGCACCCAAAGACGACCTGTTCGATTCGATTCCCATCGACCCCTTGGACGGCGCGTCCGCACCTGCCAGCGACGCCAGCCCGTAAAAAAGGCCCCTCCCGGGGCCTTGGCGCACAGCGCGCTTCGGGCTCAGAGCTGCGTGACCTTGCTCTGCATGTAACGGTCGAAGATGGCCTCGGTGTAGCGGAACCAACGGTTGCCCTCTTTGCGGAAGGCGCTGTAGTCGGCGTAGACCTTCCGCCAGCTCGGGTTCTTCGCCGAGAGCTCGCTGTACAGCGCCATCGACTCTTTGAAAGCCAAGTCCATCACCGGAATGGGCATCTGGATGAGCTTCGTCTTGTTCGCGAGCAGCGTCGTTAGCGCCGCCGGATTTCGGGCGTCGTAGCGCGCCTGCATCTCCGTGTGGGCAAAAGCGGCCGCTGTTTCGACTACAACTTTGTACTCGGCCGACAAACTCTCAAAGGCCTTGCTATTGATATACAGGTCGAGCTGCGGCCCGCCTTCCCACCAACCAGGGTAGTGATAGAACGGCGCCACCTTGAAGAAGCCCAGCCTCAAGTCGTCATAGGGGCCCACCCACTCTGCAGCGTCAATCGTGCCCTTTTCGAGCGCTTGGTAGATCTCACCGCCCGGAATGTTCTGCGGCACCATGCCCATGCGCTCGCAAACCTTGCCGGCAAAGCCACCCACCCGGAACTTCAGGCCTTTGACATCGCCCAGAGTCTTGATTTCCCTGCGATACCAGCCGCCCATCTGCGCCCCGGTATTGCCCATGGGAAAGTTAACGATGTTGTACCTGGCATAGAACTCCCGCATCAGCTTGAGTCCATTGCCCTCGTACATCC
>JBKCVH010000050.1:0-2606 GCA_046317675.1 Burkholderiales bacterium
CCCGCATGACACCCAATCGCTCGCCCGCTATTGCCCGCCGAAAACTACTGGCCCTTGCCAGCGCCTCGGCTTTACCTACCGTGGTGACTGCGAGCGCGGCAACCACCATCCAGTGGCCCGAGCAAACGCGACTTTTGGATGGCAGCGTGCAAAGCCCCAAGGACTGGCAAGGCAAGCCCTTGCTGCTGGTCTTTTGGGCGACGTACTGCCCTTTCTGTCAGCGCCACAACGCCAACCTTCAGCAGTTGCTCAACGAGTGGCCCGAGGCACCGCGGGTGCTGGGTGTAGCCCAGGACAAAGAGGCGGCCAAGGTTCAGCAGTACATGAGCCGGCATGGCTATCGGTTTGACGTCACGCTTGACTACGCAGCTTGGCAAACGGCCGCTTCCGTGCGGAAGGCCATTCCGACGACGGTGCCCATCGACCGCCAGGGACGCATCGGCCAAGTTGTGCCCGGTGAAATGTTCCCCGAGGATTTGCTGCAACTCGCCCGATGGGCCAAAGGCGCCGCTGCCGGCTGAGGGTCAACCCGGTTGCGAGCCTCAAAGACTTCTATATGCTTATGCGCTTATTTATCAATCAGCCAGCTCAGCCATGAAACTCCGCCTCGCCCTCGCAGCCGCGCTCACCCTTATCGCACCCTTGGCTCAAGCCAACTTGCAGTTGGCTCAAAAGCAAGCTTGCATGGCCTGCCACGCAGTCGACAAAAAGGTGCTTGGTCCTTCTTACCAAGATGTCGCGAAAAAGTATGCGGGTCAGAAAGACGCAGTGGCCCAGTTGGCAGCCAGCATCAGCAAGGGTGGAAGCGGCAAGTGGGGTCCGGTGCCCATGCCAGCTCAACCCAACCTGAGCGAGGCCGATGCCAAAACGCTCGCCACCTGGATTCTTGGCGGCGCCAAGTAAACCATGCGGAGCGCTGCCGGCGCCGTCTTGATCGCGGCCGCTTTCGTTGCAGGATCGGCTTGGGCGCAGGTGCAAGCAAAAGATGCGGCGACGTCAGCGCCCAAACCTTCTCAGCCCGAGATTTTTCGCGGTGCCGACCTCAAGTTGGGCCGCCAATTGATGGATCAACATCGCTGCGCTGCGTGTCATGCCAGCAAGTTTGGCGGTGATGGCAGTGCGATCTACCGACCCAAGGGCCGCATCAACACGCCTAGTTTGCTGCGTGGAATGACTGAGCAATGCAACACCGAACTCAATCTGGGCTTGTTCCCTGAGGAAGTCACCGCCGTGGCTGCTGCGCTCAACCTTGCGCGTTACCGCTTCCCTCACTGAGACGTGCGGGGCGCACCCAGTACGATGTGCGCTTTACCCTGCTTTTCTCTATGAGCGACGCCAGTGACAGCGATGCCGTTTTCGATTCAGCGGCCGAGTTGTTCAAACTACTCGCCACACCGGTGCGCTTGAAGATCATCAGTGCCGTTTGCAATGGCGAGCGAAATGTGAGCGAGTTGCTCGCGCAGATCGAAACAACCCAGCCGAACATGTCCCAACACTTGACCACGCTGTACAGGGCTGGTGTGCTGGGTAAGCGGCGCGAAGGCACACAAATCTTCTACCGCCTGCAAAGTGAGCGTGTGGCACAACTTTGCCGCGCCGTTTGCACGCAGGTGGCGCTTGAGATGGAAGATGGTTCGGCAAGCCCGCAGTCTGAGCGTTTGCTCCCCGCTCCCCGGGCGCGCTAGGGCCAGCCTAGAGCGTTCCGCTTTGCCAATCGGATGTACGCCCACAACACTGACATCTAAATGGAGCGGGAAGATTCCGCCAAGCGCCCATGAGCACCGAAGCCACCCAGGTCCAACTGACCCAAGTTCAAGACTTTCAATTCGACGTCGACTTCGGCGTCGGTCCCGCACTTCGAGTTGACGAACCGCCTCCATTGGGCGCTGGCCTTGGCCCAACGCCATTGATGTTGCTGGGCGGCGCAGTGGCCAACTGCCTTTCGGCCTCACTGCTGTTCGCCTTCCGAAAGTTCAAGCAGGCGCCGGAACCCATTCGGACGGAAGCGACGCTGGAGACCGGTCGAAACGCAGAGGGTCGCCTGCGCGTGACGGGTATCCGCGTGACGCTCCATTTGGGGTGCAAAGCCGCCTCATTGGGGCACCTGGATCGCGTTCTCGGCAGCTTCGAGTCCTATTGCACCGTCACCCAAAGTGTGGCGTCATCGATTCCAGTACGGGTCGAAGTGCGCGATCAAGAAGGCCTGGTGCTCAAACCGGCCGATTCGTCGAGTCTGGCCCCTTGAGCCTGGCCCCTTGATCGCGTTCTGCAACGGCAGGCCTTAGGCCTTCAGCAGATCCACTTCAAAGCACAGCGTGGCGTTGGGCGGAATGACGCCGCCGGCGCCGCGGGCGCCATAACCGAGTTCAGCCGGAATGATGAGCACGCGGGTGCCGCCTTCTTGCATGCCCTGCACGCCTTCGTCCCAACCGCGAATGACTTCGCCGCCGCCGAGGTGGAAGTGGAAAGGCTGGCCACGGTCTTTGCTCGAATCGAACTTGGCGCCCTTGGCGCCGTCCTTCCAAAGCCAGCCGGTGTAGTGCACGCGCACGGTGCTGCCGGCTTGCGCGGTGGCGCCTGTGCCGGGGATGGTGTCTTCGTATTGC
>JBKCVH010000051.1:0-6444 GCA_046317675.1 Burkholderiales bacterium
CACAGCGACCTCCTGCTGCGCGGCCGCCAGCACATCCCGCTGCGCCCCGGCGACGCCGGCGTTGGCAACAGGGCGGTGGCGGAAGGCTTTCCCGTGGGGCTGGCGCGCGGCGCTGTGCCGCCCCCGCTGCAAAACGTGTCGCTGCTGTCGCTGGACATCGGCCTCTTGCAAGCCGGCGCCTCCATGAAGGGCGAGTTCGAGCAGCGCCTGCGCCAAGTCATTGACGAAGTGCAAGCCAGCCCCAAGCCCATCATCTTGTTCATTGACGAGATCCACACCCTCGTTGGTGCTGGTGGCGCCGCTGGCACGGGCGATGCGGCCAACTTGCTCAAGCCAGCCCTTGCGCGCGGCACGCTGCGCACCGTGGGCGCCACCACCTGGGCCGAGTACAAGAAATACATCGAGAAGGACCCCGCCCTCACCCGCCGCTTCCAAACGGTGCAAGTGCCCGAGCCCGACGAAGCCAAGGCGCTCTTGATGCTGCGCGGCGTGGCCGGCGTGCTGGAAAAGCACCACCAAATTCAGCTGCTGGACGAAGCGATTGAAGCGGCAGTGAAGCTGTCGCACCGCTACATCCCGGCGCGCCAGTTGCCTGACAAAGCCGTGAGCCTCCTGGACACCGCCTGCGCCCGCGTGGCCGTGAGCCAGCACGCCATGCCGGCCGAGGTGGAAGACTGCAAGCGGCGCATTGAGTCGCTCGAAGTGGAGCAAGGCATCGTCGAGCGCGAGGCGCAAGTGGGCGTGGATGTGAGCGAGCGCCGCAGCCGCGTGGAAGAAGGCTTGGCCACCCAGCGTGAACGCCTGGTGGGCCTGGAAGCCCGCTGGACCGCTGAGAAAGACATCGTGACCCGCGTGCTGGACCTGCGCGAGCAACTGCGCCAGCCGGATGCGGCTGACCGCGAAGGCCTGCTCAGCCAACTCCAAGCCGCACAAGCGGAGCTCGCCACCCTGCAAGGCGAGTCGCCACTGATCCTGCCAAGCGTGGACGCGCAGGCCGTGGCCAGCGTGGTCGCCGACTGGACCGGCATCCCCGTGGGCCGCATGGTCAAGAACGAGTTGGAAGCCGTGCTGCGCCTGGGCGAAACCTTGGGCCAGCGCGTGATTGGCCAGCAGCACGGGCTGGAGATGATTGCCCGACGCATTCAAACCGCCCGCGCGCGCCTGGACAACCCCGGCAAGCCGATCGGTGTGTTCATGCTCTGCGGCACGTCCGGCGTGGGCAAAACCGAAACCGCATTGGCGCTGGCTGAGGCGCTGTACGGCGGTGAGCAAAACGTGATCACCATCAACATGAGCGAGTTCCAAGAGGCGCACACCGTCTCCACGCTCAAGGGTGCGCCTCCCGGCTATGTGGGATACGGCGAAGGCGGCGTGCTCACCGAAGCCGTGCGCCGCCGCCCCTACAGCGTGGTCTTGCTCGATGAGGTCGAAAAGGCCCACTCCGACGTGCACGAGCTCTTCTTCCAAGTCTTCGACAAAGGCTGGATGGAAGACGGCGAAGGCCGGCGCATCGACTTCAAGAACACCATCATCTTGCTGACCAGCAATGTGGGTTCCGAGCTCATCATGAAGCTCTGCTCCGACCCCGAGCTGCTGCCCGCCCCGCAGGCCTTGGCCGACGCCATGACGGCGCCGCTGCAGCAAGTCTTCCCGCCCGCACTGCTGGGCCGCATCGTCACCATTCCCTACTACCCACTGTCGGAAGACATGCTGGCGCGCATCGTGCGCCTGCAGCTGGAGCGCATTCGCCGCCGCGTGCAAGAGAACCACCGCATTCCCTTCGAGTACAGCGACGCAGCGGTCAAGCTCATCGTCAGCCGCTGCAACAACGCAGAGTCGGGCGGTCGCATCATTGATGCCATCTTGACGAACACGGTACTGCCCGAGGTGTCGCGTGAGTACCTGAACCGGACGGCCAATGGCGCCGCCCTGACGGTGATCCGACTCGATGCCGCCGGCACCGAGTTCAGCTACAGCTATGACTGATCGGGGCTGACATGGCCGCAGGACTCATGGGCGGCAGCACGGGTGTGCTGTCCATCAACACCACGGAGGGTGCAAGCAAGTTCTTGGTGCTGCGCATCGAGGGCCGCGAGACCCTGAGTCGCCTGCCCGAGTACCGCGCCGACTTGGTGGCCAACGTGTCGCTCTTGGGCATGGCCGAGACGGTCGACATTCAAGACTTGCTCGGCACGCCAGCCAATGTTTGCATTGACTTGCAAGGCACCAAACGCCACTTCAATGCCTTCATCACCCGCATGCAGCGCGGGGAACGGCATGGTCGTTACGAGGCCTACAGCGTGGTGCTCCGCCCGTGGCTTTGGTTCGCCACGCGCAGCCGAAATTCGCGCGTGTTTCAAGCCAAGACGGTCAAGCAAATCATCACCGCCGTGCTGGCGCCCTACCAAGGCACCTTGAAGTGGGAGTTGGAGAACGAGGCGGCCTACAAGCCGATCGAGTACTGCGTTCAGTACAACGAAAGTGACTACGACTTCTGCAGCCGCTTGCTCGAAGACGCCGGCATCTATTACTACTTCGAGCACAAGGCCACGACCCATAGCTTGGTGCTGACCGACAGCATGAACAAGCACGAAAGCAAGCCGGACACCACGGCGCTGGAGTGGTCGCATGCGCTCAAGCACCAGTGCTGCATCATGAACTGGAGCACGCAGCAAGAGGTGCGTTCGGCCAAGGTTTCGCTGCGCGATCACGACTACCTGGCCACCGGCGCGCCGCTGGACGCCGAGAAGGCCGTCACTGCGCAGCAAGGCACGGCCAAGAAGGGCACGGGCGAGTTGTACGAGTTCCCCTCCCGCGTGGTGCAAAACCAAACCGTGGACACCAGCGCGAACGCGAGCAGTGCGGCCACCAAGATGGCCAAGCTGCGCATGGAGGAAGCGACTTCGCTGCAGATCGTCTACACCGGCACCACCAATGCTTACGACGTGGCCACAGGCTCCACCTTCGAGCTGGAAAAGGCCCGCACCAGCAGCGAGAACACCAATTACTTGGTCGTGTCCACCGAGTTCAGTGCCGACTTCGGCGACCACGAGGCCATCGACGACTTGAAGTCCATCAAGCGCCGCAAAGACGGCATCATGATTGACGTGGTGGCCATCAAGGCCTCAGGCGCTGTGTTCCGCCCCGAGCGCATCACGCCCCGCCCTCTCATGCACGGTCCGCAAACGGCCACCGTGGTGGGTGCCGACGGCAATGAGATTGAGGTCGACAAACACGGCCGGGTGAAGGTGCAGTTCCACTGGGACCGGCTCGGCGCCAACAACCAAGAGAGCTCCTGCTGGGTGCGCGTGGCCCAGCCCTGGGCCGGCAAAAACATGGGCCTTTGGGTCTTGCCGCGCATGGGCCATGAGGTGGTCGTGAACTTCATCGGCGGCGACCCCGACCGGCCCATCATCACCGGCTCGGTCCACAACGACGCCAACCCGCCGCCTTACGAGCTGCCCAAGCGCTCGTACACCAGCGGTTGGCTCAGTCACAGCACCAAAGAAGGTGCCGTGGACGCGTACAACGAACTGCGTTTCTCCGACGAAAAGGACAAAGAGCACATCTGGCTCGCGGCGCAAAAGGACTTCTACCGCAGCGTCAAGGGCAACACCTTTGATCACCTGCAGATGAACGAAACGCGCAAGATCAAAGAGACCGTCAAAGAGGTCATTGGCAAGGAGTGGCTGCTGAACGTGGGGCAGGACGTCAAGCACGAGTTTGGAAAGGACTTCCACACGAAAGTCACCGGCGACGTGTTCACCACCGGCGGTGCCACTTGGCAGATCAAGCTGGCCGACAAACTCAGCGTCAAGACGGAGACCGACGCCGGCTTTGACGTGGGCGGCAAAACGGCCTGGAAGAGCGGCAGCGACGTGCACATCCAAAGCGGCGGCGTGTTGCACACCAAGAGCACCGGCAACTTGGTGCAAGAAGCCGGCGGCAAGCTGTCGCTCAAGGCCACCGCCGATTTGCTGGCGCAAGGCGTCAGCGTCAAGATCAAAGGCAATGGTGAGGTGGTCATCGAGGGCGCGCTGGGCATCAAGCTCGTGTGCGGAGGCTCGTCCATCGCGCTGTCGCCGGCCAAGGTGGACATCGTGGGGCCCTTGGTCAACATCAACTGCGGCGGCGGCGGCGGCTCGGCTGGCGCTGCTGAAGCAGCTGCCGCCGCGCAGCCGGCCGAGGTGGCCGAAGCGGCGCCCGACGAGAACCTCAAACCCGACAAAGCCGAGGATTACGACAAGGCGCTGAAGGACCCGTTCGCGGAAGAAGGTGAGTCCGGCGGTGCCGCCGCCAGCGGGGGGCGTCCCCGGTCGAATGCGGTGTCGAGGCCACCGGCGCCCGTGGCGCCTGGGCCTGTGTTGATTGCACCCATTGCCGCAGCTGCAGGCCTGCCCGCGGGCTCCATGGCGCTGGCGGCCATGGGCGCCACCCTCGCGGCCAGTGCCGCCGGCGCTGCCGCCAGTGCCGCCGCCGAGGTGATCAGCGATGTCATCGACGACACCCCCCTGGGCGACGCGATCGATGCCATCTCCGATGCCGGCGATGCCGTGGGTGACGTGGCCTCGGATGCAGCTTCGGAGGCGGGCAAAGGCTACGACGTGGTTAACCAAGGCGTCACCACTGGGCGCAAGGACGGCGACGCGCTGGCCCAAAAGGGCTTGGACTCCGCCCACAACAAGCTCGAAGACGAAGTGAACAAGCCCGCCAACGCCCTCAAAGGCAAGCCTGGGGAGTGAGCACTGCTGACTCCGCCTTGCCATGCTGAGCCCTAAGACTTCGCCATGAAGCCTGGCTACAGCCTCGCCCAGCTTGAGGAGGCCCTTTGGGCCAGGGACGGTGCCCGGGTGCATGCCGTGATCGACGCTGCCTTGGTGCCGGGTTTGCCCACACGGCTGCAAGAAAGCGGCTGCGATTTCGACTGCCTGCGGCCAGGCCTGCTCAACCCCATTCAAGCGGCGCAGGCCGCTTACATCGTGCAGCTCAAGCCGGATGCCCCACTGCTCGAATGGCTGCTGGGTGAGGCCAGCAAGTCATTCCCCGGCTGGGGCGTCTTGATGATTTCGCAGCGTCCGCTTTTGGCCATGCGCGAACACGCCCGAAAGCTGGCCGAAGTCAGAACCCCCGAAGGCCAACGCCGCCCCTGGCGCTGGTGGGACCACGGCTTGCTGGAGGCCTTGCTGCCGAGCCTGACCCCTGCCCAGCGCGACCAGTTCTTTGCGCCATCCCAAACCCTGGTTGCGGTGTCGCCCACGGCCTGGACTTGGTGGAGCGCAGAGAACGGTTTGCTCCGCCGCGAAGTGCGCCGGCTGATGGCTGGCACTTCGAGCTGAAGGGCGCGCTGACATGCTGCAACTCGAAGCCGCCCAAATCGAACGCGTTGAGGCGCTGGAGCGCCGGCGCTTGGCCGCCGCCATGGCGCCCATGCTGGCCCATGTTTGGCCCGCCGTGGCCGAACGCCTGGGCGAGCGCTGGCCCGCTTTTGTGGAAGCCGCCACCGCCCGGGCGGGCGAACTCGGCCTCCATGAACCCGCCCAGCAAGCGCGCTTTGTGGGCCTGTGCGGCTTGCGCGGCATGGGCTTTGACTGGGCGCAAGACATCCTCAGCGACCCCAAGCGTTCGGCCACCCTGAAGCTCTTTCAGTTGACGGTGCGCGCACGCGCCCAATTGCCACCCGGGGGCGTGCTCAGCGCCGCGCAGTTCGACACCGCCTTTGCGGTGTCGGACGCCGCCGTGGCCGGCGTGAGCCGCGCGCGCGGCGTGTTCACCGATGCGCCCAAGCCGACCCCCGTTCAGGCCTGCGACTTGGCCCAGTTGGCCCTTGCCGTGGGAACGGCAACCCCGCTGGTGTTGACCGACCCGCCCGAAGAACCCATCGAGCTGGCCTTGCTGGCGCCCACGCCCTTCAAGCTGGCCAGTGAAATGCTCGGCGCCTGCCCGCAGCACCCGGCCTTGGTCCATGAAGGGCCTGCGGGCCGCATGGCGCGGCAGGGCAAGGAGGCCCTGCGCCTCGCCATCACCCTGCCGGGCCCGGTGGAACGCGAGCCGGGGCTCACCGGCATCGGGCACTCCCCCGCGCCCGAACTGCACCGCTTCACCCTGAACTGCTGCGGCATTCGGGAGGCCGGTGCCGCCTTTGGCGCCATGAGCCTCAGCGCCCGCGCTTACCCGCGAACGCCTTGGCGCTTGGCGCTCCAGCACGGCCCGTGGCAAGGCTCGCAATGGCCTGAACCCCAGCCGCACACGCCCGCTCGCGTGGCCCTGGAACTGCAGGCCAGCGGCAAAGCCCTGCCCACCGCGCCGTGGCAAGCCGAATGGCTCGGCCTGCAAACGCAGTGGCGCGCGGGCCTGGAAAAGCTCTTCAAGGCCTGGGCCAAGGCACTTGACGCCCCCACGATGGAAGACCAGAGCGGCCGGCTGGCCGGCGAAGCCGAATTGGCC
>JBKCVH010000052.1:0-4256 GCA_046317675.1 Burkholderiales bacterium
GTGACGTGCGGACCCTCAAGGTAACAGCGCCATTCTTTGAGAGCACAGTATACTGCAAGCAGTTCCTGTTCTCCTGTGGAATAGTTGCGCTCGGCCGGTGTGAGCTTGCGCGAATAGTAGGCCACGGGACGGCCCTCCTGCATGAGCACGGCGCCCACCCCTAGCAGGGAGGCGTCGGCAATGACCTCAAACGGCTTAGAGAAGTCAGGCAGGGCAAGCACAGGTGCATCGGTAAGCGCTTTTTTGAGGCGGGCAAAGGCAATGTCATGGCGGGCGGACCATTGCCAGGGCACGGAGGCGGTGTTGCCTTTAGCACGCTTGTCAGGCTTGAGCGGAGGCACGGGCTCCTTGGTCAGGTCATGCAAAGGCGCAGCGATGCTAGCATAACCCTGAATGTAGCGACGGAAATAGTTGGCAAGTCCTAAGAAGGACCGCACTTGCGACACATCGGTCGGTATGGGCCACTGTGTGACAGTACTGACCTTGGCAGGGTCGGCCTTGATGCCGTGACGAGTCACCACGTGTCCCAGGAAGTTCAGCTCGGCCTTGTTGAAGGTACACTTGGTCATCTTGACGTACATCTTCTGCTCTCGCAGCAGAGACAGGACGGCACGGAGATGTCGTGCGTGCTCTTGCGGTGACTTGGAAAAGATGATAATATCATCTAAGTACACCATACAGAAGGCTGAGACAGGGGCCAAGATACGGGTCATCATGGCTTGAAACAGCGACGGTGAGTTCGCAAGACCAAAGGGCAGCACAAGCCATTCATAGTGACCGAACGGAGTGCAAAAAGCCGTCGTAGGAATATCCTCGGGCTTGATGCGGCACTGCATGTACCCTTGCTGCAAGTCAAGCGAAGACCAGATGGTCGAGCCTTGCAAACGGTCAAGAGTGTCATCAATGCGCGGTAATGGCCAACGGTTCGGTATGTAATGGCATTGAGTGCTCTATAGTCATACACCATGCGGAGTGACCCGTCCTTTTTGGCCACGAACAGCAGAGGGCTGCCATACGGGGAGTCAGAAGGACGAATCCATCCCTTAGCAAGCAGCTCGGAGACTTGCTTTCTCACCTCAGCGGTTTCTGCCGGCGACATGCGATAACAGCCTCGGTACGGTGGCTTGTGGCCTGGCTGCAGCGTAATCGCATGACTGACTCCACGGTCTGGAGGCAAGCCTGCAGGAATCGGCTCGAACACATCACGGAACTCGGTCTTAATGGCCTCGATTTCACCCTCAGGCAGCAAGCCTGTATCGGCAGCGGCTGCATGCGCGCGTGGACGCTTGCATGTGCGTTTGGACGGTTGTGAGTGGCCATGCGGTGGCTTTTTTGGTACGGAGGGCTCAGTGTGGCGGAGCTGAACCACATAGAGATGTGCATGCGCGCCTTTACGAAGGAGGCGAGCGGCCTGCTTGGCGGTGAGACATTCGATGGGGTCGGTTGTACCTTCGAGTTGACGGCGCTCGAGGTGTGAGCGGATGGTGTTGACATGCGGAGACGGAGCGGAGATGAAGGGGTCTTGGATCTCGGTGTGGTGTTGAGCCGGTACGACATGTGTCTGTCCCTGCGTATACAGTGTCATAGTACGGGCACCCCAGTCAATCTGCGCGCGATACGGTGTGAAGAAGGTCTCTCCTAGAATCAGCTCTACGTCTGCGGTAAGAGTAGGCATGACTAAGACACGGATACGGGTCTCAAAAGAACCGATGCGGATGTGAAGGGTAGTTTCCCCTATCACTGATGTGGCGTCACCACCGGCAAGTGTGACATTGCAGTATGGAGAGGAACGGATAGCGGCACGGAGCGCATGCGCAAGAGATTGGCTGATGAATGAGTGTGTAGCACCGGAGTCGGCGAGTGCTCTAACAGGCAAGCTGTTAACGGCGACACTGTACACATGCGTGTACGGGGGAGCGGTGAGAGTGAGAGAGAGGGAGCATGGAACGGTGGGAGCGGTACGGGATGTCCAGACGGTGAAGGAAGGTACGAGAGTGGGGGTTAGGTCAGGGTGTAGGAGTGGCGGTGCCGGAGAGTAACCTGCGGTAGCGAGAAGAGAACAGAGAGACGGGGGCAGACCAGACGAGACAGCGACACAGGCAGGCAGACTGCTAAGACTGCTGGCTGTCCGAATAGCTGCACGGAGCTGAAGTTCTACGGTAGTGGCAGAGCCATGCAAGAGATCACACAGCGGATCAGAGATCACCACATTACAGTGGGTCCTGATATGAGCACAGAGCGCATGAATGGTGCGAACACGCAGCGGAATCGAAGCCGCAGGCACTTGTTCAGTGCGTGCAGAGTCGTTGTATGCATGCGTGTGCAATGAATGGTCCATGTATTGTCCGTGAGCTGTATGAACACATGCATGAGCTGACCCTACTAGCTGGCCACTGACAGGCTGCAGGGCTGTTTCCTAGTTGGTATACTCCAACGTGCCATCGGGCTTGACACGGCCATCACGGTATGGCTTGCGCGGTTCAGGGCACGCGGCGGAGTGGTGGCCGGTTTTGAAACAGTTAAAACATGCGCCGGCCTTCTTGAGAGCTTCAAGCTCCGCGAAGGTGATTCGGCGGCCGGTTTGCGGATCATGAACACCGGACAGCTTCAGCTGGTCGAGCGGAGCGCGGTTGTGCTTCGGGTTCGACTTGCCACCAGTGGACTTGTTGCGATGGCCACCATGGGCCTTGCCACGGTTGTTGGCGCCCCGGTGGTTGCCCTTGGGCTTGGCGGAAGCATTGACCACCTTGGCCTTCTTCGCTGGCGGAGCTGCGGGCTCGATGTCGTCGGTCTCCATTGGCGCAGCGGCGGCCATCTGCAGACGGACAGGGCGGGGCACAGCGGCGCGGATAAGTGCCTGGCGACGCTCGTGTGCGAGCGCGGCTTGTACGCATTCCTCAAGCGTAGTGAACTCGGTGTTCGTGCGCGGATCAACGGCAAGATGCTGCTGGTATGAGGCCGGCAAGCCTTTGCGAAAGAATCGCAGGCGGTCAGACAGAGCCATCTCAGGGATGTCTACCAGCAAAGCAGAGAACGCGGCATTGTAATCGCTGACGGACTGGCCTGCGGTCATGGCGTGCTGATTGTCATACAGTTTGTCACGCGCTTGCTGGCCACGGGAGGCCACGCGTGGAGCAAACCTAGACAAAAAGCGCACCTTGACAACTTCGGCAACGCGCTCCACCTCGGCACTGTTGCTTGGGTCTTGAATCTTGAGTTCTGTGTTTAACAGAGCATCAAGTTCGACCACAAAGGCATTCACTTCCGGTGACGGAACGAGGGACTGAAGCAAAAGCTTCCCCAGACGGTGCAGCTGTTGAGAACACTCGGCATGGTTCCTAACATTGATGAAGTGGGCCTCGGTATCAACAGAGAGAGTGGCACCCGAGCGATAAGCGAATTTCGCTGCGGTGTACGGGACAAAGCGCGGCTCACCGGTGGGCGCAGCGACAGGGCCAGGAGTGGCGGCAACGGGAGGAATAGCAGGACCCCGGGCAGGATTTGGAGCGACTTGAGCCATCTGCGGAGCGGCAGGCATAGGAAGACCAACAGGCACACCCGCCTGGTCAGCAGCGGCAACGACAGGAGCATCCTGAGCATTGCCATCGGCATGCTGAGCAGCAGCAGCAGCGACATGCTGGACCAACAGGGCATGACGGCCACGACGAGCGGGCTGTCCGCGGGGAGCTACGGCAGGCTGTTGCACATCGGGATTGGCTGGCTGTGCACGTGCGCGACCACGAGCACGAGGAGGCATTGTATGCGCCTTACTGTGACCAACAGGGAACGACGAATAGTGTAGGTGAAGACGCCGAAGCGACACCGAAGGGGAGCCAGATGTCCTCGAAGAAGGGCACCGGAAACCAAATTGTGAGCGGAGAGCTGTAAGACTGTACGAGAACTGGTATAAGGAGCAAAGATATGAGAGCGCAGGGTAGGAATTGAACCTACTGGCGGGGCGGACACCATGAACCATCACAAGGCCGGTTAACGGAGAACCAGTTAAACGTACAGAATACAGTTAGGCACGGATAGACATCGGTTCAGCTTCTTACGATACGGCACAGTTAAGAAGCTCGGCAGCTTGGATACGGACACAAGCTCGCTCCTGTCACACACTTGCGAGGCAACAGGCACACGATAGTCCCCAGATCATGCGAAAGGACTGGCACATGTGCACATGATCTAAAGGTGGTTTCGCGCCTGTCCCACGAGCAATCCGCAGAGATGATGATGCATGCAGCACACTGCTGCAG
>JBKCVH010000053.1:0-2824 GCA_046317675.1 Burkholderiales bacterium
CGCTCACACCGGCGGGTCCAATGTCAGCGAAGACGCCGAGTTTGCTAAAGAGCCAGTAGGCGAGGGCGCCCACCAAGTTCACCAATAGCCAATGCCAAGCCGTGCTCGGCTGCCAAGCCAGGGCAGAACCCATCACTCGCCAAGCGCTGGACAGCAAATCCAGGGGGCTTCTCTTGGTTGGGGCGGGTGAAAACGGCACACGAAATGCTAGCGAGCGCGCAGTGCTGCTTAGCTCGGGGTCAATGCCTAGAATCCGCCCCCTTCCGACCCCTGGATTGCTGCGCCATGAAAACCTTGCGCCTAATGCCCTTTGTCCTGTGTTTTGCTGCTGCCACGACTTTGGCGCAGACCAAGGCCACCGAGCCGGCCGTGATCTTCGACATGGGGGGGAAGTTCGACAAAAGCTTCAACGAGGCCGGCTATCGCGGCGTAGAGAAGTGGAAGGGCGAGACGGGCCGCAAGTACCAAGAGTTCGAGATCAGCAACGAGACCCAGCGCGTGCAGGCACTGCGCCGCATGGCCGAGAAGGGCTTCAGCCCCATCATTTCCATTGGTTTTGCCCAGGCTTCGGCCCTGGAGCAGGTCGCCAAGCAGTTCCCGAAGACGCAATTCGCCATCATTGACGGCGTGGTGAACCAGCCCAATGTGGCCTCCATCGTGTTCAAGGAAGGCGAGGGCAGCGTCCTCGTGGGCGCCTTGGCCGCCATGGCCAGCAAGACCGGCAAGCTCGGCTTTGTGGGCGGCATGGACATTCCCTTGATTCGCAAGTTCCAGTGCGGCTTTGAAGCCGGCGTGAAAGCCGTGAACCCGAAGGCCGAGCTGTTTGCCAACATGACTGGCACCACGGCCACTGCTTGGAACGACCCGACCCGGGGTGCAGAGTTGGCCAAGGCGCAGTTCTCCAAGGGCGTTGATGTGGTCTTTGCCGCTGCCGGTGGCACCGGGGTGGGCGTCTACCAAGCCGCGAAGGACAGCGGCAAGTTCGCCATTGGCGTGGACAGCAACCAAAACCACCTGCAACCCGGCACCATGCTGACCAGCATGGTCAAGCGGGTGGATGTCGCCGTCTACAACGTGCTCAAGGGCTTCAAGCCCGGCGTGCAGCAGTTGGGCCTGAAGGAAGACGGCGTGATGGTGGCCATCGATCAGCACAACGACAAGTTGGTGACGGCGGCCATGCGCACGCGCCTGGATGGCTTGCGGGCCGAAATCGTGTCCGGTCAGCGCAAGGTGCCGGACTTCATGGTCAATCCTGCGGATTGCGCCAAGAAGTAAGCGAAGCCCCCTTGAGCCCCGCTGTCGCCCTCACGGGCATTCGCAAGCAGTTCGGCGCCGTGCGCGCCAATGATGGTGTTGACCTCCGCGTTGACGCCGGGACCGTGCACGGCCTGATTGGCGAGAACGGCGCCGGCAAGAGCACCCTGATGGCCATTCTTTATGGCTACTACCAGGCCGATGCTGGGCGCATCGAGGTCAACGGTGAAGCGGTCGCGATTCGCAATTCGCACGAGGCGATCGCGCTGGGCATCGGCATGGTCCACCAGCACTTCATGCTGGTCGACACCTTGACCGCGCTGGACAACGTCATGCTTGGCGCCGAGCCAAGCTGGAACCTCAAAGCTGGCCAAGCCAGTGTGCGCGCAGGCCTGCAAAAGCTGATGGCCGAAACGGGCCTGAGCGTGCGCCTTGATGAGCGCGTTGATGCCCTGCCAGTGGGTGAGTTGCAGCGCTTGGAGATCTTGAAGGCCCTGTACCGCGGCGCCAAGATCTTGATCTTGGACGAGCCCACCGCGGTGCTCACGCCCCAAGAGACGCAGCAGCTCTTTGAAGTGTTGCGCGGGCTGCGCGCACGCGGCACCACCATCATCTTGATCACCCACAAGCTCAAGGAAGTGATGGCGCTTTGTGATGCCATCACCGTCATGCGGGCCGGTACGGTGGTGCACCGCTGCCTATCCAGCGAAACCAACGAAGCCCTGCTGGCCGAGGCCATGGTGGGCCGCAAAGTGGTGCTGGGCCGTGAAGGTGCTGCGCACCGGCCAGACGGCGAGCCCTTGTTGGAGGCCGAAGGTTTGGCGCTGCGAAGTGCCCACGGTGTGCCTTTGCTCAACGGCGTTTCACTGCGACTGCGGCCGGGCGAAATCGTGGGTGTGGCAGGCGTCTCGGGCAATGGCCAAAGCGAGCTGCTGGAAGTGCTCTCGGGCTTGATGAAGCCCAGCAGCGGCCGCCTGCAACTCGCGGGTGAACGATTCGGCCCAGAAGCTTGGCTGCACCCCCGGCGCGCGCGGGAGTTGGGCCTGGCCCACGTGCCTGAAGACCGCCATGCCTGCGGCTTGGTCATGGCGTTTCCGGCTTGGGAGTCGGCTGCTTTGGGCTACCAAGACCTGCCCAAGTACCGCAGCGGCCCGTTCGGTTTGGCTGGCGCTCGCTTGCGCGAGGCCACCGCCGCCATGATGGAACGCTTCGACGTGCGGCCGCGCAATGCGCTGCTGGGCTCGTCCAAGTTCAGCGGTGGCAACCAGCAAAAACTCATCCTGGCGCGAGAGATTGGCGAGAACCCCAAGGTGCTCTTGGTGGGGCAGCCGACGCGGGGCGTGGACATTGGCGCGATTGAGTTCAGCCATGCGCAGCTGCGTGTGCTGCGGGACGCGGGGTGTGCGGTGCTGGTGGTGTCGTCGGAGCTCGACGAAATCTTGGCGCTTGCCGACCGGGTGCTGGTGATGAACTCCGGGCGTATCACGGGTGAGTTGGATATTGACGAGTGTGATGAGCGGTCGCTCGGCTTGTTGATGGCGGCGCAGGTGGAGGCGGCTTGATGTTGGCT
>JBKCVH010000054.1:0-17418 GCA_046317675.1 Burkholderiales bacterium
TCGTTTTAGCCAGCACAGGAGATAGGGCACATGTGGCCAAAACGATGGCCAAAAGGAAACGCGCAGGGGTGTACATCAGGCGTTTACTTCGTGCTCACCCGGGGTGTCAGGGGATTCTGTTGAATCTGGGGTCGAATCTAGGGTTGAGTCAGGCTCCACGCCAGCGTCGTTCTCGACGATGCGCTGCAAGCCGCTGAGCTTGCTGCCATCGTCAAGGGCCATCAACGTGACGCCTTGCGTGGCGCGGCCGAGTTCGCGGATCTCGCTGACACGGGTGCGCACCAGCACGCCCTTGTCGGTGATCAGCATGATCTCGTCCTCGGCGCGCACCAGGGTTGCTGCCACGACGCGACCGTTACGCTCGCTTTGCTGGATGGCGATCATGCCCTTGGTGCCTCGACCGTGGCGTGTGTACTCCACGATGCTCGTGCGCTTGCCAAAGCCGTTCTCGGTGGCGGTCAAAACGCTCTGTGTTTCGTCTTCCGCCACGAGCATCGCGATCACGCGCTGTCCATCGTCAAGTTGCATGCCGCGCACACCGCGAGCGGTGCGGCCCATGGCGCGAACGTCGTCTTCATCAAAGCGCACCGCTTTGCCGCCATCGCTGAACAGCATGACGTCGTGCCGGCCGTCGGTCAGTGCGGCGCCAATCAGCACATCACCTGGATCAAGATCAACCGCGATGATGCCGGCCTTGCGTGGGTTGCTGAACTCATCCAGCGCCGTCTTCTTCACCGTGCCCATGCCGGTGCACATGAAGATGTAGTGGTCGCTTGGGAAGGTGCGGAAATCGCCCGTGAGGGGCAGCACCACGTTGATCTTCTCTTCCGGCTGGAGCGGGAACATGTTGACGATGGGTTTGCCACGGGAGGTGCGCGACCCCTGCGGTACTTCCCAAACCTTGAGCCAATAGACGCGGCCGCGGTTGCTGAAGCAAAGAATCCAATCGTGGGTATTTGCAATGAAGAGCTGGTCGATCCAGTCGTCTTCCTTGGTTGCCGTGGCCTGCTTGCCTCGGCCGCCGCGGCGTTGAGCTCGGTACTCGCTGAGGGCTTGGCTCTTGATGTAGCCGGTGTGGCTCAGGGTCACCACCATGTCGGTGGGGGTGATCAAGTCTTCAGTTCCGAGCTCTAGCGCATTCCGTTCGATCTGGCTTCGCCGCGCGCCAAGCTTGGTCTGACCAAACTCCAGCCGGAGTGCAGTCAGCTCCTCGCTGATGATGGTGGTGACGCGCTCGGGCGTCGCCAAGATGTTCAGCAAGTCGGCGATCTGCGCCATCACGTCTTTGTACTCACCAACGATCTTGTCTTGCTCAAGACCCGTCAGGCGCTGCAGACGCATCTGCAAAATCTCATTGGCCTGAACTTCGCTCAGTCGGTAGCGCCCATCGACCTGCAAGCCGAACTGCGCTTCCAAGCCATCCGGGCGATAAGCGGCAGCGCCACCTGGATTCTCTCCGTCGGCGCGCGAGAGCATCTCTCGAACGAGGCTTGAGTCCCAGGTGCGCGCCATCAACTCGGCCTTGGCCACAGGGGGCGTCGGTGCGTTCTTGATCAGCGTGATGAAGTCGTCGATGTTGGCCAGGGCGACTGCCAAGCCTTCGAGCACATGGCCGCGCTCACGGGCTTTCCGGAGTTCATACACCGTTCGCCGGTTGATGACCTCGCGGCGATGTTCCAAGAAAACGCTGATCAAGTCTTTGAGGTTGCAAAGCTTTGGCTGGCCGTCGACCAACGCGACCATGTTCATGCCGAAACTGTCTTGCAGCTGGGTTTGCTTGTAGAGGTTGTTCAGCACAACCTCTGGCACCTCACCGCGCTTGAGTTCAATGACCACACGCATGCCCGATTTGTCGGACTCATCCTGAATGTGGCTAATCCCCTCGAGCTTTTTCTCGTGGACCAGTTCGGCAATGCGCTCCAGCAGCGTCTTCTTATTAACTTGGTATGGAATCTCGTCCACGATGATGGACTGACGATTGCCTTTGTCGATGTCCTCAAAGTGGACCTTGGCACGCATCACGACGCGACCACGACCGGTGCGATATCCCTCGCGTACGCCTTCCAAGCCATAAATGATGCCGGCTGTGGGGAAGTCTGGCGCTGGAATGAAGGCCATCAAGTCTTCAATGCTGGCTTCCGGATTGCGCAAAAGGTGGAGACATGCATCCACAACCTCATTCAAGTTGTGCGGCGGAATGTTGGTGGCCATGCCCACGGCAATGCCTGTGGCGCCGTTGACCAGGAGGTTAGGTAGACGCGCCGGCAGCACCAACGGCTCTTTCTCCGAGCCGTCGTAGTTCGGACCGAAGTTCACGGTCTCCTTGTCGATATCGGCCAACATTTCATGTGCGATCTTCGACAGGCGGATTTCGGTGTACCGCATGGCCGCAGCGTTGTCGCCGTCCACGGAGCCGAAGTTGCCTTGACCGTCCACCAGCATGTGGCGCAGGCTGAAGTCCTGGGCCATGCGCACAATGGTGTCGTACACGGCGGTGTCACCGTGAGGGTGGTACTTACCGATGACATCGCCAACGATACGAGCCGACTTTTTGTAGGGGCGATTCCAGTCGTTGTTCAGCTCGTGCATTGCAAACAGCACGCGCCGGTGTACGGGCTTCAACCCGTCCCGGGTGTCGGGCAGGGCGCGGCCGACGATCACGCTCATCGCATAGTCGAGGTAGCTGCGACGCATTTCCTCTTCGAGGCTGATGGGCAGGGTTTCCTTGGCGAATGCGGAGCTCATGCAATAGGTACGCGGTAGCGCTCGCCAAAAAGTTTTGGCAAGCTGGTGACAAAAGCGCGCGATTCTATGGGGCGGGTCTTGTCGCACTGCTGCAACATCGCCATGGAGCCGTCAAACAGGCCCGCCACAATGCGCCGGTGGAATGCCCCATGGCACACTATTTGAGTTTCTCAAGTGGTGCCTGTGCACGGGGTGGCCCTTGAGGTTTCGCTGACCCTTCTTTGCCCAGGCAACTGCGGCACCCCCGAGAGGAGATATATGAACAAACTATCCCGCGTGGCCTCCTTGCTGGCCCTTGCCGCAATGTGCCAAACCGGCGTTCAGGCTCAGGCCGTGAACGACAACTGGATGAGCGGTGCCGATGGCAAGCTCGTTTGGCTGAACGGCACCAGCGAGCATTGCTGGCGCAACGCTTCTTGGACGCCTGCAACGGCCGCCAAGAACGCTGACAACTTGAAGGGCATGAAGCAGTTCGCCAACCAGAACTGCGATGGCGCGTTGGCACCACCGCCCCCACCAGCTCCGAAGGCAGCGCCTGCTGTGGCGCCAGCTCCGGTCGCCAAGGCGGCTCCACCTGCTGCGCCACCGGCTCCACCCAAGCCGATCATTGAAAAGGTCACCTACGCGGCTGATGCTTTCTTCGACGTGAACAAGGCCATCTTGAAGCCTGAAGCCACCGCCAAGCTGGACGATCTGGTCTCGAAGATGGGCCCGATCAACCTCGAAGTGATCATTGCTGTGGGTCACACCGACAGCGACGGTTCCGATGAGTTCAACCAGAAGCTGTCGGTTCGCCGTGCTGAAGCTGTCAAGGCCTACTTGACGGGCAAGGGCATCGAAGCCAACCGCATTTACACCGAAGGCAAGGGCGAGAAGAGCCCGGTCGCTGACAACAAGACCCGTGAAGGTAAGGCGAAGAATCGTCGTACCGAGATCGAGGTTGTCGGTACCCGCACGGTGCAGCCGAAGAAGTAAGTTCCCCGAGTTTTCGGAGAAGCAAACCCCGCTGCGGCGGGGTTTTGTTTTTTCCAGACGACAGGCAAACAGAAAAGGCGCCCAAGTGGGCGCCTTTTTGATGGGCGAGTGGGGGTTAAACGCGCTTGCGGTATTCGTTGGTGCGCGTGTCGATTTCGATGTTGTCGCCCTGTGCAACAAAAATCGGCACCATGATTTCGTAATTGGTAGCGATCTTGGCGGGCTTGAGTACCTTGCCGGAGGTGTCACCCTTCACAGCGGGTTCGGTCCAGGTCACTTCGCGCACCACGCTGGTTGGCAGTTCCACGCTGATGGCTTTGCCGTCGTAGAACACCACTTCCAACTCCATGCCGTCTTGCAGGTAGTTGATGGCGTCACCCATGTTTTCGGCTTCCACTTCGTACTGGTTGTACTCGGTGTCCATGCAAACGTACATCGGGTCGGCGAAGTAGGAGTAGGTGCATTCCTTCTTGTCCAAGATGATTTGGTCCATCTTGTCGTCGGCCTTGAACACCACTTCGGTGCCTGAATTGCTCAACAGGCTCTTGAGCTTCATGCGCACGGTGGCGGCATTGCGGCCTCCACGGCTGTACTCGGTCTTCAAGACCACCATTGGGTCTTTACCGTGCATGATGACGTTGCCTGCGCGAATTTCCTGGGCGATTTTCATGGTGATGCGGTGCGTTTGTGCAATGCACTTGTGCACTGCGTTTCAGGTTGGTTGATCGCGCTACCAAGCGTAAAACACCGCTCGGGCGCAAAGCCCGCGATTCTAGCCGGGCCTACTGTTGATCCGCCAGCCAAGCCAGCAAGGTGTCGACGAGTTCTGGGCCCGCACGCAATTGGTCACGCCATTGCCTTGCTTGGGGCTCGCCAGCCCACAGATTGGGGAGGGACTGAATGAGTGCCTCCGTTGAAGCCAGGCCGTTGAGGGCATTCCAAGCTTCAGCTACCTGCTCGGGTCGCAGTGACAAGTAGGCGTCTAGCTTTGCGGCATGCGCGCCATCTTGCTGAGAGTAGATGTGCCAAAGCATCGGTTTAGCAGCCCACTGCGCGCGGACAAAGCTGTCTTCACCCCGGACGATGTTCAGGTCGCAACTCCACAGGAGTCGGTCGTAATCCCATTGGCTTAGAAGCGGTAGCGGTTCAATTCGCACCTTGCTGGGTACAGCAACCGGTGGCACAGGCTGGGTGCCACACCAAAGCACGCGGGTGGGTGCATCGGCCAGGCCCGCGAGCAGAGCCTCGAGAGGCAGGGTTGGGTAGGCAAAGAGACTGAGCTGGCGTTCCCTTGGTTTGGGTGGCTTTCCGAGCTTTTGCCACCACTCGGCCGGATCGTGCAGGGCTTGTTGCCTCGCGAGGTCCTCCTCCCAGAGCAAGCCGCCTGTGCCTAGACCAAAGCCCGGGTAGAAAAAACGCTTCACGCGCCCGGTGGCAGGGCCACTCATGACCGGCGAGGGGAGTCCGTGACTGCGGAGCGTGTAGCCCTCGGCACTCAGGTATTCCAGGTTCACCCAGAGTCGGCCTTGGCCAGCGCCCAGTTGGGCTTGCACGCCCAAAGGAAGCTCGCAACCATAGGCTTCGATGACCAATTCGCCCAAACTGGGGTGTTCGTCGTCATGGGGCCAAGCCAGCACATGGATTGGCGTTTCGTGCGGCCCCTGCATGAATGCCAGAGGGCTTGGGTCATCCATGTAGAGGTCCACTTGATGGCCTCTGGCGCGCAGTTCGCGGGCCAAGCGCAAGCAGAAGCCGGCATCACCGAAGTTGTCGATGACGCGGCAAAACAAGCTGACGCGTGTCACTGGCCGGCGCGACGCAGTTGCTCCAAACGTTCGCCCAGGCTGATGACTGCCATCGCGTAGTAGGCCGAACGGTTGTAGCGGGTGACGACCCAAAAGTTTTTGCTGCCGAGCAAATAGCTCTCTGGTGCCTTAGGGCCGTTCTCGAGTTCCACGAACGCCCAAGGCTCGTGCTGAGCCAGGGTTTCCAGCGTAGAGGCGGGTAGAGCTTGGCCAGCGGCTTGCAGCTGGCTCAAGCGCCAGTGCGGCTCGATGTCGCGGTCCAGCAGTCGTGCGCTTTCTGATGCCGGTGGGCGCTCCACACTCACGTGCGTTGGCATGCCGGGTGTCCAGCCGTGCTGGCGCAAGAAGTTGGCCACGGAGCCGATGGCGTCAACGGGATTGCCGATCAAGTCGATGTGCGCGTCGCCGTCGAAGTCGACGGCGTACTGCCGCCAACTGGAGGGCATGAATTGGCCATAACCCATGGCGCCGGCGAAGCTGCCCTTGAAGTCGGTTGGGCTGCGGCCTTCTGCTTTGGCCAGTTGGAGGAACGCACCGAGCTCGCCTTGAAAGTAGGGGCTTCGATCACTGCGCTGCCCCGGGAAGTCGAAGGCCAGGGTGGCAAGGGCATCAAGGACGCGGTAGTTGCCCATGATCTGGCCGTAATTCGTCTCCACGCCCAGGATGCCCATGATCAAGGCGGCGGGAACGCCGAACTGGGACTCGGCACGCGCCAGCGTGTCGGCGTGCTGGGCCCAAAAGCGCAGGCCCGTTTGCAGGCGCACGGGTTCGATGAAGCGGTCGCGGTAGGCGGCCCAGTTCTTCGGCACCCCTGCGGGCGCGGGCATCATCAGTTGAGCCGCTCGGCGCTGATAACGGGCTTGCTCCAACGCATTTTGTAGATCGGTGGCGTCCAAGCCGGTCTCTGCGGCCAAGCGGGTCATCCAGGCCTGCACTTCGGGGCGTTCGGCATACCGGCCGGGGGTGCCGCCATGGGCCGGATCGCCAAAGCCGGGGGTTTGGGCCGGTGTGCGAAGCGCTTTGGTGGCTTTGGGCTTTTTCTCTGGCTTGGCCGAAACACCACAGGGCAAGAGAAGGGCTAAAAGCAGTGGCGCGAGGGCAATGAAACGCATGAATGAGAGGTCAATGAGCGGCGCGGAGCATCATCGTTCATGCGCTCCAGCGAGTTTCGCGAAGCGCCGCCACCATTGCGACCACATTCGCCAAGCCCGCCAGCGTGAAGCCGCACCATCAAGGGCCAGTGCGCCGTAGCGCATGGATTCCAGCTCCAGCAAATGCTCACGCAATGGGCCTGCAGGCGTGGATTGGGCCCAGCGCAGCGGGGCCTCGTGAGGCTGAACGGGGAGTCCTTTGGCGAGCAGTCTTTGGTGCACGCGGGACATGCGTGCAGGCCAGGGGCTGCGGGCGCGCGCTTGCCAGCGCTGCCAAACGAAGCCTGCGATGGCCAAGCTGGCAATGGTGGCAGCGATCACCCGCCCGAGTGCGGTCCAGTCGGGGTTGGCCACCCCAAGGGACTCCAGCAGCTTGAACTGCTGCTGTTGTTGGTAACCCAGCACCCATTGCTGCCAACGCAAGTCAACGAGTTCATTGAACTGGCGCAGGCGCCGCCAAAGGTTGGGGTCGATGGCGTCCACGGCACCCCGAAACACGCCCGGATTGGCACTGAGGAGCCGGCTGGACTCCACCCGCTCGGGCGCCACCGCTCCCGTGGGGTCTACGCGGCGCCAACCGAGCTCCGGCGC
The DNA here is from genome assembly GCA_046317675.1 of Burkholderiales bacterium. GTDB lineage: Bacteria > Pseudomonadota > Gammaproteobacteria > Burkholderiales > Burkholderiaceae_C > Inhella. The sequence continues at coordinate 7,268 of JBKCVH010000054.1, forward strand.
CCAAAACTCGGCCCACGCATGGGCATTGCTATTGCGAATGACCGTCCAGCCGTCGCTGGTTTGCGGGTCGGCACCCAAGAAGCCGGTCACAACGCGCGCGGGGACTCCACCGGCTCGCATCGCCATCACGTAGGCGGTGGCGTAATGCTCGCAAAAGCCTTGGCGGCGGTCGAACCAAAACTCGTCAACCGCATGCGGCGTGGTCTCGCCGTAAATGCCGGGCTGCAAGGTGTAGCTGAAGGGCTGGCGGCGAATGTGCGTGAGCAGGCGCTGGCTCAGTTGCTGGGCCCGCTGAGGGCCGTCTGCGGCGGGCGGCAAGTCAGCGCTGAGGTCGCGCACCCAGGCCTGAAGGCGTGGATTCAAGTTGGCGGGTTGCTGCAGCAAGGGACGCAGGCTGCCATGCCAGCTCAAGGGGCCGAACTGCACGGCACCAGGGTCGGTGACGGCAACTTGTTCAAAGCGCAGGCGCTGACCAATCGGCGGCGCCCGCCCAAAGGCGGGGCGAAATACCCAGTTGAGGTCGGCGTTTCGGCGGAGCTGCAATTCAGGTGTGGGGTTCCAGGTCTCACCCGGTTGGCCCGGCGCCATTTCCAGAAGTGGCAGCAGCGGCAGGCTTTGGGGCTCCGTCATGGCTTCGTAACGGATGACGCTGCCCACCAGCGTGAGAAGGGGTTCGTCTCCCCATAGCGAGGGCTCGGCATGCCAAGCTTGGCCATCGAAGCGGCTCAGCACCGGGCCGCGGATGTACAGCTGTGCGCTGGGCGGTAGCTTGGAGCCTGGCAAGGCGCGAAGGCGCATGGCTACGCTCTCGTCCAGTGCCAATTCGGCCATGGCGCCGAAGAACATTTCGTTCGAAAGACCGGTCTTGCCGCTTTGGCCGGGCAGGCCCCACAGCGGGCCAATGCGCGGAAAGAGCAAAAACAGCATGAGCATCAGCGGCAAGCCCAGCAAGGTGCTGCGCGCTGCTTCCCGCACCGCCACGCGCAGCAGCGGTTGCCCAAGGGGCATTTGCGCCAAGACCAGACTGGTCAGCAAACCCCAGACCGCCACGAAAGTCCAAACCGCCACCCAAAGCGCTTGGCTGTGCAGGTACTGCGTGAGCACCAAGAAAAAGCCGAGAAAGAACACCACAAAGGCGTCTCGGCGCGCATGCATCTCCAGCAGCTTCATGGCCACCAAGATGCAAACGAGCGTCAGGCCGGCTGTGCGACCGAGCACCACGCCGTGCGTCAGCTTTGTCATGCCCACTACGGCCAGCAAGATGGCAATCAGCAACCAGCGCGAGGGCAGGGGCAGCGCCCGCTGTGCAAGCCACGCTCGCCACGCCAACAGCGCCAGCACGATGCCGCTCGCCCAAATCGGCAGCCTGGGGAAGTGCGGCAGCACCGTGAGCAGCACCACGCCAATCAAGAAGAAGCTGTCGCGCGCTTCGCGGGTGTTGGCCAGCTTCATGCGAGCGCCAGCTTTTCAAGTGCCAGTCGGCGCTGCTGGGCGCCCTGGCCCAGCGGTACTTCATCAGGGCCCAGGCGCAGTCCCCAGTCTTGGCCTTGCGCGTCGGCCAACACCACCCAGGCGGCCAAGCGCTGCCAGCGCTGTTCATCCGGCAGGCCTTGGGTATCCGCCGCGTCCAGCCAGCGGTCTTGGCCTGCGGGCGGGCTGGCCCAGTCGCGCACCCAAAGCGGCGCATCGGGCGTCGTGGCTTGTGCTGCTTTCTTCCACAGCACGCTGCGCAGCCCGTCGCCGTCTCGCCAGGTGCGAACACCGTGGAACTCGTCTCCACTTTGGGCGGGGCGGCTGCTGTGCACCGGGGCCTCGCCATCGCGGGGTCGGCCGGCCGGCAGCGGCGGGGCAGGGCGCTCCAGCGCCGGGTACACCCATTGCCGGCTGGCCGGGCGCCAGTAGCTCCAGGCCACGAACAAGCCGAGTGGAAACCGCGTCTCCACGCGCAGCACCGGCAGCTCGTGCAGGCCGCGACCGGGTGCTCGCCAGGTCAGTATCAAGTCGTCGCTGCCCTGGGCGGGCACGTCCAGCCAGGCCAAGGTGGCTGACTTGGCTTCTGCCAAGCGCAGCCCAATGCCAAAGCGCGCGCGGCTTGGGTTGTGCACGCGGATGCGAAGCGGCAGGTCGGCATCCGCATGGCCGGGCTCTGGGGGCTGCAGCGTGAGCTGCAGGCCCCGCAGGTTGCCGTGGGTGGTGTGCATGGAGGCCAAGCCGCACCCAGCCAGCAAGAAGGTCAGTGCATAGCCCAGGCTGAGCTGGTCATTGATGGAGGCCACCAGCATCACGGCTTGGGTCAACAGGAAGGCGGCGCCGACCTTGGTCGGCACGATGTACAGATTGCGCTGCGTGAGCAGTTGTTCATCTTTGGCCGGGTGGCGAGACTTCCACCACGCCTGCCAGCGCTGCTTGAGGTTCACGGTAGGGGCAGCGCTTCAACCATCGCGCGCACTTGCTCGGCGCTGCCTCGGCCGCTGCCCGAGCGGGCGCGCAGGCGGTGGGCCAGCACCAGAACGGCCGTGGCCTGCAAGTCTTCGGGGGACACATGCGCGCGCCCCGCCATCAAGGCTTTGGCCTTGGCGGCGCGCAGCCAGGCCAAACCGGCCCGGGGCGAGAGGCCTTCGACAAACCAATGGCCGTTGCGCGTGGCTTCCAAAAGCGCCTGCAGGTAGTCCAACAGCGCAGGACTCACGGCAATGCTGCGCGCCGCTTGCTGCGCAGCTTGCAATTGCGCGGGCAGCATCACGCTCTGGAGGCCGCTGAGCATTTCGCGGCCGTCGGCGCCCGAAAGCAGCTCGCGCTCCGCGGCGCGGTCGGGGTAGCCCAGGCGAATCGTCATCAAAAAGCGGTCGAGCTGGGATTCCGGAAGCGGGTAGGTGCCCAGCTGCTCGCTCGGGTTTTGCGTGGCAATCACGAAGAAGGGGGCGGGTAGGGCGTGAGACTCGCCTTCCACCGTCACTTGCCGTTCTTCCATGGCCTCCAGCAGGGCGGACTGCGTCTTGGGGCCGGCGCGGTTGATTTCATCGGCCAACAAAACCTGCGCAAACACCGGGCCCGGCTTGAATACAAAGCGCTGCGCTTCACGCTCGAAGATGTTCACGCCCAGCAAGTCAGACGGCAGCAAATCCGCCGTGAACTGCGTGCGTGAGAAGCGCAGACCCAGCGTCATGGACAGCGCCTGCGCGAGCGTGGTCTTGCCCACGCCCGGGAGGTCTTCGATCAGCAGGTGGCCGCCGGCCACCAAACAAGCAAGGCAATCGGCCACTTGGGCCGACTTGCCTTTGATCACAGTGCTAATCTGTTTTTGGGCTTGCAACAGCAGTTGGGTGGCGTCGGTAGGCGTCATGCGCTAGACCATATCCGAAACCAAGATTCCCCCCGTGAGCGTCGCCTTCTTTAGTCACCCCAGCTTTCGCCTGCACGCCATGGGCGCGGGGCACCCCGAGTGCCCTGAGCGCTTGGAAGCCATTGACGAGTTGCTCCAAAGCACCGGCCTCATCGAGCAGTTGCAGCAAGTCGATGCCCGATCGGCGAGCCTGCAAGAGCTGCTGCTGGCCCATGACGCGGGCTACTTGAAGTTGATTTGTGAGCGCTTGGCAAGCGTTCAGGGCGTGGTGCAACTGGACCCCGACACCGCCGCCAACCCGCACACCCTGGACGCGGCCCTGCATGCGGCCGGGGCCGCGCTGCAGGCCACCGAATGGGTGTGCAGCGGCCGCGTTCAGCGGGCGTTTTGTGCGGTTCGCCCACCTGGGCACCACGCCACGCGCCGCAAGGCCATGGGCTTTTGCTTCTTCAACAACGTGGCCTTGGCCGCCCTCTCTGCCTTGAACCGGCATGGGTTGCAGCGGGTGGCGGTGGTGGACTTTGACGTGCACCACGGCAATGGCACCGAAGACATCTTGGCCGGCGATGCCCGCACCCTCATGGTGGGCCTCTTTGAGCACCCGCTCTACCCCCACAGTGGCGTTCCACCGCTGGCCGACAACATGATCAACCTTCCCTTGGCCGCGCACACTGGCGGCCAAGAGGTGCGCGAGCTGATCCGTGCCCACTGGATGCCCGCTCTGGAGAAGTTCAAGCCCCAGCTGATCGTCATCTCCGCCGGCTTTGATGCCCATCAGCTCGACCCGCTGGGGCTTATTCGCCTCACCGAAGTCGATTACGCCTGGATCACCGAGCAACTCGTGGATGTGGCCAACCGTCATGCCCAAGGGCGCGTGGTGAGCTGCTTGGAGGGTGGCTATCACGTTTGGGCTTTGGCGCGCAGTGTGTGCGCGCACTTGCGGGTGCTTGCGGCAGCCTAGCGTCTGTTAACACCACGGGGCAAGGGAGATGCCTGCATCCAAGCTAGGCGGTGCACGCCCCCCGCAGACAATGCCCGGCCTCTCGAATGAGCCTCGCTCGTGCCGGACCCCAAGACCATGAATTTCTCGACGGCGTTTGCCCATATTTCCCGCAGCACCACCCTGATTCAAGAGGGGCTGCTGATTGCTGTTGCGCTTTTGCTGGCCTATGGCTTGGTGCTGTTGCTGCGCCGCGGGCTTGGGGCAGCCAACAACTCGGTTTGGTTTGGTCGCATGGGTCTGGACGGCGTGCTGTTCCCCTTGCTCGCGGTGCTGCTCACCTGGGGGGCTTACCGCATGGCCCAGCCCTGGCTTGGCATTGCGCCGGCGCTCCTCAAGCTGGCGCTGCCCATTTTGTTGTCGCTGCTGGCCATTCGCCTCGTGGTGCGCGTGCTGCACGCGGCGCTCCCGCAGGCTGGGTGGGTGGGGGCGGCAGAGCGCTGGGTGAGCTGGTTGGCCTGGGGAGGCTCGGTGCTGTGGATCAGCGGTTTGTGGCCGCTGGTGTGGGCTGAGCTGGACGCCATCCAGTGGAAGCTTGGCGCCAGCAAGGTTTCCTTGGCCACCTTGCTGGAGGCCAGCTTTGCGGTGGTGTTGGTGATGGTGGCCGCCCTTTGGTTATCGGCAGCCATTGAGGCTCGACTGCTGAAGTCAGCGAGCGACAACATATCGGCGCGGAAGATCGTGGCCAACCTCATCAAGGCGGCACTGCTCTTTGTGGGTTTGCTCTTTGCGCTGTCCAGCGCGGGCATTGACCTCACCGCCTTGGGCTTTTTGGGCGGCGCTTTCGGGGTGGGCCTGGGTTTGGGCTTGCAGAAGCTGGCATCCAACTATGTAAGCGGCTTTGTGATCTTGGCCGAGCACTCGCTGCGCATTGGCGATGTGGTGAAGGTCGATGGCTTCGAAGGCCGCATCAGCGACATCAAGACCCGCTACACCGTCATCCGGGCGCTCAATGGCCGAGAAAGCATCGTGCCCAATGAGTTGCTAATCACCCAGCGGGTGGAAAACAGCTCTCTAGCCGACCCGAAAGTGGCGCAGAACACGACCGTCAGCGTTGATTACGAGGCTGATTTGGATCGTTTGCTGCCGCTGCTTCAAGCCGCCGTGCAAGCGGTGCCGCGTGTGCTGGCTGACCCAGGCCCTGCGGTGCAGCTCAGCGCTTTCGGCAACGATGGCTTGGATTTGGCCGTTGTGTACTGGATCGCCGACCCCGAGAACGGAACGGGCAACGTGAAGAGCGATGTGAACCTTGCGCTGCTCGCCCTGCTCAGGCGCGAGGGCGTTGCCATTCCGTACCCACAGCGTGTGGTGCATCAGGTGGTGAAGGCCTGAGGCTAGAACCGGCAGTTGACCGCTTGCCCCTGCTGGAATCACCCGGTCGATCAACGATTTGCGCGCACGACGATTCATCACCGATGGGGTGAAAGCGCTTCGCAGCCGCTGGTCTGGCGCTTCAGGCTGCTGCTGGCGTTGCTCGCGCTGGCGGGCGTAGAGCCCGCTGCGCACTTGCGCCTTCCCAAAGAGCCGCCTCGCCATAACGGGGCGAGACGCCCCGCCCTTCGGCAAGCAAAAAGCACCCACAGGGCCCTTCGTGTCCGGCCTCAGCCCCTCGGCTGCGATCAACTGCCGGATCCAGGTTCAGAGCGCGTGCTGCGCAGCGACATTCGCTAAGCCGCCCCGATCAAGGCGCGACCGGCGGCTTCTTTGCGTAGTCCCCGGCGCTGGAAATGACCCAGGCATCGGGCTTCAGGTACTTGCGCAAAGCGGCATTCACCTCGTCCAGGGTCACCTTGCGGTAGCGCTCGTCCCAGGCTTCGGTGTGGCGCCAGTCGAGTTGGCGCTCCACCAGCCAGCCCAGGCGGTCCACGAGCCCGGCGTCGCTGGCGCGGCGCTGGATGCGAGATTCAATGAGGTCTTTGCGGGCCCGCTCCACTTCGGCCGCGCTGAAGCCCTCTTTGAGCACCTGCGCAAGCACTTCGCGAATGGCGGCCAGCACCTTTTCGCGGTTCTCGGGCGCCATGCTGGTGCCGATGCTCCAACTCGCGCTGTCGTCCCAGTCGTCGATCTGCAGCCCGCTGCCAATGCCGTAGGTCAATCCGCCTTGCTGGCGCAGGCGCACGTTTAGGCGGCTCTCCAAGGAGCCGCCACCCAGCAGGTGGTTGGCCATGTTGAGCGCCACGGTTTCGGGGCTTTCGCTGCTCAACTGGAGTTCTTGCCGCAGTTGCAGCACGGCGGCGGCTTTGTCCTTGGCTTCGGTATGCACCGTGACGGGGGCAACCGGCTTGAAGGGCGACTTCCAGCGCACGAAGCGGGGCGCCGTGGGCTTCTTCCAGGCGGCCAGTTCAGCGTCCAGGGCCTCGGCAAAGCCGTCTGGCAGGGCGCCGACAAAGGCGGCGTCGCCTTCGTTGGCACTCCAGAAGTCTTTGTGGAAGGCGGCCACTTGGTCGCGGGTCACGCCCAGCACGCCGTTCAGCCGGTCGTCGAGGCCCTGGATGTAATCCGGGTGGCCCGGCGCCACGCCGCGCTGTTGGTTGTAGTGGGTGCGTACTGCTTCCCCGCGCAGGGTGCTGGGTTCGGCCCGGCTGTCGTTGAGGCTGCGCTGGGCATTCTTCTGAGCGCGCTCGAAGGGCTCCGCAGGAAAGGTCGGCTCCTTGAGCACCTGGAAGGCGAGCTTCATCAACTCCAAGAAGCTGGCTCGCTCGCCGGTGAGGCTCAGCGTCAAGCCCTGCTTGCCGCCGTTGATGTTGAAGCTGCCTTTGAGGCGAACCGATTCATCCACGATTTGCTGGCGGCTCAGGCGCGCATTGCCCTCCGTCAACTGGCTTGCCACGAAGTTGGCGGCATTGGCCTGCACCAAGGCGGGCAGTTCGCCCCAGCGCAGTTCAATCTCGCCCTGCACTTGCTCGCCGCGCGACTTCTTGGGCAGCAGGGCCAGGCGAATGCCGCTGCGCGGCAAGGTGCTGAACTGGCTGCGGCTTTGCAGCACCATGGGGCTGGGGTCGATGCGCTCCCCCGCACTGACGGCGGCAGTGGCCAGCTGGTCCAAGCCGGCTTGGCGGTCGGCGACTTTCGGAATCTCCACGGCGCCCGACTGCGCCACCGGCTCGTAGCGGGCCAGCGTGCGGTTGTTGGCCTTCAGGTAGGTCTCGGCCACGCGCTGAACGTCTTCAAGCTTCAGGGCTTTGACATCGGCCACCAGCTTGAAGACCAAGCGCCAATCGCCAGCGGCCACGGCCTCGGTGAGCAGCTGCGCCATTTGCTGCGGCTGCTTCAGCAGCTGTGAATAGCTCAGCGCGAATTGGCTCTGAATGCGGTCGAACTGTTCCTGGCTGAGCGTGACGCCTTTGCGTTGCTCCAGCGCCTCCAGCAAGGGAAGCTCCAGGCGCTCAGGCGTGACCCCGGCTTGGTGGATGGCAATGACGTTGAACAAGCCGGCGTCGTGCCCACCGCAGCCACCGGCGCCCACTTGCGCGGCCAATTTGTCGGTCTCCACAAAGCGTTGGTAGAGCGGGCCGCTCGGGCGCTGCGTCAGCATTTGGCCCAGCACGGTCAAAGCCGCGCAATCGGGGTGCGCAAAGGGCGGTGCGTGGTACCCAAGCAGAGTGACGGCCGAGCCGCCCACGCGGCGCACCACCACGCTGCGCTCGCCATCTTGCGGCGGCTCAACGGTGTAGGCCTGGGGCTTGGGGCTGCTGGGGTTCTGCAAGCCTGCAAAGCGCTGCTGCAGTTGGGCCAGCACGGCCGCTTCGTCGAACTGACCGGCCACGATGAGCGTGGCGTTGTCCGGACGGTAGTGCGCTTTGTAGAAGCGGCGCAGGCTTTCGATGGGCACGTTCTCCACATCGCTTTGCGTGCCGATGGTGGGCTTGCCGTACGGGTGAAAGCGGTAGGCCGTGGCATTCAAGCGCTGGCGAAGCAACTGCATGGGGTTGTTTTCCCCTTGCTGAAGCTCGTTCATGACCACCGGCATTTCTTTGGCCAGGTCGCTGGTCTCAACCCGGCTTTGCTGCATGCGCTCGGCTTCGAGCTGCAGCACAAAGGCCAGGGTTTCGGGGTTGGCGTTGAAGCCGGCGAAGTAGTTGGTGCGATCGGTGCTGGTGGTGGCGTTGAAGCGCACGCCGCGTTCGCTCATCAGCTTCGGGATGTCGCTGAACGAGGGCGTGCCCTTGAACAGCAAGTGCTCCAGCAAGTGCGCCATGCCGGCTTCGCCAGCGCCTTCATGGCGGCTGCCCACGCGGTAGACCAAGTTCACCAAGGTGGTGGTGGAGGCGGGGTCGGCAAAGAGCAGCACTTGCAGGCCGTTGGCCAAGCGGTACTCCTGAATGCCCTCCACGGTGCGCACCAACTGCGGCGCCGCCAGGGCCACGGGCGCGGCCGGCGCAGGGGCCTTTGCCGTGGCCTTGCTTGGGGCCTTGACAGGCTCTTTGGCGAAGGCGCCGGGGCTCGTGGCCAGGAATACGGCCAGGGCGATGCAGTGAATGCGAATCATGGGTCGGGTCTCCAGGTGGCGGCAGGGCCGCTTCGGGCGGCCTTCGGGGCTTTAGGCGGCGGTGATGGGAATGCGCGCGCCTTCGCCCTTGGCAATGCGCTCGCGCCAGTCGGCGGGCCCGGTGTTGTGGGCGCTGGTGCCGCCGGCGTCAACGGCCACGGTGACGGGCATGTCTTGCACGTCGAATTCGTAAATGGCTTCCATGCCGAGGTCGGCAAAGCCCACCACCTCGGCGTGCTTGATGGCCTTGGCCACCAAGTAGGCCGCACCGCCCACGGCCCTCAGGTCGGCGCTCTTGTGCTTCTTGATCGCCTCAATGCCAATGGGGCCGCGCTCGGCCTTGCCGATCATGCCGATCAGGCCGGTTTGCGCCAGCATCATCTCAGTGAACTTGTCCATGCGCGTGGCGGTGGTGGGGCCGGCTGGTCCCATCACTTCGTCACGAACGGGGTCCACGGGGCCCACGTAGTAGATGACGCGGTTGGTGAAGTCAACCGGCAGCTTCTCGCCTTTCGAGAGCATGTCCTGGATGCGCTTGTGGGCTGCATCTCGGCCCGTCAGCATCTTGCCGCTGAGCAGCAGCGTGTCGCCTGGCTTCCAGGCGGCGACCTGCTCGCGGGTCAAGGTGTTCAGGTCCACCTTCTTGCTCTTGTTGTAGTCGGGCGCCCAGTGCACATTGGGCCAAAGGTCAAGGCTTGGGGGCTCCAGGTAAGCGGGGCCGGAGCCGTCTAGCGTGAAGTGCGCGTGGCGGGTTGCGGCGCAGTTCGGAATCATGGCCACTGGCTTGCTGGCCGCGTGCGTTGGGTAGGTGGCAATCTTGACGTCGAGCACCGTGGTGAGGCCGCCCAAGCCCTGGGCCCCAATGCCGAGGGCATTGACCTTTTCGTAAAGCTCGATGCGCAATTCCTCGATCTTGTTGCTCGGGCCGCGCGCCAGCAACTCGAACATATCGATGGGGTCCATCAAGCTTTGCTTGGCAATCAGCATGGCCTTCTCGGCGGTACCGCCCACCCCAATGCCCAGCATGCCGGGCGGGCACCAGCCAGCGCCCATTTCAGGCACCGTTTTGAGCACCCAGTCGACGAGGTCGTCGCTCGGGTTCATCATCTTGAACTTGCTCTTGTTCTCGCTGCCACCGCCCTTGGCAGCAACGTCCACGCTGACCGTATTGCCCGGAACCAAGCGCACTTGAATCACGGCCGGCGTGTTGTCTTTGGTGTTCTTGCGGCCACTGGCCGGGTTGGCAAGCACCGAGGCTCTGAGCGGGTTGACGTTATCCATGTAGGCTCGACGAACCCCTTCATTGACCATCTCAGAGA
>JBKCVH010000055.1:0-6355 GCA_046317675.1 Burkholderiales bacterium
TGGGCACCGCCGATTGGTGGACCAGCTACAACGACTTTGTGCTGGCCAGCACCACCCTCTTCTGGCATGCCCTGGGGGTTGGCGTGGTGGCCCAGCGCCGGCAAAGCCTGAAAGCCCAAGCGCGCCGGCTGCAGGCCGAACAAAACCACGCCCAGCGCCAACGCGAACTGGCCGCCACCGAGCTGCTGGCCTTGCAGGCCCGCGTGGACCCGCCCCTGCTGTTCGAGCGCTTGAAAACCATCGACACCGAATTGCAGCAAGACCCATCGCTCGCCCGCCGCCGGCTCGCGGCCCTCATCGAGCTGCTGCGCGCTTTGCAGCCCCATGCCCAGGCCAAGGTGTCCAGCCTGGAGCGTGAGCTGGAAGCCGTGCGCGCCTACGCTTGCTTGACCAGCCGCGACGCCCAGGGCGCCGAGCGCCTGCTCATTCAAGTGCCGGATGCCTTGCTCCCCCTGCCCATGGCGCCCTTGGTTCTGCTGCCCTTGCTGCGCCCCCTGCTGGCGGCACCGGGCTTGATCTGGCAACTGACTGCCGAAGCCAGCCAACCGCCACGCCTGCAGCTTGCCGCGCTGGGGCCTGACCGTGCGCAAACCCTGGCTGCCGCCCAGCAGGTGGAGCTAGGCTTGCTGCGCCAACGCCTGCAAGCCGTGCTCGGCCCTGAGGCCGAACTGAGCTTGAACGATGAACAACTGCCGCGCTTCGAACTGCGCTGGAACTTGAGCCCCACATGACCCGCGTCCTGATCGCCGAAGACGAACCCCTGCTGGCCGCTGAGATTGGCGAGGAACTGCAGCGCCTGTGGCCCCAAGCCGAGATCGTGGCCACGGTGCACGATGGCCACGCCGCCCTGCAAGCGCTCGACGAATTCAAGCCCACCGTGTGTTTTCTGGATATGCAAATTCCGGGCCTCTCGGGCCTCGAAGTCGCCCGTCTTGCCGGCGCGCGCGCCCACATCGTTTTCATCACCGCCTTTGAGCAGTACGCACTGCAAGCCTTTGACGAAGCCGCCGTGGGCTACTTGCTCAAGCCGCTCGACACCGTGAAGCTCGCGCGCACTTTGCAGCGCGTGAAGGAGCGGCTGGCGCAACCACCGGCCGACCTGAGCGGCCTGCTGGAAAAGATGCAGCCGGTAGAGCCGCTTCGCTGGATCACCGTGCAGCGCGGCCGCGAATTGCAGCTCATCACCGTGGACGATGTTCTTTACTTCCGCGCCGACCACAAGTACGTGGCCGTGGTGACCGCCGACAGCGAGGAGTCGCTGGAGGTGAGCCCCAGTTATGCGCACCGGTTCAAGCAGTTGTAGAGGCCAGTCAGCGGTGAATATGTCACTGCACACAGGGGCGATGCAAAGCCGTAGGATCAAAGCAGCTCGCACCTGAGCGGCCACCCCCGGAGACTCCGACATGACCCTCTCACGCCGCACCATCATCGGTTCGGGCGTCCTGCTCGCAGGCGCAGCACTGGCCGACCGCCTAGCCGCCGCCGAGGCGCTGGTCCAGACCAGCACGCAGACCATCGGGCCTTTCTACCCGGTCGAGCGCCCGCTGGACCAAGATGCTGACCTGACCCGCATCGGCTCCTCCAGCACGCCGGCAAAGGGCCAAGTGATCGAGGTGATGGGCCGCGTGCTGGGGCCGGATGGCCGGCCGGCGCCGTTTGCCAAGCTGGACATCTGGCAGGCCAATGCCGCGGGCCGTTACGCCCACCCGGCAGACGACAACCCCGCGCCGCTGGACCCGGGCTTTCAGGGCGCCGCCTTGATCACCGCCGACGCCGAGGGCCGCTACCGCTTCCGCACGGTGAAGCCCGGCCTCTACCCTGGTCGCACCCAACACATTCACTTCGACGTGACCGGGCGCAGCCAACGCCTCATCACGCAGATGTATTTCGCCGGCGAGGCCGGCAACGCGGGCGACGTGCTGCTGTCCCGCCTGCCCGAAGCCCGCCGCGAGGCCATGATCGCCAAACTGGCCCAGGGAACCGCCGTGCCAACCTACAGCTGGGACATCGTGCTTCTCACGGCCTAAGCCGTTCGGCCTCACAGCATCTTCGAGACCAGCTTGAAGTCCTCGTCTTCCTCAAAGGCTTGAACCGCAAACCCGAGCGCGCGCATGAGTTTGAGCATGGCGCTGTTCTTGCAGAGCACGAGGCCGTCGATTTGGGCCAAGCCCTGCTCGCGGGCCACGGCCATCAGGCATTCCATCAGGCGCCGGCCTAGGCCTTGGCCGCTGAAGGCATCGCTCACGAGCAACGCAAATTCAGCGCTTCGCCCACCAGGGTTCAAGGTGTAGCGGGCCACGCCCACGATGCGTTCCGGTTCGCTGCCATCGGCCGCTGCAGCGCGCACGGCCACCAGGGCCATTTCGCGTTCGTAGTCGATTTGCGTGAAGCGCGCCAACAGGCTGGGTGGCAGCTCGGTGAGGGTGGCGGCAAAGCGGTTGTAGCGGCTCTCGGGGCTGAGGCTGGCCACCAGCTGTTGCAGCAGCGTGGCGTCGTCAGGCCGGATGGCGCGCAGCAGGCAAAGGCTGCTGTCGCGCAGGCTCAGTTGCTGGGTGAGCTGGGCCGGGTAGGGGCGAATGGCGAGGTGGCGGTAGTTGCCTGCGCCTTGGCCCGGGGGGGCTTGCACGCTGGCGTGCAGCACGATGCGCGCATCCACGGCCACCACGCCGTGTTCGTCGGCCAGCACTGGGTTGATGTCCATCTCCAGCAGCTGCGGCAGCTCGCTCACCAGCTCAGACAGGCGCAGCAGCAGGGCCTCCAGCGCCTCCATGGCAATGGGCGGCGCGCCGCGCCATTCACCCAAGGCGCGGTGAATGCGCGAGCGCTGGATGAGTTGCTGGGCCAGGAAGCGGTTGAGTGGCGGAAGCTCCATGGCCACGTCGTCCATGAGCTCGACCTGGATGCCCCCGGCACCGAACACGATGACGGGCCCGAAGGGCGGCTCGTGCTTGACGCCGATGTGCAGCTCCCGCGCCCGCGCGCCGCCGGCCATGCGCTGCACGGTGGCACCTTGCACATCGGCCTCGGGGCAGCGCTGGCGCACGCGGGCCAGCAGGGCGTCGAAGGCGTCGCGCACGGCTTGGGCGTCGTTCAGGCCCAGCACCACGCCATCCACATCGCTCTTGTGGGCGATGCCCTCTGCGTCGATCTTCAGCGCCACCGGGAAGCCCATTTGCGTGGCGATCATCATGGCCTCGTGAGCGCTGCGCGCGCGCATGGTGGGCGTGACGGGAATGTGGAAGGCGGCCAGCAGGGTCTTGCTTTCCATCTCGGAGAGCACCTGCCGGCGCTGGGCCAGCACGTTGTCCACCAGCAGGCGCGCGCCGGCGAGGTCGGGGGGCCGGGTGACCGAGAGCGGATACGGCACTTGCTGCAGCAAGCGCTGGTGGGCGTGGTAGTCGGCCAGCAGCGCAAAGGCGCCCACCGCCGACTCGGGCGTGCGGAAGCTGGGCAGGCCCGCTTGCGACAAAAGCTGCCGCGCGCTGCCGGCGCCGTGGTCGCCCATCCAGCAAGCGAGCAAAGGCTTATGCAGTTGCGGCACCGCCGCCGCCAGAGCGCTGGCGCTGGCTTGGCCATCGCTTTCCGGCAAGGGCGCGTGCAGCACCAGCACGGCGTCTACGTCGGCCTGCTGCTGCAGGGCGAGCACGGGGCTCACAAAGTCGACCGCGCCTTCGGGCTGCGGCAGGTCCAGCCACTGCTTGAGCTGCAAGCCCTGCCGCGCCGCCCAGTCAGCCGCGAGCACACCGGGGCCGCTGCCGTTGCTGACCAAGGCCAAGCCCCGGCCCAGCTTGCGCCCTCGGTTGAGCGGCGCACCGATGCATTTGGCGGCGGCGAACAGCTCCACAAAACTGTTCACCCGCACGGCGCCGGCGCGGCGCAGGGCACAGTCAAACACTTCATCGCGGTGCGCCAGCACGGCGCTGTGCGTGAGGGCCGCCGCCTGCGCGGCTTCGCGCCGGCCGCTCTTGAGCACCAGCACCGGCTTGCTGCTGGCGGCCAGGCGCAGCGCGCTCATGAAGCTGCGTGCGCTGGCAATGCCCTCCATGTGCAGCACGATGCTTTGGGTGCGCGAATCGGTGGCCAAGTACATGAGCAGTTCGGCCACATCCACGGGCGAATGCGGCCCGACCGACACGACCTGCGAGAAGCCCACGCCATTGCCGGCGGCCCAGTCGAGCATGGCCGCCGTGAGCGCTCCAGACTGCGAGACCAAGGCCACACCGCCCAACTGAGCCAGCGGCCCGGCGAGGCTCAGGTTCAGGCCCAGCGCCGGGTTCTGCAGGCCCAGAGAGTTGGGGCCTAGCAGGTGCAGGCGCTCGCGCTGCGCGATCTCGGCCAACTGCTGGGCCAAGCGCCCATCTACCCCACTGCCCAGGGCCAGCACGCTGCGGCAGCCCATGCGCCCGGCCAGCTCCACGCCGGCGGGCAGGCCCTCGGGGGGCAGCGCCAGCACGGCAAGGTCGGCCCGGGTTTGAGACAGCTCGGCCAAGGTGCCGCTGCGCTGCACATCGGCAACCTGGAGCTGCCCGATGTACCGCTGCGCCTTGAGGTGGCGCAGCAGCAGCTCGGCACGCGGGCTGCGCTCGCCCTCGGGGCCGGCCAAAACGATCAGGGAACGCGGGGCGAGCAGCGGGGTGAGCGGGTGGGCATCCATGCGTTCATGCGTCCATGCGCTCATTCGACCAGCAAACGCAGGTGCGCTGCCGCACTGCGGGCCAAGGCGCTGAGCGCGTAGCCGCCCTCCAGCACCGAGACCACCCGCCCTTTGGCCGAGCGCTTGGCCTGCGCCAAGATTTGTTCGGTGAGCCAGGCGTAGTCCGACTCCACCCAGCCGAGGTTGCCCATGTCGTCTTCGCGGTGCGCGTCAAAGCCGGCGCTGACGACGATGAGCTCGGGCGCAAAGGCCTCTAAGGCCGGCAGCCAATGGGCGCGCACGGCGCCCTTCAAGGCCGGGCCGCTGCTGCGGGCCGGCAACGGGGCCAGCACCACATTGGCAGCAGACGGGGCCTCGTCTCGAAAGGGATACAGCCCCTGCTGGTAGGTGGAACACAGCAGCACGCGGGAGTCGCCCGCCCAGATGTCCTCGCTGCCATCGCCATGGTGCACATCAAAGTCCACCACCGCCACCCGCTGCAGTCCGTGCACCTCCAGCGCGTGGGCCACCGCCACGGCGGCGTTGTTGTAGAAGCAAAACCCGGCGCCCTGGTGGCGTGCGGCGTGGTGACCGGGTGGGCGCACGGCACAAAAGGCATTGGGGGCTTCGCCCGACATCACCAGGTCCACGGCCATCACGGCGGCGCCTGCCGCGTGGCTGGCGGCGTCCAGGGTCCAGCTGTTCATCAGGGTGTCGGCATCCAGGCGCACATGCAACGGGCGGCCCTCTTCGTCGGTGCTGCCGCGCACGGGGGCCGTGGCCTCCAGGCGGTCCAGCCACCGGGCGCTGTGCACACGCAGCAACTGCTCGCGGCTGACGGCCGGCGCGGTGTAGGGCTGCATGCAGTCGAGCAACCCTTTCATCAGCAAGTGGTCCGAGAGCGCATGAAGGCGCTCCGGGCATTCAGGGTGGTCAGCGCCCATCTCATGGCGCTCGCAAGAGGGATGGGTGATGTACGCGGTCAGCATGGGGGCAGTCTAGGGAGGGCTGCCTTGCGTGGTGCTGACGTCAGGGCTTTGCGTAGGCCTTTTTAAGCACCTCGGCCCGAGGCGCCACGCCGGTGCTGTGGAAGTACACCTCGCCGGTAAAGCCGGCTTCGCGGGTGGCGGCAATCCACTGCGCGAGCAGCTCAGGGCTCCGCACCACGTTCGGCCCCAGTGCCAGCAAGATGCCGGGGAAGACCTTGTGTTGTTGGCCCGCCGGGATGGCCGCCTTGGTCTCTTGCAGCAGGCGCTGGTAGGCCGGGAGGTCGCGGCGGTAGAGCTGGGGCAGCAGTTCGTCCACCAAGCCTTCCCTCAGCCACGCGGGCCAGTCCTGCAAGTACTCCTGCAAGCCCCAGGGGTAGGGGCTGGGCGAGAAGCTGAGCACCAAGCCCGGCCGCTCGGCTTTCAAAGCCGCACGGAACTGGCGCAGGCACTGGGTGAGCCGGTCGGCACGCCATTGCACCCAAGCGGGGTCTTGGTCGTTCGCCGGCGGCGCACGGCCTTCGTGCTCAGCACGGTAAGCAGCCAGCACGGCGGAGTTGTGGCCCGCAGCAGCCGGCAAGGCGGGCAGGCGGTCATCGCCCTGGATGCCATCGAGCTTGGGATAGCGCCGCACGAGTTCCAGGCACAGGTCGGTGAGCAGCCTTTGCACCTCGGGGTCGAAGGCGTTCATCCAGGCAAAGCCGTTCTTCACCACCGGCTTGCCGTCGCGGCCGAG
>JBKCVH010000056.1:0-13348 GCA_046317675.1 Burkholderiales bacterium
GGGCGACAAGATGAAGGAGCAGAAGGCGAGCGACTTCCGCGCCGCGATGGCCTGGCTGATGCAGCAGGCCGAAGGCGCCGTGGCGCGCCAGCGCTACAAGGGCCTGGGCGAGATGAACCCCGAGCAGCTGTGGGAGACGACCATGGACCCCACCGTGCGCCGCCTGCTGCGCGTGCAGATCGACGACGCCATCGAAGCCGACCGCGTGTTCACCATGCTGATGGGCGACGAGGTGGAGCCGCGGCGGAACTTCATTGAGGCGAATGCGCTGAGGGCGGCGAACATCGACGCCTAAGCGTTGCCATTGCCTTCATGTCTCGTGAGCTGATTCTTTACTGCGACGAGTCCGACATTTCGGGCCGCCATTTCGGCAACTTCTACGGTGGTGCCCTGGTGGAGTCGGTTCATCAGCAAGAGGTCATTGCGCGGCTACAGGCAAAGAAGACCGAGTTGAACCTGCTGGGCGAGGTGAAGTGGCAGAAGATCACTGAGGCCTACGCGCAGAAGTACATGGACTTGACCAGCGAGGTCTTTGCCCTTGTGGGCGAGGGCAAGCTCAAGCTCCGCATCATGTTCACGCAGAACTACTTCTCTGCGCATCGGCTCACCGAGTCACAGCGGGAGAACGGCTTCTTCCTGCTGTACTACCAGTTCATTAAGCACACCTTTGGGCTGCGCTTCGCTGGCAAGCCAGACGCGCCGGCGCCTTCGGTCCGCATCTACTTTGACAAGCTTCCGGATACCGATGAGAAGTGTGCGGCCTTCAAGGGCTACGTCACTGGTCTCAACCACAGCGCCGAGCTACGGCGTGCGGGTGTCCAGCTTCGTGCCGACCAGTTGGCCGAGATCGACTCCAAAGAGCACGTGATCCTCCAAGCGCTCGACATCGTGCTTGGCGCCATGCAGTTCCGCCTGAACGACAAGCACAAGGAAATTCCAGCGGGCGCCACGCGGAGGGGCAAACGCACGGTGGCCAAGGAGCGCGTCTACAAGCACATCTTGGCGCAGATTTGCGCGCTGTATGACGGCAAGCGATTCAACATCGGCATCTCGACCGGCCGCCCCAACGGCATGCAGGATCTATGGGCGCAGCCGTACCGCCACTGGTTGTTCAAGCCCGCCGATGGCGCCATCCGCCCCGAGTTCGCGAAGCGGAACAAAAGCGCAGGCACAAAAAAATAGACCCCGCGTTCACTACATCAGCGTCCCAAGTGGAACTTGGGCGTTCGTGAAACGAAGGGTCAGCGGCGATTCTAGCGGCTTGCCATGGCGTGTTGAGGATTCATCGGCAGCAGTTGGCAACCATGTGGTGATGCCTGAACTAGGTGGGCGCTCGCTCTGGCGACTCGCTGGGTTGCACTCCGGTGCGTAGCAGTAGGCTAGAAGCAGCATCGGCTGCAAGCGCTACAAGGGCCTGGGCGAGATGAACCCCTGCAAACCGTGGGAAACCACCTTGGGCCCCACCATTGGCCCCGCCCTGCGCCGCCTGCTGGGACGCCTCTAGGCCAGGAACGGGCATTGGATATCCTGATCGTTGTCCCCGAAGCAACCTAGCATGCGCGCCTTTCGCGCTTCGCATGGGATGGTCGAAAGGGAGCAGGTCAGCTGAGTTAGGCCAAGCGGCGAGAGGGAGCATAAGAAGTGACCAAAACAGAGGCGCAAACCAGATCCGAGCTGATCGACCAGCAACTTGCCTTGGCAGGCTGGGACGTGAAAGATCCAACCCAGGTTGTTGAAGAATTCGACATCCTTACCGCCTTGCCCGATGGGGTGGCGGAGCCGCGAACGCCCTACGAGGGCCACCAGTTCAGCGATTACGTCCTACTCGGCAAAAACAGCAAGCCGCTGGCGGTGATCGAGGCCAAGAAGACCAGCCGCGATGCCGCCATCGGCCGCGAGCAAGCGAAGCAGTACTGCTACAACATT
Organism: Burkholderiales bacterium; assembly: GCA_046317675.1. Lineage (GTDB taxonomy): Bacteria > Pseudomonadota > Gammaproteobacteria > Burkholderiales > Burkholderiaceae_C > Inhella. Next base: position 1,927 of record JBKCVH010000056.1, read on the forward strand.
CAGAAGCAGCTAGGTTGCGAGCTGCCGTTCTGTTTCTACGCCAACGGTCACGAGCTCTTTTTCTGGGATCTAGAAAACGCGCCGCCGCGCAAGGTGGTCGGATTTCCCACCCGTGACGATCTGGAGCGCTTTGCCTACATCCGCCGCAATCGCAAGCCGTTGACGCAGGAATTCATCAACACCTCGATTGCTGGCCGCGACTACCAGATCCGCGCGATCCGCTCAGTGCTCGAAGGCATCGAGCAGAAGCGGCGCGACTTCCTCCTGGTGATGGCCACTGGCACTGGCAAGACGCGAACCTGCATTGCCATGGTCGATGCGCTGATGCGTGCTGGTCACGCCGAGAAGGTCCTGTTTTTGGTCGACCGGATCGCGCTGCGAGAGCAGGCGCTGGCCGCTTTCAAGGAGCACATGCCCAATGAACCGCGGTGGCCCAACGTGGGTGAAAAGCTGATTGCCACGGACCGTCGTGTGTACGTCGCCACCTACCCGACGATGCTGAACATCATCCGGGACGAAGCGCAGCAGCTGTCGCCGCACTTTTTCGACTTCATCGTCGTCGATGAGAGCCATCGCTCTATCTACAACACCTTCGGTGAAGTGCTGGACTACTTCAAGGCCATCACGCTGGGCCTGACGGCAACGCCGACAGACATCATCGACCACAACACCTTCCAGCTCTTCCATTGCGAAGACGGCCTTCCGACGTTTGCCTACACCTATGAAGAAGCCGTAAGCAACGTGCCCCCCTACCTCTGCGACTTCAAGGTCATGAAGATTCAGACCAAGTTCCAGATGGAAGGCATCAGCAAGCGCACCATTTCACTGGAAGACCAGAAGAGGCTGATCTTGCAGGGCAAGGAGGTTGAGGACATCAACTTCGAGGGCACCCAGCTCGAAAAGCAGGTGATCAACAAGGGCACCAACACCCTGATCGTCCGCGAGTTCATGGAAGAAGCCATCAAGGACGCCAACGGAGTATTGCCGGGCAAGACGATCTTCTTCTGCGCCACCAAAGCCCATGCCCGACGCATGGAAGAGATCTTCGACAAGCTCTACCCGCAACACCACGGTGAACTCGCCAAGGTGCTGGTGTCAGACGACCCGCGCGTCTACGGCAAAGGCGGCCTGCTTGATCAGTTCACCAACAACGACATGCCTCGCATCGCCATCAGCGTGGACATGCTCGACACCGGCATCGACGTGCGAGAAATCGTCAACCTTGTGTTCGCCAAGCCGGTCTACTCGTACACAAAGTTTTGGCAGATGGTCGGGCGCGGCACACGCCTACTGGAAACCAGCAAGCCCAAGCCCTGGTGCCTTGAGAAGGAAGCATTTCTGATCCTTGACTGCTGGGACAACTTCGAATACTTCAAGCTCAACCCCAAGGGCAAGGAGCTCAAACCGCAGTTGCCGCTGCCGGTGCGGCTGGTGGGCCTGCGCCTCGACAAGATCGAAAAGGCAAAGGACAGCGGCCATGCAGATATCGCTGCGCGGGAAATCGCCAAGCTCCGCCTGCAGATTGCGGCACTACCCAAAGAGTCGGTGGTGATCAAGGAAGCCGCCGCTGCGCTGGCGCGGCTGGCAGACGACAACTTCTGGATCAGCCTCAGCCACGACCGGCTGGAGTTCTTGCGCGCCGAAATCAAGCCGCTGTTCCGCACCGTGTCCGAGGCCGACTTCAAGGCCATGCGCTTCGAGCGCGACCTGTTGGAGTACTCGCTGGCCGTTTTGAGCGAAGAAAAGGAACAGGCCGACACCCTCAAGGAAGGCATCGTCGAGCAAATCAGCGAACTGCCGCTCTCCGTCAGCTTCGTCAAGCAGGAAGAGGCCCTGATCCGCGCCGCGCAATCGAGCCACTACTGGGCAAAGGCGAATGAAGACGCCTTCGACGAACTGGTCGCCAAACTAGGCCCGCTGATGAAATTCCGCGAGCAATCCACCGGCCAGGAGCAAACCCACCTCGATCTGGCCGATGAACTGCACAAGAAGGAATGGGTGGAGTTCGGCCCGCAGCACGAGGCGGTGAGCATCACCCGCTACCGCGAAATGGTGGAAGGCCTGATCGCCGAACTCACCGCTCACAACCCGGTGCTGCAGAAGATCAAGCACGGCGAGGCGGTGAGCAGCGAAGAAGCCAAAGAACTGGCCGAACTGCTGCACGAAGAACACCCGCACATCACCGAAGACCTGCTGCGTCAGGTCTACAGGAACCGCAAGGCGAGCTTCATCCAGTTCATCCGCCACATCCTGGGTATTGAAGTGCTCAGAAGCTTCCCGGATGAGGTCAGCGCCGCCTTTAGCCAATTCATCCGCGCCCACACCACACTCAGCAGCCGGCAGATGGAATTTCTCAACCTGCTGAAGGGCTTCATCATCGAGCGCGAAAAGGTGGAGAAGAAAGACCTGCTCAACGCCCCCTTCACGGTCCTCCATCCGCAAGGCATCCGTGGCGTGTTCAGCCCACTTGAAATCAACGAGATCCTGCAGCTGACCGAACGGTTTGCTGCCTAAATAACAGGGCACGCCATGCTGCAAAACAACCCCGAACTCAAAAGCAAGATCGACCAGCTCTGGAACAAATTCTGGAGTGGTGGCATCAGCAACCCGCTCACCGCCATCGAGCAGATCACCTACCTGCTGTTCATGAAACGGCTGGATGAGCTGGACCAGAAGCGCCAGGCCGATGCCGAGTGGACCGGCGAGAACTACACATCCAAGTTCACGGGCACGTGGATTCCGCCTGAATACCGCAGCCAGCCGGAGCCCGACAAATTCGCCATCGACAAGCGCAGCCTGCGCTGGAGCGAATTCAAGCGCATGCAGGCCGAAGAGATGCTGCTGCACGTGCAGAGCAAGGTGTTCCCCTTCCTCAAAGACTTGAACGGCGCCGAATCCAACTTCACCCACCACATGAAGAACGCGGTCTTCATCATCCCCAAGCCCGCCCTGCTGGTGGAAGCGGTGAAGACCATCGACGACATCTTCGAGGTGATGGAGAAGGACTCGAAGGAGAAAGGCCAGGCCTTCCAGGACATCCAGGGCGATGTCTACGAGTTCCTGCTGTCCGAGATCGCCACCGCCGGCAAGAACGGTCAGTTCCGCACACCGCGCCACATCATCAAACTGATGGCCGATCTGGTGCAGCCGCAACTGGGCCACAAGATTGCCGACCCGGCCTGCGGTTCAGGCGGCTTTCTGCTCGGCGCGTACCAATACATCGTCACCGACCTGGCGAAAAAAGCGGGCGCCCAAGACCTCAAGCCCGATGAAGACGGCTTCACCCGCACATCGGTCGCGGCGGCGCTCACCGAAAAGGCGCAGGCCATTCTCTCCAGCTCGCTATGGGGCTACGACATCGACCAGACCATGGTGCGCCTGGGGCTGATGAACCTGATGATGCACGGCATCGACGAGCCGCACATCGACTACAAGGACACCCTCAGCAAAAGCTATATCGAGGAAGCTGCATACGACATCGTGTTGGCCAACCCGCCCTTCACCGGCAGCATCGACAAGGGCGACATCAATGAGAACCTCACACTCGGCACCACCAAGACCGAGTTGCTCTTTGTAGAGAACATCTACCGCCTGCTCAAGAAGGGCGGCACCGCCTGCGTGATCGTTCCGCAGGGCGTGCTGTTCGGCTCCGGCGGCGCCTTCAAGACGCTGCGCCAAATGCTGGTGGAGCACTGTGACCTCAAGGCAGTGATCACCCTGCCCAGTGGTGTGTTCAAACCCTATGCCGGAGTCAGCACCGCCATCCTGCTGTTCACCAAGGTCTGGGGGCCGAAAGACAAGGTGAGCAAAGCCGCCACCGAACACGTCTGGTTTTACGAAATGGCTGCAGATGGCTATTCCCTGGACGACAAGCGCAGCAAGCAGGAAGGCTACGGAGACCTGCAAGACATCATTGGCCAATATCACGCCCGCAATGCCGCCACTCACACCGACCGCACCGCCAAGTGCTTCATGGTGCCGCGCAGCGAGATTGCCGATGAGAAGAACAGCTACGACCTCTCGCTCTCCCGCTACAAGCAGGATGTCTTCGAGGAAGTTATCTACGACAAGCCGGGTGAGATTCTGGATCGGTTGATTCAGGCCGAGGTAGGTGATGTAGACGAAGCGGAACTCGCCAAGGTGCAAAGCGGCATCGTGCGCCAGTTGCTGGAGTTGAAGGGGATATTGGGATGAGCTGGCTCCCTAAACAACTCGGTGAAATCTTGGAACAGTCGGGCCGCCACCGTGCCGGCGATCAGGATTTGCCAGTCCTATCGATCACCATGAAGCATGGCTTGGTCGATCAAGCAGACAAGTTCAAGAAGCGCGTTGCCAGTTCAGACACCTCGAACTATCGCGTTGCATATAAGAACGAATTGGTTGTCGGTTTCCCGATTGATGAGGGTGTCCTTGGTTTCCAGACAAAATATCCAGCGGGAATCGTTAGTCCAGCGTATGACATCTGGAAGCTACGAAGCGAAGTAGATTCCCACATCCCCTACCTTGAGCGATATTTGCGCTCGGCGCCGGCAAGGGGTTCATATGCCACGCGTATGCAGGGTGCCGTTGCACGGCGGCGTAGCCTGACGAAGACGGACTTTCTCAACCTGGAAATTCCGTTCCCACCCCTCGACGACCAAATCCGTATTGCCCAACTGCTCGGCAAAGTGGAAGGGCTGATCGCCCAGCGCAAACAACACCTGCAACAGCTTGACGACCTGCTCAAGAGCGTGTTTCTGAAGATGTTTGGTGACCCGGTGAAGAATGATAGGCAGTGGAAGACTCAACCATTTAGTCAAGTCGGGAGATTTTTCAGCGGCGGGACTCCAAGCAAAAGTCGCGATGATTATTGGGTTGGAGATTATCCTTGGGTTAGTCCAAAAGACATGAAGACCCCGCGAATCTTCGATTCGGAAGACCACATTTCTGACAGAGTTTTCGGCGAAACCTCCCTGAAACGCATCGCTCCAGGACATTTATTGATAGTTGTTCGAGGCATGATTCTCGCGCACTCCTTTCCAGTTGCCATAAACATGGTCGATGTTGCGATAAATCAGGACATGAAGGCGATCAAGATAAATGACAGCCTACGCGTAGATTACGTTTTTCACTGCTTGAGTGCACTAAAGCGTCAGATTCTCAAGCTAATTACAACCGCAGGTCATGGGACGAAGAAATTTGACTCAGATGTAATGGAAAAACTGCTGGTTCCTGTTCCTCCGCCAGAGAGACAAGACGATTTCATTTTGATTGCTGACAAGGTCGAAGCCCTCAAATCCCGGTACCAACAAAGCCTCACCGATCTCGAAGCCCTCTACGGCGTCCTGAGCCAGCGGGCCTTCAAGGGCGAGCTGGATGTGTCGCGGGTGGCCTTGCCTGCCGCCCCCATTGAAGGAGAAAGTCCGGTGGCCGCTGCCATGCCTGCGCCCATCACCACGCCGGTGATCAAACTACCCGAAACCGATTTACTGCTGCCCGCACTGCAAGACCGCGCAAAGCTGGCGCCGCTGCTTCGCTTCTGGTTGGAGGCATATACCGAACAGCTCGGTGATATGGCGTTCTCCGTTGACCAATTCATGCAAGAGGTTGAGACCCGTGCAGAAGAGGCTTTTCCAGATCGCGAGTTCGAGCTGGGTGCCGATGCCTATGAACTGATCAAGGCGTGGGTGTTTGATGTGCTTCGTTCAGGGCGCCTTGAGCAGGTTTACCCCAATAAAGACGATGACATCCGCGTGGCTGTGCGAAAGCCACGTGCTGTTGCCGAGGGTTGAACTCGATGAAGCTGCTGCGCCTAAAGATCACCGACCCGGAGGGCTTTCGCAGCTTGCCCGCCGGCTTTGAGCACCACTTCCGGACCGAAATCACCTTGGAGGACGAAGAGGATGAGTTCGCCCCCTTCGTTTGTGCGGGGCGCAACGGCAGTGGCAAGTCGAACCTATTGGAGGCGCTGGCGGCGATCTTTTACCAGCTGGAGTTGCTGCGGGTGCGACGCAGCTTTCTGCCGGAGGTTTTTCAGTACGACCCAGTCGACAACCCGCAAGGCATCCAGGAGGGGGCAGGCTTTCCAAATGCCTTTGAGCTGGAGTACCAGATCTACCCGTCTACCTTTTCGCTGGCTGCGTTGGGTCGACTGGCAACCATCCGAGTAGAAAAGCTCAAGGAAGAGTCGCCCCGCATGTACTGGACCAACGCCCATGAGTTCAGTCACTTGGCCCACGGCTTGGGCGAAGACGGCCTGTGTGGCGAGCAGCATCGCGACTTTCTGTTGCCAGATTTCGTGGTGGGCTATTCGTCGGGTGAGAACGAAATCCTGAGCCTGCCCTTCTTCAAGATGCGCTTCATCCAGTTCGACGAGTACTGGACGAGCCTGAGGGAGGGGTTCCCATACCCGGGGCGGCCGGAGACACGGCTGACCTACATGGACAACAGCTTCAGCCAAGCGATTCTGTTGTGCAACCTGCTGTTCGCCGGGGATGGCCGGGAAGATCTCTTCACGCGCGACATTGGCATTGAGGCGTTAAAGGAGTTCCGCATAGTGCTCAAGCGCTACGTGTTGCTGAATGAAGCGCAAGCTAGGCCATTCATCCGCCCCATAGAGCGCTCTACCGCTTCGGCTGATGATGCGTTCTCGATGAGCCGATCAGCGGTGTCCATTGACGACAAGACGGGGCTGTATCAGTTGGATGTGCTGCGCCTGTTGGAAGAACAGAACCCCGAACAGCGCCGCATGTCGCAGCACCCGTTGGCCGGGTTGCGGCGTTGTGCCACGCTGGAGTTCTACAACGAGGCTACCGACACGCTGACCCTGGACTACTGGGTGAACCCCGCAACCCTGCAGGCCTTTCAAGAGAGCTTTTCTGACGCACGTACGCTGTTCCAGGCGTTCCAGGTTTTGCTCACCCTGAATCTGTACACGGTGAGCGACCAGTTGAAGTCAGACCTGTACCGATCTGACAGCCACTATGTGAGCGAGACGGTGCCCAAGCTGGCGTCGGACGAGCGGGTGATGCGCTTCAAGTTCGTCCGCTTTACCAAGAAGGGCGTGAAGGAGCCGCTGATGCTTAAGAGCCTGTCGGACGGCGAGCATCAGCTGCTGCATAGCTTGGGCCTTTGCCTACTGTTCCGGGATACCAACAGCCTGTTTCTGCTCGACGAGCCAGAAACGCACTTCAACCCGGATTGGCGCGCCAGCTTCATTAGCCGGCTACGCCAGGGTTTGGAGGGGACCCGGGAGTTCGTTGGTCAGGAAATGCTGATCACGACCCACTCGCCGTTCCTTGTTTCGGACAGCAAGCCTGGCAAGGTGCTGGTTTTTGAGAAGGATGAAAGCAGCGGAAATGTGACCATCAAGCACCCTGAATACAACACCCTGGGTGCTTCAATCAACAAGATCACGATGAACACCTTCGGCAAGCGCGAGACCATTGGGGGCATTGCCGAAGCCCTGCTCGAACGCTTCAAGGCGCGGTTTGAAGTTGGGCAGGAGAACCTGTCTGAGCTCGTCCAGGAGATTGAGCATGAACTGGGCGACTCGGTTGAAAAAATTCTCCTGATCAAGGCAATGCTGGACATGCTGGAAAGCCAGCAGAAGGCGGTGTAGCGGCCATGCTTTTTCCGTACACCTATGTGCCGCATCAGATGGACAAGATGCAGACCTTCATCGACTTCATCTTCTATGCGGTGTGGTGCCAGGCACCGTCAAAAGGCCCATACGGCCTAGAGCTGTTTGCCTCGAACCCAGAGCTGTTTGAGGTGATGACGGCGTTTCATTACGACGACTGCAAAGGGGCTGAGTTTTTCGCGGGACATGTGGAACGCATCTATGCGCTCTTCGCGATGTTGAGCGCCTGTCAGGTGGAGCAGCTTCGCCTTTGGTACAGGGCGAACAACGATGTGGAGCGCGTGTGTGCCAAAGACCCTGCCACATCGCTGAAGCGATACGCCGACTTCCCTGCGGGACTCAAAGACCTGCGTGATCAGCTGGCGTCATTCTTCAAAGGTCTGTACTCGCATGTGGACGTTGCCGCGCTGAAAAGATGGATCGGCGATATTGGTGATCACTACCGAGCATTTGTCACTGTCAACAAGACGGGGAAGTGCCCTTTTTGTGGCATCAACGACCTATTGGGCGAGTACCACAGCAAGCGCGAAGCCTACGACCACTATCTGCCCAAAGCGCTGTATCCGTTCAACTCCATTAACTTCAGGAACCTCGCGCCCGCTTGTCATCACTGCAATAGCAGCTACAAGACAAGCAAGGACGTTGCCTACCCGGTGAAAGACCCGGCAGGAGCGCAGGTTCGCAGGCGGGCCTTCTATCCATACTCGGTTGTGCCGTACGAGATTCAGCTTTCCTTCAATCTGGCCAAGGTGAACCTGGCTTCCTTGGAACCTCAGCACGTGTCTGTCCAGTTCGGTCCGACGGAGCTGCAGGAGCGGATCGACACATGGCGAGATGTGTACGGTATTGATGAGCGGTACAAGGCCAAGCTCTGCGCTGAGAACGATGGGATGTACTGGCTGGAGCAGGCGCTAGACGAGTGGAAAGAGCTGGGCGGAGACCCGAAAGAGCTAGTGAATGCAGTGCAAAGAAAGGCTAAAAAGAGGCCTTACGGCGAGTGCAATTTTTTGAAGGCGCCCTTCCTCTCGGCGTGCGAGGCCAACGGAGCGTTTTCATGAGCGACATCAAACTCTTCCGTCTGCATGCCGGCCAAGCCACCGAGCTGCAAGGCGATGTCTCCGACCTGGAGAAGCCGCTTCAGAACCTGATCGAGGCCAACCTCGACACGCTGTTGGGCATCCGCTTCCTGGCCAGCGAGTACTCGACCGGCAAGACGCACGGCGGGCGCATCGACACGCTTGGGCTGGATGAGAACCACTGCCCGGTGATCTTGGAATACAAGCGCTCAAAGGTTGAGAACGTCATCAACCAGGGCCTTTTCTACCTGGACTGGTTGATGGACCACCAGGCCGAGTTCAAGCTGCTGGTGTTGGAGAAGTTCGGCAAGGTCACAGCCGATGCCATCGACTGGAGCGCACCGCGCCTGGTATGCATCGCGGCGGACTTCTCCAAGTACGACGGGCATGCTGTGCAGCAGATCAACCGCAACATCGAGCTGATTCGCTACCGTCGCTTTGGCAGCGAGCTGCTGTTGTTCGAGCTGGCCAATGCCAGCTCGGCCGCAAAGCCCAAGGCGAGCGCCAAGGCCAGCAAAGCAGTTGAAGCACCTGCCGAAGCGGCGGTGGCAGCCAAGCCAGGTGGCCCGGACAAGTCGTACGCGGACGTGCTGCCCACCTTGGCGCCGGAGACACTAGAGCTGTTGGCCTCGCTGGAAGACCACGTGACGGCTCTTGGAGACGACGTGCAACGCAAGGAACTGCGCCTGTATTTGGCCTTCAAACGAATCAAGAATTTCGCCACCGTGGTGCTGCACAAAAAGGGCAAGGTGCTGCTTTACCTGCACGTGGACCCGAGCATGGCGGCTCATTTGCCCATGGCGCGCAATGTGACCGACATCGGCCACTGGGGCACGGGCAACCTGGAACTGACGCTGAGCACCCTAGCCGACCTGGAGGCGGCCAAGCCCTACTTGGCCGCGGCCTACGAAGGGCTTGCTGCGAAGGCTTGAGCGAAGTGACGGCTGAACGGTAGGAGGCGACCCCGCACTCGGCCTGGATGTACTGAGTGCGGGGTGCTTTGCCCGCGCCATGGAAACCGCACACTACCGCCAATGAACCTCCACCCCCGCCATCTGGCCGCCGCCCTGCTGTGCGGCCTCGCCCTCGCGGCCAGCGCCGCCCCGCTGGAAGTGCGCAGCTTGACGATGAAGCTCCCTGCCGATGCCGGTGAGCTTGGCGCCGTGGCGTCGCGCTGGCCCGAGGGGGTGATCAAGATGCCCTTTGTGGTCGGCGGCTCGCCGGCCGTGGTGGCGCGCATCAACCAGGCGTTGTTCCTGGAGGTGCTGGGCATGCCGGCGCCGCTGCGGCCTGAAGAGAGCTTTACCCCGCTGCGCGAGCAGCTGCCCGAGGGAACTGCCGAACAGGACTTCGAGGTCAGCCACCAAGATGCGCAGGTGCTGGGAATTCGGATCGATACCGAAGGCTGCGGCGCCTACTGCGAGACCTACGCCACGCGCCACAACTTTGATGCGCGCACCGGCCGGGCGCTGGCGCTGGACGATTTGTTCACCCCGGCCGCGCATGCGCAGCTGGCCCGGCGCATTGACGACAACCGGCGCCGGCTGTACCGCGAGCAAGTTGCCCGCATGAAGAAGGAACTGGCGGCTGCGCAGCGCGCCAAGGCCCCTGCGGATGCGCTGGACGATTGGCGCGACCGCATCACCCTGAACCAAGAGTGCCTGCAAGGGGTTGCCACCCTGCCCACGCGCGCCACGCTGGCTTATGTGGGCTGGAGCTTGGGCGCCGGCCACGTGAACCTGCACACGGGCCGCTGCAGCAACCACGCCCAGCGTGCGCTGGACGACGTGAGCGACGTGCTGACCCCCGTGCCGCGCGCCGACCTGCCCGCCTTGCTCACGCCCTACGGCCGCGCGCTGCTGCTGGCGCAGGGTGAGGCTGTGCCACCGGCTTCCTTGCTGGGTCAAGTTTTGCGCGGCAAGGTGGGCAATGCGGCCGTGACGCTGCGGCTGCAGCGGCAGGATGTGCCTGGGGCGTCAAGCGGGCAGTATTTCTACGAGCGCCAGGGCCGTTTGATCACCCTCCGCGTGGAGCGGCAGGGCGCGACCTGGACCCTGCGCGAAGGCGAGGGCGAGCAGGAAGCGGTGTTCACTCTGACCCAGCGCGGCACGCGGCTGACCGGCACCTGGGAGGGCAAGGGCAAGAGCTTGCCTGTCGTTCTTGCTTGGTAATGCTGGATTGGTCGTGCTGGATAGGTAGTACTGGATAGGTAAGGCAGGGCGGGTAAGGCGCCCTACCGCGCCGCCCCTCAGGTGATGAACTTGAACTTCTTCAGCGCAGCGGCCACGTAGGGCGCGAGGGTGTCTTTGAGCGCGTGGGTTTTGAGCTCGGCGTGCGCTTTGGTGATGCCTTCGTCGTAGAGCTTGCCGTCCTGCACGATGTTGAAGCGCTTGGTGCCCAGCTTGAGGTGGAAGCCGCCGCTGTAGACGTGCACATGCGGTTCGTCCTTGCCGCCGCCGAGGTACTCCTTGTCGGCCTTCGCGCTCTTGGGGTTGGCAAACAGCGGGCATTCCTTCTTGATGTCAAACACCGGTTCGGGCTCGACGGTGAGGTCAATCTTGGTGGCTTTGTCGTCGCCCACAAACACGTAGAGCTCGTGCTTGCCCACGTAGTCATTGGTCAGGCCGGCAATCTCCTTCTTCTGGATGCCGTTCTTGACCGTGGAGTCGGTGATGTACTTGGTGAACTCGTTCAGGATCTCGTTGTTCTGCAGGTCTTTGGTCTT
>JBKCVH010000057.1:0-3358 GCA_046317675.1 Burkholderiales bacterium
AGAAGGCAATGTGGGCCTGATGAAAGCGGTGCGCCGCTTCGACCCCGATCAAGGCGTGCGCCTGGTGAGTTACGCCATGCACTGGATCAAGGCTGAGATTCACGATTACATCGTGAAGAACTGGCGCCTGGTCAAAGTGGCAACCACCAAAGCGCAGCGCAAGCTGTTCTTCAACCTGCGCTCGATGAAGCACGGGATGAAGAACAGCTCCGCGCAAACGCACCGCAATGGGCTCACGGAGGCTGAAATTGCGCATGTGGCCCGGGAGTTGAATGTCAAGCCCGAGGAAGTCATCGAAATGGAGATGCGGATGGCGGGTGCCGACGTCGCCCTCGAACCGCAAGAAACGGATGACCCCGACAGTGCCAACCTTGCACCGATTGCCTATTTGGCCGATGAAGTGCATGAGCCGACACGTGTGCTCGAAGCGCGAAAGCGAGACGAGCTGGCCGGAGACGGCCTGCAGCGCGCGCTAGAGCTTCTGGACGAGCGCAGCCGCCGTATCGTGGAAGCGCGTTGGCTGGAGGTCAATGACGATTCCAGTGGCGGCATGACCTTGCACGAGCTCGCCGCAGAGTACGGCGTGAGCGCCGAACGCATTCGGCAGATTGAAGCTCAAGCGATGAAGAAAATGCGCAAGGCCTTGGCCGAAACGGCCTAACGCTTGGGGCAGCCCAAACGCTGACATCTGGACAAGAAGGCCGCTCGATAGCGGCCTTCTTTCATTTCGTCGCCAGGAGAAGCTTCAAGTCAGCCAGCAAGGCCTCTGGTGCGGTTCCGTAGCGGCTGTAAACACGGACCTTGCCCTGCCGGTCGAACAGGAACGAGGCTGCGGTGTGATCCAAGGAATAGCTGCCCTCGCTCTTGCCCGGCACCTTGGCGTAAAAGACTTTGAAGGCTTTGGCCACCGCTTGGGTTTGCTCCAAACTGCCGCGCAGCATCACAAAATCATTGCCGAAGCTAGCGCCGTATGCGCGCAGGATTTCGGGGGTGTCTCGCTCTGGGTCCACGCTGATGAAGACAGGCACCACGTCAGCCCCCGCCGGCCCCAAGGCTTCCTTCACGGCACGCAATTCACCCATGGTCGTTGGGCAAACATCCGGGCACTGCGTGAAGCCAAAAAACACCACCAAGACCTTTCCCTTGAAGTCGGCCAAGCGGCGCACCTGGCCATTGGCATCGGTCAGCTCGAAGTCCTGGGCATAGGCAGCGCCAGTCAGGTCGACCCCATTGAACTTCGGCGCCGGCAGCGGGCGATCGCAGGCCGCCAGCAGGGCCGCCAGCAGAAGAAGACTACGGCGCGTAGAGGTAGGGGCCTGCATAGTGATCAACCAATAAGGCGCCAAACAGCAACGCCAGATACCAAATGGAGAACCAAAACGTTTGCTTGGCAAGCGCATCGGAATAGTCACGCCAGAGCTTCCAGCCGAACCAGCAAAAGCGGAGTCCAAGCGCCAAAGCCGCGACGAGGTAAAGCCAACCACTCATGCCCATCAGATAGGGAAGCAAAGTGGCGGCCAGCAAGATCCAGGTGTAGAGCCAGACCTGCAGCCGCGTGAACGCATTGCCATGCGTCACGGGCAGCATGGGCAAGCCGCTCTTGGCGTAGTCGTCAGCTCGGTACAACGCCAAGGCCCAGAAATGGGGCGGTGTCCACAAGAAGATGATGAGACACATCAGCCAAGCCTCAGCCCCAACATCGCCGCGCATGGCCGCCCAGCCCAGCACAGGCGGCATCGCCCCGGATGCCCCACCAATAACAATATTCTGGGGCGTGGTCGGCTTCAACATCACGGTGTAGACGATGGCGTAACCCACGAAGGTGGCGAGGGTGAGCCAAAGCGTTAGCGCATTGACCTGCCAGATCAGCAAGGCGGCCCCAAGGGAGCAAAGCACGGCCGAGAAAATCAAGGCTTGGATCTGCGTCAACTCACCATTGGCGGTCGGGCGCCAAGAGGTGCGCTTCATGCGAGCATCGATGCGCTGCTCAATCAAGCAATTGAAAGCCGCCGCCGCAACCAGCCAGATGCCGACACTGGCGGCCAACATCACACGAAGTTCGCCTGCGCTAGGTAAGCCGGGAACCGCCAGCGCCATGCCGATCACAGCGCAAAAGACGATGAGTTGCACCACACGCGGCTTCGTGAGCGCATAGAACTGACGCCATCGCGGCATGACGACTCCGGGTTGCACGGCGCTGCTCATGCCCTCACCTCCCGCAAACCCAGAGAACGCTCACTCTGGGCGTGTGCGTTCAAGCGCGCACCCAGAATCGTCCAGACCAAGACCAACGCCGCCGCGCCGCCGCTGTGCATCAGCGCAGCCAGCAATGGCCAGCCGAGCACCACGTTCGAGATACCCGACAGCACTTGCCAAGTGAGCAAGCCAAGCCAAAGCACGGCCCAGCGCCTGCTACCTTGGCGCCACAAGAGATAAGCGAGCCCCAACACCGCTGCGCTCAAGGCCAAAGCCAGGAGTCGGTGCACGACGTGAATCGCAGTGAGCGCCGGAACGCCAAGCCAGCCGCCTTCTCCGTCACTGCCAAGATGGCGCATCAAGCGAAATCCGTCTTCAAAGTCCATGGCGGGCCACCAACTCCCCTGACAAGTTGGAAAGTCAGAACAGATCAACACCGCATAGTTGGTGCTCACCCAACCGCCCGAAGCGATCTGTAGCCATAGCAGTCCCCCTGCCACACCCCAAGCCCATCGCATTCCAGAATCCGTTGCCAAGGGTTGGGGACGCAGCCTCTCGGCCTGCAGGACCAACACCACCAGAAGCCCTAGGCCAAACAAAAGGTGCAAGGTCACGATGGCCGGATACAGCTTGAGCGTCACGGTCAGTGCACCAAAGGCGCCCTGCAGCAAAACCCAGAACAAGGTGAGCACCGACCAGCCGATGGCGGGCAAGCGCTGATCACGCCAACACCACGCCAGTGCAAGCAGCACGATGATCAAAAAGCCCACACTACTCGCCCAGTAGCGGTGGACCATTTCGACCCATGCTTTGCCATGCGTGACCGGGCCCTGAGGGCGCAAAGCCTGCTCAGCGGCGATCTCAGTCCGAGCACCAATGGGGCTCGCTTCGCCATAGCAGCCTGGCCAGTCCGGGCAGCCAAGCCCGGAGTCGCTCAATCGTGTGAACGCACCAAAGATGATGAGGTCAAAGGTAAGAAACGCGGTCAGCAGCGTGAGGGCTCTCAACTTGCCGCGCGCATCAAGGGCCCTGCTCCGCATGTACCAGATTGCCAAAGGAACTGCGCCCAGCGCCAAGCCGAGCAACAAGAGCTCCAGCAAGGGGGCCAAGTCGACCAAGACCGGCTGAGCCGTCATTGCGGGCGTCCTGGCAAGTCCCAGCT
>JBKCVH010000058.1:0-7853 GCA_046317675.1 Burkholderiales bacterium
CAGGTAGCCCTTGCGCACGCCATCGTTCACGGCATCTTCCAGCCCGGCCGGGAAGCCTTCGAAGCGGCAGCTCATGCCCACTTCAAGGAAAACGTTCACGATGCCGGTGTCTTGGCAAATGGGCCGACGGCCTTCGGCGCACATGCGGCTGTTGGTCAAGATCTGCGCGATCGCATCCTTGGCCGCAGGCGCGGCTTCGCGTTCGTAGGCGCGCGCCAGGTGGCTGATGTAGTCGGCCGGGTGGTAGTAGCTGATGTACTGCAGCGCAGCGGCGACCGATTCGACAAGGTCGTCGTAGCGAATGGAAGTTACGGGGGAGGGCGCGGTGGGCGTCATGAGGGCTCCTTCACAGGGTGAGCACCAGTGTAGTGAGCCCCTAAACTCCCCGGCGGCGCAGGCAGGGCGCCAGCGGATCCGCGCGAAGGCTTGAAGCCTCCTGTGTTTGAACCAAGCTCATCACCCTTTATGCGGCCTGATGGCGCGGATCCCGGGCTTGAACGCATGGAGGTGGCTATGCCCCAAGAACTGCCGTCTAAACCCCATTTGGACCACTTGCGCCGGCAAGCGCGCGAGTTGCTGCGAGGCCTGTTGGCCGAGTCCCCCGAGGCGATGCGCCGTGCGGCGCCCTATCGCATCCCGATGCCGCCCCGATTGGCCGGCGCCCAGTTGGTACTGGCCCGCGAGCATGGTTTTGCCAGTTGGCCGCGCCTCGTTGAAGCGGTGCAACTGCGGCAGGACCAAGCCCTGCCGAGTGCCGCCCTGAAGCAGCGGCTGATGGCCTTGATTTTTGGCGAGGGCTACCAGCGCGCCCAACCTGAGCGAGCGCTGGCCTTGTTGGCCGCCGTTCCCGCGAGCGCAAGCCGCAACCTGGCCCTGGACTTGGCGCAGGGCAAGCTACGCGAGGTGCAAGCTGCGCTTGGGTCGCAGGCCGTCAACGCGCCGCTGCCGCCTTGGGGCGCGCCGCCGCTGGTGTATGCGGCAGCGTCGTCATTGGCGCGCTGCCCCAGCCATCGGGCCGCTTTGGTGGACACGGTGGCGTGGCTGCTTCAGCAAGGCGCCAATCCGAACGCGCGCTGGCAAGGCCCCACGCGAGACGAGGAGCTGCCGGTGCTCTACGGCGCCGTGGCCGTGGCGGCCTGCTTTGAGACGACGGAGTTGCTGCTCAAGGCCGGGGCCGAGCCCAATGACAACGAGTCGCTGTACCACGCCACCGAGCAGTCCGACCGCCGCTTGCTGGAGGCTTTGGTTCGGGCGGGTGCGCGGTGGCCCGGCACGAATGCGTTCTTCCGGCAACTGGACTTTGAAGCGCCAGAGGACTTGCGCCAAGCGCTGGAGCTGGGGGCCGATGCCAACGAGCTGGGCCCGGGTGGCCTGCGCCCCTTGCAGCATGCTTTGGTGCGTGGGCGCTCCCTGGCTTGCATTGAGGTTCTGCTGGCGCACGGGGCCGACCCTTCGCTCTTGGATGCTTCCGGCCGAGACAGCGCGTGGCACGCGGCCTGCGTGGGCGAGCAGGCCGCGCTAGAGCGCTTTGCTGGGCTGGGCCTGGTGGTCCACTTGACGGAGAGCCAGCGCTTTTTAGCTGCCTGTGCGGCTGCTGATGCCGCCTCGGCCCGAGCGGCCTTGGCCGCGCAGCCCAATCTCTTGGAGTCACTGCCCGCCGCGGCGCTGAGGCTCTTGCCGGATCAAGCCCAGCGCGGCCGTTTGGCCTCGGTGCGCCTGATGCTCGAACTGGGCTGGCCCGTCGCGGTGAAGGGTGACTGGGAGGCCAGTGCGCTCAATCAAGCTGCGTTTCGCGGCGACGCGGTGATGGTGGCCGAGTTGATCGCGCGCGGGGCTCGGTTCGAGGAGGAGAACGGCTACGGCGGCGACGCCGTGGGGAGCTGCTTGCATGCCGCTTGCAATGAGCCGCTGCCGGGCGGTGACTACGCCGCCGTGCTGGGTCTTTTGCTCGACCAGGGCGCGCCGGCGCCCGACGACTTGGAGGACTTGCCGGAGCCCTTGCAGGAGCTGCTGCTCAGGCGCGGTGTGAGCTGATCAAAAGGCTTCGGGCGGCTCAGCGCGCACCGGCGCTACCTTGGGTAGGCGGAGCGACATGAGCGCGCCCTGGCCGGGGTCGCTGGAAACTTCGATTTGCCCACCCAGCAGTTGCGTCACGATGGTGTGCACGATGTGCATGCCCAGCCCGCTGCCTCCACGCCCGAGCTTGGTCGTGACGAAGGGGTCAAAGATGCGACGGCGCACCGAGTCGTCCATGCCCCAGCCGTCGTCGCGCACGCTGAGTTCAACCCAGCCCGGTTGGCTCGTGAGGTTGGAGCAGGTGATGTAGACGTGGCCGGTTTCTCGGTCGTGCAGGCCGTGAACCAAGCAGTTGATGATGAGGTTGGTCAGCACCTGGCCCAATGAGCCCGGGTAGCTGTCCATGTGCAGATCGGTGTGCAAAGTGGTGTGGATGGAATACGGCGTTGCTTTGAAGCGGGGCTCCACCATCACGAGGACGTCTTCGATGACTTTGTCCAGATCAAACTTGCGGCGTGCATCCGAGGTTTGGTCGATGGCAACCTGCTTGAAGTCCCGCACCAAATCAGCCGCCTTGGCCACGTTGCGCTGCAAGATATCTTGGCCGCGTCGGGTGTCGGTCACCAGCGCTTCCAACTGGCTGCGCCGCAAGGGCTGGCCTGACTTGATGGCGGTGTCGAGCTCGGCCCAGCGGTCTTCCAGCGCCGTCACCACCGTCATGGCATTGCCCAGAGGGGTGTTGAGTTCATGGGCCACGCCGGCCACCAAGCGGCCCAGCGATGCCAGCTTTTCCGACTCCACCAACTCGCGCTGTGCGGTTTGCAGCTGGCTCAGGGTGCTGGTCAGCTCCTTGTTGCTGCTGGTCAGCTCGGACGTGCGCTGCGCCACTTGCTCTTCCAAAGTTTGTGCATGCTGGCGCAGGCGGTCAAAGGCTTCCAACAAGGCGAGCCGCATGCGCTCCATGGCTTGGCTAACCCTGCCAATCTCGTCGCGCCCTTCCACTTTCAATGGCCGGTTCAGGTGGCCCGATCCAAGCTCGGAAGCGGCTTGCGAGAGCTTCTCCATGGGCACCAAAACACGCCGACGCAGCAGCACCAAAATCATGGCCATCGAGACGCCGGTCATCAGCAGCATGCGCATGCCGTCCAGCATCATGTCTTTCTGGGCTTGCACCATCAGCGGCGCCGCACTCATCACCACCTTCACAGTGCCAATGCGGCGCGATTCACGCACGATGGGCAGTTCCATCGTGCGCGACAGGCTGGGAACGGTGTTGGGCTCTTCCATGCCGAGCACCGGCCGAGAGCCGGCTGCTTCGGTCACCTGCACGGAGACCATCCGGGGGTCGTCGAACTGCGCTTCCACCATGGGTTGGCCGAGGTCGGGTGAGACCTGCCAAATGGGCTCGACCAGGCTGAGCGCCAGCACTTGCGTGGTGCGCTTGAGGTCGAGCTCTAGGGTGTCCATCACCGCTTCGCGGGTGACTTGAAGGTTGTAGAACATCAAGGTGGCCCCGGGTACCAACAGGCCAAAGGCCAAGGTCAACACCACAGCCCAGCGCAGAGGGGCCGTAAAACGGATCGGGGGCGCTGAACGAAGCATGTTGCGATGTTGCCTTAGGTTTTGGCCGAAACGGCAATGCCCATGGCGATCAGTGCAAATGCGAGCACGTGGAATCCCTGGGGTGCCTCGGCCAACCAAAGGGCTGACATCAAGGCCGCAAAAAGGGGCGTCAGGTTCACAAAGATGCCGGCCAGTGCAGGCCCGCCCTCGGCCACCCCGAGCGCCCAGCAGCGGTAGGCCAAGAGGCTGGGGCCCAGCACGATGTAGCCCAAGGCAAGGCCCAGAAAAGCGTCGGCGCGCAGTGGCACCGAGGTCCAGCTCTGCTCGGCGGCCGCCATGGGCCAAGCCAGCAGCAAGCCAAACAGGGTTTGCACCGCCAGCAGGTCGATCCAGCTCCAGTTTGTGAGCGCGGCAGGGCGGCGCGTCAGCATCCAGGAGTAGGCTGCCCAACTGAGCGTGGCCACCAGCATCAGCAAGTCGCCCTTGGCAAATTGCAGATGCAGGAGTTGCGCCAAGCTGCCGTGGCTGATGACCACGACGACGCCCAAGAGTGCCAGCAGAGCGCCGCCGACTTGGCGTCTTGTGGCCCGCACCGAGAAGCCCACTTGCCCCACCAGCAGCATGGCCAGGGGCAGGCTCGCGGCAATCAAGGTCACGTTCACGGCCGTGGCGCTGTGCAGTGCTTGGTACTGCAGGGTGTTGTAGGCGCTCATGCCCAGCACACCCGTGGCCAGCCACCAGCGCCAATGCCGCACAAGGGCCTGCGGCTGCCGCCAAAGCTGCCGTGTGAGCGGCAGCAGCAGGAGCGCCACGAGGCTCCAGCGCAAAGCATTGAGCAGCACCGGTGGCGCGCTGTCAATCAGAGCCCGGCCCACCACCGCATTGCCGGCCCACAGCAACGGCGGCAGCGCGAGCAGGAGCAGCGAGCGTGCGTTGATGAGCGGGGTGGCCATTGGCCGGCCACGCTAACAGAGGCTGCCTACAGGCGCTCCACCCGAACGCCCCAGGCAGGCAGGCGGGCTGGGCTGGCGCTTTGCGGCGAGGCCCAAACGAGGCGGTCGCTGGCCTCAATGCCTTGGGCTTCGGCGCTGTAGTTGAGCCAGACGCGCAGCGCTTGCCCCTCTGCCTTGCGCACGAAGGACAGCACAGGCCCTTGCACCTGCACTTGCTCGTAGCTACCCTTGAGCAAGGCGGGCTCGCTGCGCCGCAGTTGCACCAGTTGGCGGTAGTGGTGGAAGAGGGAGTTGGGGTCGGCCCGCTGGGCTTGCGCGTTGTGGGTGGTCGCGTTGGGGCTCACGGCCCGGTAGGGCGTGCTGGAGGTGCTGAAGCCGCCGTCGGTCGTCCAGCTCATGGGGCCGCGAATGGGGAAGTCGCCCTGCAGTTGCAGCAGGCCGCCTTGACCGATTTCCTCGCCGTAGTAGATGAAGGGAATGCCCGGCTGAAGCAGGTAGCTGGCGGCAGCGAGGCGGTACTTGGCCTCGTCGCCTTTCAGTTGGTCCCAAATGCGGTGGCCGGCAAAGATGTCGTGGTTGGCCAGCATGGTGGCCATGCGGTGGGGGCGGGTCTTGAAGAAGTCGCCGATTTGCTGCACGGCCTCGGGTTTGCCGCCCTTGAGGGCATCGAGGATGGCGCGCTCCAAGCCAAAAGCGAAGGCGGAGCCGCAGACTGCTTCACTGCTGTACGCGCCTGGCTCGGCCGTGGCTTCACACACCGTGTAGCGCTGCGGGTAGCTGGAAATGAGGTCGTAGAAGCGCTTGGTGAGTTGGCGGCTCTCGGGCTGGTCGTTCCAGTCTTTGGCGTTGTGTTCCACCAAGTGCGGCACGGCGTCGAGCCGGAAGCCATCGAGCCCGCGGTTCAGCCAAAAGCGCAGGTTGTCTTCGTGCCAGCGCACCACGGTTTCGTTCTTCAGGTTGAAGTCGGGCATGTGGGGCCCGAAGGTGCCGAAGTAGAAGTCGCGGCTGCCGGCGGGCGCCAGGGGCATGTCCTTGACTTCGCCTTTCCAAGTCCAGGGCTGCTGTCCCGTCCAGTACCAGGGGTATTTGCCCCAGATGTCCCATCCGGCGGGTGCCGTGTCGCTCCACACGAACCAGTCGCGGTAGGCGTTGTTCGGGCTGCTTTTGGCTTGCTGGAACAGGGGGTGCGCGTGGCTGCTGTGGTTGACGACGTAGTCAATGATGATGCCGATGCCGCGCGCATGCGCTTGCTTGAGCAACTCGTCAAAGTCGGCCAGCGTGCCGTAGTCGGTTTCGATGGCGCGGAAGTCGGTGGTGGCGTAGCCGTGGTCGCGGTCGGCGCTTTGGGTGATGGGCATCAGCCAAAGCCCCGTCACACCCAAGGCTTGGAGGTGATCCAGGCGGCTGATGAGTCCGCGCAGGTCGCCCTTGCCGTCGCCGTCGCTGTCCTGGTAGGCGCGGACGAAAACCTCCATGAAAGGGCCGTGCGCCCAATCGGCGGCAAGGCCGTTGCTGCGGGCTTGGGGTGCCACGGCGCCGATGTCTTGCGGCGCCGGGAGGGGCGCTGGGGCAGGCACGGTCGCTGCGCACCCGGCGAGGGCGAGGGCGACGGTGAGGAGAGAGGGTCTGAGCGCGTGTCTAAACATCAGGGTTGCACCTTGAAGACGTGGGTCGATTGGGCCGGCAGATCCAGCACGATATTGCCTTGTGCATTGGCGCTGGCGTCAGCCCCTGGCCCCAACTGCCGTGCCAAGCGAGCCAGAGCGGGTGCGCCGCCAATGCTGATGCCGTTGCTGGCCACGCGGGCCGTGTTGTGCACCACCAGCAGCGCGTCAGCGCCTTCTTTGCGCCAGTAGCTGAAGACGCTGCCCTGCGCTTGCTGGCCTTCGGTGCGGCCGCGCAGCAGGGCGGGCTCGCGGTTCCGCAGCGCCAGCAGGGCCCGGTAGTGGTTCAGCAGCGAGGCGGGGTCGGCGCTTTGCTGTGCCACGTTGTGGGTTGCCGAATTGGCCGCCAGCGCGCGGTAGGGGCTGCGGGTGGAAAAGCCGGCGTGCACCGGGTCGGCCGTCCAGCTCATGGGGCTGCGCAGGCGGGGGTCGCCGCTCAAGCCGGCGCCGCCACCCATCCCCACTTCTTCGCCGTAGTAGATGAAGGGGGTGCCTTGGCGCAGCAGGTTCAGCGCGGCGGCCAGCTTGAGGGCGCCCAGGTCGCCGCCGAGTTGGTTGAAGGGGCGCTCGCCAGCAAAGCCATCGTGGTTGGAGAGGAAGGGGCTCAGGCCGGCGCTGGGCGCCATGCTGGCCAAGCTGCTGGGGTTGCCGTTGGCGGCTGCAAGCAGTGCGGTTTGGGTTCCGAAGGCAAAGGCGCGCCCGCAGGCATCGGCAAAGGCGTTGGAGGCAGACGGGCCTTCGCACACCACAAAGCGTTTGGCATAGCTGCCCACTTCGGCGGCCACTTCGCGCATGTAGCTGAAGTTCTCAGCTTGGTTCTCCCAGGCGCTGGCGCTGTTCTCAAACAGCACGCCGACGGCATCGAAGCGGAATCCATCGACGCCGCGATTGAGCCAGAAGCGCAGGTTGTTGCGGTGGAAGTCGACCACCGCCGGCTCGCGCAAATTCCAATCGGGCATTTGGTCCCAGAAGGGCGCGTAGTACGCACCGCTGCTGGCCGCGCGCCAGGGGTTGCCACCGAAAACACTCCAGCCTGCGGGCACGCTGGCTTGCCAAACGAACCAGTTCCTGAAGCTGTTGGTGGTGTCGAGGCGTGAGGCGCCAAAAAGCGGGTGGTTGGCGGCGCTGTGGTTGATCACGTAGTCCAGCACCACCCCAATGCCCCGGGCATGCGCTTGGCGCAGAAGTTCATCCACGTCGGCCAGGCTGCCGTAGGCGTTTTCGACGTCGCGGTAGTTCACCACCGCATAGCCGTGGTCGCCATCTTGGCTGCGCTGGATGGGGAGCAGCCACAGGCCTTTGACGCCAAGGCCTTGCAGGTAGTCCAGGCGGCTGATCAGGCCCTTGAGGTCGCCCACGCCATCGCCGTTGCTGTCTTGGTAGCTGCGCACAAAGACCTGCATGAAGGCGCCGAACTGCCAGTTCGCGTCCAATGAACTGCCGGGGTCGCTGCGCGCAACGCTGCTCAGGTCCACGCCAGCCGGTGTGGGCGTTGGCGCTGGCGCCGGGGGCGGCGGGGGCGGCGGGGGTGGAGGCGTGGGTGTTGGGGCAGGGGGCGGTGGTGCCGGCGGTGCAGACCCGCTGCCGCCGCCACCGCAGGCGCTGAGGGCCACTCCAAGGGCGACGAGCAAGAGCTTTTGGCGTATTGGATGCATAT
>JBKCVH010000059.1:0-9961 GCA_046317675.1 Burkholderiales bacterium
TGGCCAATGCAGCCACCACCAAGGCCCCTTGCAGCACGCCGCAGGGCCAGGCAAACCAAAGCAGTCCACTGCCCGAGGCCCGCTGCCAGTGCACCACATCGGTCCTTGCGCCACTGCGCCCAAGCCAAGCCGGCCAACGCGCTGTGATGAGCAAGTACAAGCCGAAAGCGAAGAGCGCGCTGTGCAGCAGCGTCCAAACGGGGCGCAACACGCGGCTGGCTTCACTCGCCTCGCGCAGCCAGCCCACGCTGAAGGCCGCTACCGCGCCAGCGGCTGCATAGCCAAGCAGACGCCCGGTCTGGAAGCCCGCCATGGCGGGTGCCCTTTGGCCACCGCCCACGGCTGCGGCGCAAGGGGCGCCGCACATCAGCGCGCAATGCGGCACGCTGGCCAAACCCATCAAACCCAGCGTGCCAATCAGCGCCGCGTCCAGCATCAAATGATCTTGCTGTAGCGCTCGCGGGCGCGGTCTTGTTGCAATTGGCGGTCAAACACGGCTGCCACCGAACGCACGAAGAACCAGCCCAAGGGCGTCACTTCCACGGCCTGCTCGGTCAGCACGACCAAGCCGTCGGCCGCCTGGGAGGCCAAGGCCTCCAGCTCTTGAGCGAAGTACTGCTTGGGGTCGATGAGATGGGCCGCGGCCAGGGCCTCAAACTCCAGCCGGCCTTGGCACATCAGCGCCATGATGGCGCTGCGCCGGACCAAGTCGTCGCGGGTTACCGCAATGCCTCGAACCACGGGCCACAGACCGTGCTGGACTGCATCGGCGTACTCGTCCAAGGTTTTGGCGTTCTGGGAGTAAGTGGCACCCACGCGGCTGATGGCCGAGACCCCCAGGCCGATCAGGTCTCCATCGGGCTGAACGGTGTAACCCTGGAAGTTGCGGTGCAAACGGCCCTGGCGCTTGGCTTGCGCCAAGGCGTCGTCTGGCAAGGCAAAGTGATCCATGCCAATGTGTTCATACCCAGCGGCCAAGAAGGCGGCGATGGCATCGGCGTGCAGCTGCAGGCGCACATCGGCAGCGGGCAAATCGTTGTTGTGGATGCGGCGCTGTGCTTTGAAGCGCTGGGGCAAGTGGGCGTAGGCATAGAGCGCGATGCGATCGGGCCGCAGCTGCACCACCTGCGCCAAGGTTTTCGCAAAACTCGCAGCGGTTTGGAGCGGCAGGCCACAGATGAGATCCAAATTGACTGAGGCAAAGCCCAACTCGCGGGCGTCCACCATCAAATGCTGAACCTGCTCGAAAGCTTGCACGCGGTGCACGGCCTGCTGCACGCGCAGGTCGAAGTCCTGCACGCCATAGCTGATGCGCGTGAAGCCCAGCGCTTTCAAGTGCCCGAGCCGCTCGCGGGTCACGGTGCGAGGGTCGATCTCAATGGATGCCTCGATGCCTGGCAGCCATTCAAAGGCCGTGCGCAGCCGTGCCACCAACACCGAAAGCTCCGAGTCAGACAGGAAGGTTGGCGTGCCGCCACCCAAATGCAACTGGGACACCGCAGGTCGACAGCCGAGGCCTTCAGTCCAAAGGCGAATCTCAGCGTCGAGTAGCTTCAAGTACTCAGCACCACGCTCATGGTGCTTGGTAACGATTTTGTTGCAAGCACAGTAGTAGCAAAGCGACTCGCAAAACGGCACATGCACATAAACCGAAAGCGGTGCCGCACGGCCCGGACCTTGTGAGCGCTGAAGCAAGGCTTGCTTGTGCTGCTCCGGACCGTGAGCCTCCACAAAGCGGTCGGCCGTGGGGTAGCTGGTGTAGCGAGGACCCGCCGAACCCAAGCGATCCAGGAGGGCTGGCGGCAAAAGCTGCACAGCCGCAAGAGCATCGGCCGCGCGCGGCAAAGGGGTGGAGTGAGCAGCAGACATGGCAACGATGGTGCCCGGAGCTTGGGACTCGTGCCTTGATCTGACGCAAAGGCTCATTCAACAAGCCCAAGTCACCCTTCAAGTCCATGGGCAGCGCTCATGCCTATGATGCACCTATGTCTACTGCGATCACGCCCATCCGCCTCGAGCCGCTGCGCACCGCCTGCTCCGACTGCAACCTGAAGGAGCTGTGCCTCCCGGTCGGCTTGAATCCGGTCGACATGGAGAAGCTCGATGGCCTCATCAGCCAACGCAAAGTGATTTTGCGGGGAGAGTCTTTGTTCCGGGCCTCGCAGAGCTTTCATGCGCTTTACGCCGTGCGCTCCGGATTCTTCAAGACCTGCCTGACTGCGGAAGACGGCCGAGTGCAAGTCACCGGATTCCAAATGGCCGGCGAGTTGCTGGGGCTGGATGGCATTGGCAGTGGGCACCACACAGTGAACGCTGAGGCGCTGGAAGACTCCTCGGTCTGCGTGCTGCCCTTCTCTGATCTTGAGCACCTGGCGCGCGAGTTTGGGGCACTGCAGACCCAGCTCCACCGCATCATGAGCCGCGAGATCGTGCGCGACCACGGCGTGATGATGCTGCTCGGCTCCATGCGCGCCGAAGAACGCGTGGCCGCCTTCTTGCTCAACCTCACCCAGCGCCTGCAGGCGCGCGGCTATTCAGCCAGTGAACTGGTGCTGCGCATGACGCGCGAAGAGATTGGCAGCTACCTGGGGCTGAAGCTAGAGACCGTCAGCC
The DNA here is from genome assembly GCA_046317675.1 of Burkholderiales bacterium. GTDB lineage: Bacteria > Pseudomonadota > Gammaproteobacteria > Burkholderiales > Burkholderiaceae_C > Inhella. The sequence continues at coordinate 2,614 of JBKCVH010000059.1, forward strand.
GCACCTTCTCCAAGTTTCAGGATGAAGGCACGCTGGAGGTGAAGCAGCGCCAAATCACGGTGCTCAAGCCCGATGCCTTGCAGCGCTTGGTGTCGGCAGCGGCCTGCTGAGTCTTGAAGCCGTAAGCATCTCAAGGTGTTGAGCACGAATGCTGCGGCGCAGCATTCGAAGGCGTAGCATGGGCCCATGAGCCCGATTCCCAGATTACTGATCATTGGTTGCGGCTTCGGCGGCTTGGAGGCTGCCAAGGCATTGCGCGGTGCAAGCGTCGAAGTCACGCTGATTGACAAGACCAATCACCACTTGTTCCAGCCCCTGCTCTACCAGGTGGCCACCGCCGGACTTTCCGCACCGTCCATTGCCGCGCCGGTGCGCACTTTGTTCAGGCACCAGTCCAACATCACCTGCTTGTTGGGCGAGGTGGTCGGCATTGATGCCCAGGCCAAGCGCGTTCGCTTGAAAGATGGCGTTGAGTTGCCTTACGACCAACTCATCGTGGCCGCCGGGGCCACGCACAGCTACTTTGGGCAAGAGCATTGGGCTGTGCATGCGCCTGGCCTCAAGACGCTCGATGACGCCTTTGAGATTCGTCGCCGCGTGCTGCTCGCTTTCGAAGCCGCCGAACGCGAAGAAGACCCCAGCCTGCGTGAGCGCTGGCTGCAGTTCGTGGTGGTGGGGGCAGGCCCCACCGGCGTCGAGTTGGCCGGCACCCTGGCGGAGATTGCCCGCACCACCCTGGCCGGCGAGTTCCGCCGCATCGACCCCCGGCAAGCGCGCGTGCTGCTGCTGGAAGGCGGTGCCCGCGTGCTGCAGACCATGCCGGAGAGCCTCAGCCACAAAGCCAAGCTGCAACTGGAGGCGCTGGGGGTGGAAGTGCGGCTGGGCGCCCGCGTGACGCAAATCGACGCGCAAGGCGTGGAGCTGGTTTGCGAAGGCCAAACCTCGCGGCTCGAAAGCCGCTGCATCGTTTGGGCAGCTGGTGTCGCGGCGTCCCCTTTGGGCAAGGCGCTGGCCGAGACCACAGGCTGCGGGCTTGACCGCGCCGGTCGCGTGCAGGTGCAGGCCGACCTCAGCTTGCCCGACCATCCTGAAATCCAGGTCATCGGCGACCTGGCTGCGGCCCAGAGTCAGCGCAGGGGGCAAGCACCGGTGGTGGTGCCCGGTGTATCGCCAGCCGCCAAGCAAATGGGCCGGCACGCCGCCGCCAACTTGCTGCGCCGCCTCAGCGGCAAAGCGAGCAAGCCCTTTGTCTACCGAGACTTCGGTAACCTGGCCACCATCGGCCGCCACAGCGCTGTGGTGGCCCTGAGCACACCCCTTGGCACGCTTCGCTTCTCAGGCTATTTGGCCTGGCTGCTCTGGCTCTTTGCCCACGTGTACTTCTTGATTGGTTTTCGCAACCGCTTCGTGGTGCTGGTGGACTGGGCCTGGGCTTACTGGACCCATGAGCGGCATGCGCGCGTGGTCTCCAGGCTCTAGCCTCAATCCACCTTATTGGGGCCGCTTGCCACCCGTGGTGGCGTGGTTGCGCCCTTCCACGGCGGGGCGCTCTTCAGGTGACCCTTTGCTGACCTTGAGCACCGGGTCAGGGTGACTGAGCGCCAAGAACAGGGTGATGAAACTGGCCACGACCGCAATCAACGGTAGGCCAATGACCAGCCAGTTGAAGCGAAAGCTGAAGAAGGGCTGAGTGGGGTTGGGCTTCATGGGCTCGTCTCCTTACTTGGGGACCACAAAGGTGGTCTTCTCGGTCAATACGCGCTCGCCATCGGCACCGGCCGCCACGCGTTCCACCACGAAGCGAACGGCATGCGCGCCGCTTTGCTGCGGGGCCACGCCTTCGGGCAAGTGCACCGTCACCGACACCCAGCGCGCTTCAATCGGGTTCAGAACCAGCTCTTGCACATTGGCACCCACTTGCAGGCCGGCCAAGGCGGCATCGTCGGTTTCAACGCGGATGCGATAGCGCTGCGAGCGCTCCACCACGTTCATGACTTGAAGGCGGTAAACGTTCTCCAACTGCCCCTGCTCGTTCCAGCGCCCGAGCGAACCGCGGTCGCGCACCACGTCGTAGCGGAACGGGGGCCGCAGGTAGAGGCTGGTGGCCACGGCGGCAATGATCAACCACATCACCACCGTGTACACCCAGACGCGCGGCCTGAACACGCGCTTGAGCTCTTGCTTGCGATCGAGGTGCTGCGCCAAGCCGTTCTCGGTGTCGTAGCGCACCAAGCCGCGTGGGTAGTTCAGCTTGTCCATCACGCCATCGCACACGTCCACGCAGGCGGCGCAGCCAATGCACTCGTACTGCAAGCCTTTGCGGATGTCGATGCCTGTCGGGCACACATCAACGCACAAACCGCAATCGATGCAGTGCCCCAGGTTCTTGGCTTTCAAGTCATCGTTGCGGCCGCGCGGGCCACGCGGCTCACCGCGTTCGACGTCGTAGCCAATGATCAAAGTGTCTTTGTCGAACATCGCGCTTTGGAAGCGCGCATAGGGGCACATGTACTTGCAGACTTGCTCTCGCATGAAGCCCGCATTGCCCCAGGTGGCAAAGCTGTAGAACAAGATCCAGAATGTTTGCCACGGCCCAAGTTGCGCCGCCAGCACGGCCGGCGCCAGCTCACGAATGGGCGTGAAGTAGCCCACAAAGCTAAAGCCGGTGAACAACGCCAGGACCAGCCAAGCGCTGTGCTTGGCAGCGCGGCGCCACAGCTTGTTGATCGACCATGGTGCCTTGTCCAGCTTTTGCCGCTGCGCCCTGCTGCCCTCCACGCGCTGTTCAATCCACAGGAACATCGATGTGTAGACGGTCTGCGGGCAGGCGTAGCCACACCAAACCCGGCCGGCTACGGCTGTGAACAGGAACAGCGCATAGGCGCACAGCACCAGCAGGGCCGTGAGGTAGATGAAGTCTTGCGGGTACAGCACCAAGCCCAGCAAGTAGAAGCGGCGCGCTTCCAGGTCAAACAAGACCGCCTGCCGCTCTCCCCACTGCAACCAAGGCAGCCCGTAAAACACCGCCTGGGTCAGGAAGACGAAGACCCAGCGCCAAGTCTGGAAGAGTCCATGCACTTCGCGTGGATGGATCTTCTCGTGCTTCTTGTAAAGCTTGATCGGGGCGACTTGGGTCAACAGGGCCTCACTGCGTTTTAGCGACGGTGCTCAGGTTCTTCACATAAGCACCCAGCACGTGGATTTGCTCGGGCGTGAGGAGCTTGTTCTGAGCCGGCATGACGTTGTGCTTGCCATTCAGGATCATGGCCAGAATCGCCTCCTCGCCCCAGCCGTGCAGCCAGATCTTGTCGCTCAAGTTCGGCGCGCCCAGGGCTGGGTTGCCCTTGCCTTGTGGCCCGTGGCAAGCGGCACAAGCGGTGAACTTGCCTTTGCCCAGTTGCGCTTTCAGGCTGTTGTGCGGGCTACCTGACAGGCTCATCACGTAGTGCGCGAGGTTGCGCTGGTCTTCGCTAGAGCCCACGGCATCGCCCATCGGCGGCATCATGCCGTCGCGGCCATTGCTGATGCTCTGCTTGATGGTGTCGAACTCGCCACCCCAGAGCCAATCGCCATCCGTCAGGTTCGGGAAACCCTTGCTGCCCTTGCCGTCGGAGCCGTGGCGTTGCGCGCAGTTGTTCAAGAACAAGCGCTGGCCCATGGCCATCGCCTCCGGCTGCTGCGCCAGGGCGGCGGCATCCATGGCGGTGTACTTGGCAAAGAGGGGTTGCAGCTTGGCCTTGGCAGCCGCCTGCTCGTTGGCCAGTTGACCTTCTTGGCTCCAGTTCAACATGCCGGGCTTGTCGCCGAGGCCTGGGTAGAAGGTCAGGTAGACGGCGGCAAAGACCACGGTGATGACGAAGAGGCCCAACCACCAACGCGGCAGGGGGTTGTTCATCTCACGCAGGTCTTCGTCCCACACGTGGCCGGTGGTGCCGTCGCTGGACATGTTGGTGGTCTTGCTGGAAGCCAACAGCAACCAGACGCAGAAGACCAAGCCGCCGACGGTGACGGCAATGATGAACCAGGACCAGCCGCTGGAAAAGAAATCACTCACGACGAGCTCCTTCAGATTCTTCTTGGAGGAAAGGCAGCGCCGCTGCGCGCTCATGCTCAGGCAGGCTGCTTCGCCGCCACGTTTGCCAGACCAACAAAACAAAGGCGACGAAGCCGAGCAAAGTGGCCAAGCTGCGCAAGGTGTTCACGTCCCAGCTCATGGCTTGGCTCCTTCGGCGTAGCCCATGGCGTTGGCCGTTTTGGCATCCGGGGCAGGCCGGCCCAAGCCCTGAAGGTAGGCAATCACGGCTTCCATTTCCGTCTTGCCCTTGACAGCTTCAGCGCCAGCGGCAATCTCGGCATCGGTGTACGGAACGCCGACCAGGCGCAAGGCGCTCATGCGCGGCCCAATGCCAGCGGCATCCACGGTGGCGGTGGCCAACCAGGGGTAGGCGGGCATGTTCGACTCCGGCACCAAGTCCCTTGGATTCATCAGGTGCAAGCGGTGCCATTCATCGGAATAGCGCCCACCCACGCGGTGCAGGTCAGGCCCGGTGCGCTTGCTGCCCCACTGGAAGGGGTGGTCGTAGACGAACTCACCTGCCTTGCTGTACTCGCCGTAGCGCAGGGTTTCAGCGCGGAAGGGGCGAATCATTTGCGAGTGGCAGTTGTAGCAACCTTCGCGCAGGTACACATCGCGCCCAGCCAACTGCAGCGGGGTATAGGGCTTAACGCCCGGAGCCGCCTGCGTGGTGGAACGCTGGAAGAACAGCGGCACGATCTCCACGAGCCCGCCGAAAGCGACGGCCGCGACGATCAGCACGATCATCAGGAAGTTGTTGGTCTCGATCCGCTCGTGACCTGTCACTTTGTGGTTGTTGTCAGCCATGGTGCTCTCCTTAAGCCGTGGCAAGTTTGGGCACGAACACCGGAGCCTTTTGGCCCTTGATGGTCATCACCACGTTCCACAGCATGATCAACATGCCGCCCAGGTAGAGCACACCCCCGACCAAGCGAACCACGTAGTACGGGTAAGTGGCCTTCACGCTCTCAACGAAGCTGTAGACCAAGGTGCCGTCCGGGTTCATGGCACGCCACATCAGGCCCTGCATCACGCCAGCAATCCACATGGCGGCGATGTACAGCACGATGCCGATGGTGGCCACCCAGAAGTGCACTTCAATGGCTCGCACCGAGTGCATCTCTTTGCGACCCCAGAGCTTCGGGATCATGTGATACAGCGCGCCCATGCTCACCAAGCCCACCCAACCGAGGGCGCCGCTGTGCACGTGGCCGATGGTCCAGTCGGTGTAGTGGCTCAAGGCATTCACCGTCTTGATCGACATCATGGGCCCCTCAAAGGTGCTCATGCCGTAGAAGGACAGCGAGACGATGAGGAACTTCAGGATCGGGTCGTCGCGCAGTTTGTGCCACGCACCCGACAGGGTCATGATGCCGTTGATCATGCCGCCCCAGCTGGGCGCCAGCAGCACCAGGCTGAACACCATGCCCAGGCTCTGCACCCAGTCGGGCAAGGCCGTGTAGTGCAGGTGGTGCGGGCCGGCCCACATGTAGATGAAGATCAGCGACCAGAAGTGCACGATGGACAGGCGATAGCTGTACACCGGGCGCTCGGCTTGCTTGGGGATGTAGTAGTACATGATCCCAAGGAAGCCAGCGGTCAAAAAGAAGCCCACGGCGTTATGGCCGTACCACCACTGCACCATCGCGTCTTGCACACCGGCGTAGGCGCTGTAGCTCTTCCAGAAGCTCACCGGCACCGCTGCGCTATTGACGATGTGCAGCAAGGCCACGGTGAGGATGAAGGCACCGAAGAACCAGTTGGCCACATAGATGTGCCGCACCTTGCGTGTGCCCACCGTGCCAAAGAAGACGATGGCGTAGCTGACCCAGACCACGGCGATCAACAAGTCAATCGGCCACTCCAGTTCGGCGTATTCCTTGCCGCTGGTGATACCCAGTGGCAGCGTGACCGCAGCCAGCAAGATGATGAGCTGCCAGCCAAAGAACACGAACCAAGACAGCTTCTGCGCAAACAGCGTCGTCATGCAGGTGCGCTGCACCACATGGAAACTGGTGGCGAACAGCACGCAGCCGCCAAAGGCAAAGATCACGGCATTGGTGTGCAGCGGCCGCAAGCGACCGTAGCTGAGCCACGGGATACCGGCCGTGATGTCGGGCCAAGCCAACTGGGCGGCAATGATGACGCCGACCAGCATGCCGACGACGCCCCAGATCACCGCCATGAAGGCAAAGGCGCGCACGGGGCCGTCAAAAAACGCAGCGGGTGCCGCGCGGGTTTGTGTCGCAGAGATTGACATCAAGGTCCTCCTTCTTGTGCAGTCATTCTTCGCAAGAAGGGTTCGCAGCGACTTGACCCGTATCAAGTGCGCTCGGATGACTCCGGCGGCTTCACTTGATCTACATCAAACAAGATGCGTTCACCCTCCGTTTCCACGCGCTCGAACTGGCCAGCCTTGATCGCCCAGGCAAAAACCACCAGCACCAGCAGGGCCAAAAGCACCGAGACCGGGATCAGTAAATACAGGATGTCCATCTCAATCGCCCCGGGCCAGCCGCAAAGAATTGCCCACCACCAGCAGGGAGCTGAGCGCCATGCCAAGCCCTGCAGCCCAAGGCGGCAGGTAGCCCAGCAGCGCCAAGGGAATGGCGAGGCCGTTGTAGCTAGCGGCCCAAATGAGGTTTTGCCGCATCACGTGCTGCGTGCGGCGAGCCTGGCGGATCAAGCCCGGCAAAGCGCTCAAGTCGCCACGGAGCAGCAAGACATCGGCCGCCTGCGCCGCAAGGCCAGCCGCACCCGCCACAGCCAATGAGGCATCGGCCTGCGCCAGCACCGGGGCGTCGTTCACGCCATCGCCCACCATCAGAACGCAGGCGCCTTGCTGCTGCTCGGCGCGCACCAGTTCCAGCTTGCGCTCAGGGCTGCAGCCGCCATGGGCATCGGCAATGCCCAACTGCGCAGCCACGGCGGCCACGCGCTCGGCCTTGTCGCCTGAGAGCAGGCCCACCCGCAAGCCACCGTGCAGCCCAAGTTCCTGCAACTCCTTGAGAAAACGCGCCGCACTGGGCAGGGGCGCCTCCTCGGTGTCAAAGGCCAGCAGGGCTGGCTCACCCTCGCGACCAAACTGCGCGCCGGCACGCTCGGGCTGCGGTCCTAAACACCACCATTGGCCATCGGCATCCAGGCCGCGCAGACCCTTGCCCGGCAGCTCCTGCACCTCGCGCCAGCGCAGGCCGGGCAAACCGGCACCGCTGCGCGCCACCGCTTGCGACACCGGATGCCGCGACCAACTGGCCAGCGCCACCGCAGCGC
>JBKCVH010000060.1:0-3580 GCA_046317675.1 Burkholderiales bacterium
GTGCTGACCTGAACGCCTTCAGCAGCGCCCAGTTCGCCGCCATGACGACCAGTCAGCTGAGCAACCTCAGCTCGGCCGTCATTGGCACCTTGGCAACCGAGGATCTGGCGGCCATCACCACGCTCGGCTTCCGTTCCCTGACCTCTACCCAGGTGTCCGCGCTGACCACCGACGGCATCGTTGCGCTGACCACGGGTCAAGCAGCCGCCTTGTCGTCGATTCAGATGGCCGGTTTGCGCACCGATCAGCTCAACAAGCTTGAATCAGAGGACCTGCGCGCACTGAGCACCAGCGCCCTTCGCGGCTTGAGCAGCGAGCAGTTGGCCTCGCTAACCAGTGACCAGCAGCAGATCCTCAGCAACGGCCAAGTCGCCTCGCTGTCGACCAGCCTGCTATCTGCTTTGAGCAGTGCCGACTTGAACGCTTTCACCAGTGCTCAGTTTGCTGCGCTGACGACGACCCAACTGGCCAACCTCAGCTCCGCCATCATCGGCACGCTGCAGACTGAAGACCTCGCTGCGATCACCACTGCTGGCTTTAGGGCGCTGACCTCCACCCAGTTGTCGGCCTTGAGCACTGACGGCGTCGTCGCCATTGGTACCAATCAAGCGGCCGCGCTGACTTCGACTCAGTTGGCTGGGCTGCGCACAGACCAGCTCAACAAGCTGGAGTCGGACGACCTTCGTGCCCTCAACAGCACCGCCTTGCGTGGCTTGAGCAGTGAGCAGTTCTCCGCCTTCACCAGCGACCAGCAGCAGCTGATTTCGAACGCCCAAGTGGCCTCGCTGTCCACCAGCCTGCTCTCGGGCCTGAGCAGCGCCGAGCTGAACGACTTCACCTCCGCGCAGTTCGCGGCGATGACGACGACGCAGTTGGCCAACCTGAGCTCGGCTGTCATCGGCACGCTGCAAACGGAAGACCTCGCTGCCATCACGACGGCAGGCGTCCGGGCGCTGAGCTCGACCCAGCTGTCGGCGCTGAGCACTGACGGCATCGTGGCCCTGACCAGCTCGCAAGCGGCGGCCATTTCGTCGGCCCAGATCGCCGGCCTGCGCACCGATCAGCTCAACGCCATGCAGTCGGACGACTTGCGTGCGCTGACCACCACAGCGCTTCGTGGCTTGAGCAGCGATCAGTTGGCTGCATTGACCAGTGACCAACAACAACTGCTGAGCAACGCTCAGGTGGCCTCGTTGTCGACCAGCCTGTTGTCTGCATTGAGCAGCGCCGACCTGAACGCCTTCACCAGCGCCCAGTTCGCCGCCATGACGACCAGCCAGTTGTCGAGTTTGAGCTCTGCCGTCATCGGCACGCTGCAGACCGAAGACTTGGCCGCCCTCACCACCGCCGGCTTCCGCGCCTTGAGCTCCACCCAGATCTCGGCACTGACCACTGACGGCATCGTGGCCATCGGTACCAACCAAGCAGCGGCGCTGAGCTCGACCCAGGTCTCTGGCTTGCGCACCGATCAGCTCAACAAGTTGGAGTCCTCCGACCTGCAGGCGTTGACCACCACGGCGCTTCGCGGCCTGAGCAGTGATCAACTTGCCGCCTTCACCAGCGACCAGCAGCAGCTGCTCAGCAACGGTCAAGTGGCGTCGCTAGCAACCAGCCTGCTTTCTGCGCTCAACAGCGCCGACCTGAACGCTTTCAACAGCGCCCAGTTCGCCGTGTTGACCACGAGCCAGTTGTCGAACCTCAGCTCCGCCACCATCGGCACGCTGCAGACCGAAGACTTGGCCGCCATCACCACTGCTGGCTTCCGTGCACTGAGCTCCACCCAGATCTCCGCGCTGACGACCGACGGCATCGTGGCCATCGGCACCAACCAGGCGGCCGCGCTGAGCTCGGTCCAGATCGCCGGCCTGCGCACCGACCAGCTCAACAAGCTGGAATCGTCTGACCTGCAAGCCTTGACCACCACGGCATTGCGCGGTTTGAGCAGCGAGCAGTTGGCCGCTATGACCAGCGACCAGCAGCAGTTGCTGTCCAGCACTCCGCAAGTGGCTTCGCTGTCCACCAGCCTGTTGGCTGCGCTGAGCAGTGCCGATCTGAACGCCTTCACCAGCGCTCAGTTCGCGGCCATGACGACGACGCAGCTCGCCAACCTCAGCTCTGCGGTCATCGGCACGCTGGAAACCGAAGACTTGGCGGCGATTACGACGACCGGCTTCCGTGCCCTGAGCTCGACCCAGCTCTCTGCGCTGACCACAGACGGCATCGTGGCCATCGGCACCAACCAAGCAGCAGCCCTGAGTTCGACCCAGGTCTCTGGCTTGCGCACCGACCAGCTCAATAAGCTGGAGTCGTCTGACTTGCAGGCCTTGACCACCACGGCCCTGCGAGGTCTCAGCAGTGACCAACTGGCCGCCTTCACCAGCGACCAGCAGCAACTGCTCAGCAATGCGCAAGTGGCGTCGCTGTCCACCAGCCTGCTGTCTGCGCTGAACAGCGCCGACCTGAACGCCTTCACCAGCGCTCAGTTCGCGGCCATGACGACGACGCAGTTGGCCAACCTCAGCTCGGCTGTTATCGGCACCTTGCAGACGGAAGACTTGGCGGCAATCACCACGGCCGGCTTCCGCGCCTTGAGCTCGACCCAGCTCTCTGCGCTGACCACAGACGGCATCGTGGCCATCGGCACCAACCAGGCGGCGGCACTGACGTCGACGCAGGTCTCTGGCTTGCGCACCGACCAGCTCAATAAGCTGGAATCGTCTGACTTGCAGGCCTTGACCACCACGGCCCTGCGAGGCCTCAGCAGTGACCAACTGGCCGCCTTCACCAGTGACCAGCAGCAACTGCTGAGCAATGCGCAAGTGGCGTCACTGTCCACCAGCCTGCTGTCTGCACTCAACAGCGCCGACCTGAACGCCTTCACCAGCGCCCAGTTCGCCGTGTTGACGACGACGCAACTGGCCAACCTGAGCTCGGCCATCATCGGCACGCTGCAGACGGAAGACTTGGCCGCCATCACTACCGCTGGCTTCCGATCGCTGACTTCCACGCAACTGTCGGCACTGACAACCGACGGCATCGTGGCCATCGGCACCAACCAGGCCGCCGCGCTCACCTCCACCCAAGTGGCCGGCCTGCGCACCGACCAGCTCAACAAGCTGGAATCGTCTGACCTGCAAGCGCTCAACAGCACCGCCCTGCGTGGCCTAAGCAGCGAGCAGTTCTCGGCCTTCACCAGCGACCAGCAGCAGCTGATCTCCAACACCCAAGTTGCGTCTCTGTCCACCAGCTTGCTGGCGGGTCTGAGCAGCGCTGACCTGAACGACTTCACGTCCGCGCAGTTCGCAGCGATGACGACGGCCCAGCTCTCCAACCTCAGTTCCGCCGTGATCGGCACGCTGCAGACGGAAGACTTGGCCGCCATCACCACCGCAGGCTTCCGCTCGCTTTCGTCGACGCAGCTCTCGGCGCTGACGACTGACGGCGTCGTGGCCATGGGTACCAACCAAGCTGCCGCGCTCACTTCCACCCAGATTGCCGGCCTGCGCACCGACCAGCTCAACAAGCTGGAGTCTTCTGACCTGCAGGCCATCTCGACCACGGCCCTGCGTGGACTGAGCAG
>JBKCVH010000061.1:0-3094 GCA_046317675.1 Burkholderiales bacterium
CGTGCTGGCCGCGCTGCGCCGCCATGGCCTGCAAGACATCGCCGTCATCAACCTCATGGTGATGAACTACGGCCCGGCCGACGCGCGCTGGTGCGTCGTCAGCCAAGCCCGCTGCGACATGGGCGCCTCCGCCCTGCAAGCGGCGCGCAACCTGCACACGCAGCACGGCATCGCCTACGCGCGCATTGCACTCACCGCCATGCCGGGTGAGAACGACGTGGCCGGCAATGTGTTCCTGCATGCAGACGCCCACACCCTGATGCAAGGCGCCCGCGAACTGGGGCTGGCGGGCGTGCACTACTGGTCGCGCGGTCGCGACCAGTCCTGCCCAGCAGGCAGCCCCCGCGTATCGCCGCTGTGCCATGGCTTGCCGGGGTTGCCGGTGGGGGCCTTTGGCAAAGCGTTGGGCGGCTGACTTGGATCGAAGGCGCCCCTTCGCGGCGGCGCTGAACCGGCTCAAGTCATGGGAAAGCCCCCTTGAGCCGACTTGACAGTGCGGATCGTTTGATACTTAGCTAGGCATTAGCTAGACTCGGCCCATGGGCACACAAATCATTGGCATGCACGAGGCCAAGAGCACCTTGTCTCAACTCGTGCAAAGGGCTGCGGCCGGCGAGACCATTTACATCGGCCCGCGAGGCCAGGCGCAGGTCAAGATGGTGGCCGTCAATGCGCCGACGAAGGAGCCTCGCGTTTTGGGCCGCATGAAGGGTCGGATCAAGGTTCACGGAGACTTCGACGCTCCGCTGCCCGACGATGTGCTGGATCTGTTCGGGAGCGGTCGGTGAGATTGCTGCTCGACACACACATCCTCGTCTGGGCGATGGAGGCGGACCCGCGCGTCAGGCCCATCGCCGATCGATTGACCGACTGCGACAACGAGGTCTATTTCAGTGTGGCCTCGCTGTGGGAGATGGCGATCAAGGTCGGCACGGGCAAGTTGGAAGTCGATGTGGCGGAGTTCCGCGCCGAGGCACTGGCCACCGGCTTTCTCGAGTTGCCGGTGCTGGGGCGGCACATTGAAGCTCTGGTCGGCATGCCGCATCACCACCGCGATCCGTTCGACCGCCTGCTGGTGGCCCAGGCAGCGGCTGAACCGATGCGCCTCATCACCGCGGATGCGACGGTGGCCCTGTATGGCAGTCACATCGAACTGATTTAGGACGCCTGAAGAGCGAGATCTAGACAGCGCGTAGACATCGCGCGCTAGCTTGTCGTTTCACTCGGACTGTGTGGTCTCACCCCAGAGTGCCTTGGCCATGGGCTGCAGCCAGAGATACCCATCACTGAAGCGCACGGGTACTGAGAGGCTGCTAGACCGACAAGGTCGGTAGTTTGCCGGGGCTTAACTCGGGAAGACCAGAGCCCGCAGCGCCTACAGCTGTGAAGGTCAATGGCTGCATACAGTGGCATGTCGCTCTCCTTTGTGGGCGCACCCGCTTGATGTGGAAACCAAACGGTAGGCCCTTGAACGGAGGCCGGCAACTGGACTAGATGATTCTTCAGGCATCCACTTCCTCCTGCCACCTGTTCCCAAGGAAAAAATCCAGACCCCGGCTTTGTGACCCTCGGCCTTTTCTTGCGGGGGAGGAGAAAGTCGAGACCTGCCCCCCGGCTTCCGGACCCCCGGCTTCCGTGACCCCCGGCTTCCGTGACCCCCGGCTTCCGGACCCCCGGCTTCCGTGACCCCCGGCTTCCGCTGACCCCCGGCTTCCGCTGACCCCCGGCTTCCGCTGCATCGCTGCAGCAGAATCGAGCGCATGCGTCGCCTGCCTTCGATCCAACCCCCAATACCCACCGCAACAAGCCCGCAGAGCCACAACTGGAGCTGCGGTTTTGTTCAACACGGTTTACCTGCCGCCGGTGGCGCTCAGCCGCGTGGCAGATGCCGTGCGGCGGCAGATAAACGCTGACTGTTAGGCGTCATGCTCACTCGTCTAGCAACCCCGAAAGATGCTGAGCCAATCAGTGCACTCATGCATGGGCTCAGCCACTTCTTCCTGGCGTCTCCGGAAAGTCCAGAGGCATCTCGCTTCTTCGACTCCACAAGTCCTGAGCGAATGCGCGAGAACATTGCTGCCAGCAATCGCAGGTTTTACGTCGCAGAACAAGGCAATGCCTTTGCTGGCTTCATCTCCGTGCGCGACGGCAATCACATCTCGCAATTCTTCGTGTCCCCCGAGTTTCATGGCAGGGGTATCGGTCGCCTCCTTTGGTCCGCGGCAATGGCCACAGCGCGAGCGGCCGATACCTTCCGTTTCTTCACCGTCGATTCCAGCCTCTTCGCCATTCCGGTCTATGAGCGCTTTGGCTTCAAGGTCGTTGGCCCCCAGCAGCAACACGAAGGGTTGGTGTTCGTTCCAATGGAGCTTCGCTTCAATGGCGCCGACGCCTCTCAAGAAACTCCCTCCAAGTAGTTGATTTCATTCACCTGACTTGTAACGGCCTGGGCCTCGCTCGGGCCGTTGTTGTTTGTGGCGACGCCCCTGCCAAGGGCACCAACTGCAGCCCCAGCTGCTGCGTACCCCGGTCAATTTGGCACCCCGAGGGTGACTGTCAGGGGAGATGTGCAGGAGGCTCACTTCGCCCAAGTGCCCCGCTCGCCCTAGACCAAGCGAACGCAAACCAAACAGCCTGCCCAGAGAAGGGAGTTGGCACTTACAGCCTTCACCTTCCGATGTCCGATCCGTACCAGCGCGCCTGAGCGATTTTTGACATGCTGGCAACTCCTCACACCCAGGAGTGCCGCATGAACGCTGACCCCAACAAAGCCCCTCCGCCAGCCGGCCAGCCCCGCCTGGTGCGCGCCGGGAGCAGCCACGGCGGAGCGCCCGTGCCGGTTGGGCCGGACCAGTGGATGGTCAACGTGCCCGCTGCCGCCACGGAGGGTGCGCTTAGCGTCATGACCTGGCATGGCCACGCCCCCGGCGGGCCGCCGCTGCATTTGCACCCGGAGCAAGACGAGGTCTTCATCGTGGACGAGGGCGAGTACCGCTTTCAGTGCGACGAAGTCCAGTCCCTTCTGAAGGCAGGCGACAGCATCTTCCTGCCACGCGGCTTGCCGCACACCTTCCGGCAGCTCAGTGCCACCGGC
>JBKCVH010000062.1:0-6736 GCA_046317675.1 Burkholderiales bacterium
TCGCGCAACCCCGGCGATGGCTGGCAGGACTACCTCGGACCGCTGCTGGGCTTGAGTGGTGCCGTGGCCGTCTGGGCTGGCTTCTGGGCTTTGCTCACGCAAATGTTCCAGCGACGCTTCCCCTTTGCCATGCACCTGCGCCGCGCCTTGATGGCACTGCTGGCGCTCACCTTGCTGGACTGGCTCCTGCCCTCGCTGGCCTTCATGGCCTCGGCGCCCTGGCTGCTGCTGCCTGACAAGCTGCTTCCCGTCATCGGCGGCGTGGGTCTTTTGCTTTGGCACGCCCGCGATGTCTGGCCCCGCGCCCGTCTGTTCCTGACCGCCATGGCCCTGGGCGGCCTGGCGCTATGGCTCGCCACCGGCTGGACCCGCCAAGAGCCCCTGCAGCACCGCTGGCGCGACCCCTACTTGGCCACCTTGCTACCCCCGCAGTTCCGCGCAGCCCCGCTGCGACCGGTCGACGCCTTGCTCGAAGACGCCCGCGCCCTGCGCCCAGCACTGGCCGAAAAGGCCAAGGTGGATGCCCAGGGCAATGCCGTTCAGGACGGCGAAGACGATGACTGAGCCTAGATCCGGCAGTTGATCGCAGCCGAGTGGCTGGCGAGGCGGGCCGTTGGCCAGGCGCGAGTGCGCAGCGGGCTCTTTGCCCGCAAGCGCGAGCAACGCCGCCAGCGGCCCGAAGCGCCAGACCAGCGGCTGCGAAGCGCTTTCACCCCATCGGTGAAGCCCGTCGTGCGAGCAAATCTTTGATTTGCCGAGTCATTCCAGCGGAAGCAAGCGGTCAACTGCCGGATCTAGGCTGAGACAATGCACGCGCCGTGAAGCACTCCAGACCGCCGCTGGTGCTAGTCCCGAAAGGGCGCACTGGAGGAAGGTCCGGACTGCATAGAGCAGCGTAGGGGGTAACACCCCTCCAGCGTGAGCTGAGGATTAGAGCAACAGAGACGAGTTTGGACGGGTAGCGCGGGCGCGGTGCAAGCTGCAACTGAGGCGAAACCGCTTCGAGGTGGTCTGTGAACCCGCCGACGCAAGTCGGCGGCCTGACCGGCGCAAGCCGGGCGGGTGGCGCGAGAGCGCTAAGTGAGCAGCACCTTGGGCGGCCCGGCTGCGCAAGCAGCCGACCTGCCCAAGGTGAAACGGGCAATCTCTACGCGCAGCAACACCAAGTAGGCCAGCGTTGACGCGACTCGCGGAGCTGGCGGGTAGGTGGCATTGAGCCAGGGTGTGAGCCCTGGCCCAGAGGAATGGCGGTCACCGCTCCCGCAAGGGGGCGGACACAGAATCCGGCCTATCGGGGCGCTTCACGGCACCTTTTATGGACGCAGTGCGCGCGCTGTGCCCAATCCAGCTAGGCTTGCGCCTTTGAATGGATGAGGTGGCGCATGCGCAAGTTCTCTCGCCGCAGCTTGGCGCTGCTCTCCCTGCTGGCCGCCGCGTCGGCCAAAGCGAATCAGCCGTCTTCACGCAAGGACGCCGCAACGAAGGCCTGCACCCTGTCACTCAATCTCATTGCCTTGCGCCTGGTGGACGCCCAAGGCGCTCCCGTGGTGGGCGCCAGCATGCGGGTGACGCGCTTGGCCACCAAAACTGTTTTGCCCAGTACCGGCTCCTTTGGAGGACCGGGTGACTTCAAGATCATGGAAGACGGCGAACTGCCCGACTTGCGCCCCGAGGGGGAGGCCTTTGAAGCAGAGTTTCAGAAGGAGGGGCGCACCAAGCGGGTCCGTCTTAGGATTGGCATGGATGCCCAGCGCTGCCATGTGAAGTTGCTCGAAGGCGAAAGCCGCGTGGTGTTTTAAGCCCGTCCAGCAAGCCAAAGAAAAAGCCCGCCGATGTTGCCATCGGCGGGCTTTTGGCTTTTATTCACTGGCCCCTAGGCCAGCGAAGCCATGCTCAACGGCCGCTGTTGCGGCGGCGGCGCACGGCAGCCATACCCAGCAAGCTCACGCCCACCAAGGCCAAGCTGGCAGGCTCAGGCACGAACATGTTGGCCATCACGAAGTTGTAGTTCGAGAGGCAAGCTGCATTGGCTGAGAAGTTCGCCACGCAGGCGTAGCCGAATGAAGTGTTGTAACGGCCAAGACCGGTGGTCTGACTGCCTTGACCAAACGAGGCCACGCCCAGCACTTCCCAGCCATTGGTGAAGGCGGCACCGCCCGAGTCACCGCGGCCAACGGCCGCTTCGTCCAGGCCTTCGCCCAGGTCGCAGAAGCCAAGCGTGGTGCACATGAAGCTGGCGGGGTGGCTGGCATTGCCGAACTTGTCCATGTCAGCGCGCAAAACACCGCCAAAGGCGCCAGGGTTCGGGTTGGCGCTGGTTGCGTACGACTGCGCGTCATTCCCCGTGGTTTCAAAACGGTTGCGACCGGCGCGCAAGGTGTTCAAGCCGGAGCTGAATTGCGTGCTGGAGGTCAGGTCGCCGGTGTCGCCGGTGCCAATGCGGCCGTAGCCAGCGATGTTGAATTGCTGCAGCGGGTTGCCATTGAACAGGCTGTACACGCGAGCAGTGCTGGGGGCATTGCTGGCCAAGGTCAGCACAGCCACGTCTTGCTCTTCGACGACGTTGCCGCTGTAGCCTTGCTGCACCTTGAAGCCGCTGCCGTTGACTTCCGTCACGGTGCCATCAGGGTTGCGGAAGCGTGCGGTGAAGCTGGACCACGACAGGGCGTTGGTGCCGGTGGACACGCAGTGCGCTGCAGTCAGCACGGTACGGTTGTTCAGCAAGGAGCCAGTGCAACCGCTGCGCAGCGTGCCGTTCGCATCGCGGAACCACAGGTTCACGACGCCCGAGTAGTTGGTTTCGGTCACCGGTGGCAAGTAGCGCGGGTTGTTCAGACCACCACCGACGGCATCGGTCTGCACCACGACGGTGTTCACGTAGTCGTTGTTGGTGTCGATCACGCTGGCGCCGAAGGAGGAGGCATGTGCTTGGCCCAGGCCAGCAATCATGATCAAAGCGGCCAGAGCCGACGTTTTTTTGTTGAAAGCCATAAAAATCCTAAGAGTTACAAGGGCTGGTGACCTGCTGGAGCAGGGCGCATTGATAGGCAAGCAGGATCAGTGCCAAGGGCTGTTGGACCCCGGTAGGCAAGGGGTTTCTTGATTCCCGCACCATGCAATCGAAGTCGCTGTAAAGAATAGCGAAGGCAATGCGTGTCAACCCCTAGTTTGAGGAGGCTGTCGGTGCGGTGGCGCTCTTAGGGGTCGAGTGAGCGGGCGCAGAGTGCTCGCCGATACTGTTCGCATGCACCCTCAAGCCGCCAGCCTTTGGCCGTATCCCCGTTGGCTCCTTGCCGTGCTATTGGCGGGTCTGGGCATGCTGGGGCCCTTCAGCATCGACACCTACTTGCCGGCCTTTGAGGGCATTGCCAAGAGCACGGGTGCGACGCCGGTGCAGTTGCAGCAGACTCTGTCGGCTTACCTGGCCGGCTTTGCGCTGATGAACCTGTTTCACGGTGCGCTGTCCGACAGCATTGGCCGCCGCCCGGTGATCTTGGCGGGCTTGGTGGTGTTCACGCTGGCTTCGGTGGGCTGCGCCATGTCCACGAGCATCGAGCAGTTGATCGCTTTCAGGGCATTGCAAGGCATGTGTGCAGGTGCTGGCATGGTGGTGTCGCGGGCCATCATTCGCGACCTGTATCCGCCCGACCAAGCGCAGAAGGTGATGTCGCAGGTCACGATCTTCTTCGGCGTGGCGCCCGCCATTGCGCCGCTGATCGGAGGCTACCTGTACGTGTACTCCGACTGGCACGTCATCTTTTGGTTTTTGGCCGGCATTGGCTTGCTGCTCGCAGTCATCAATTGGCGCGTGCTGCCAGAGAGCCTTCCGCCTGATAGCAAGCAGCCGTTTGCGCTCAAACCCTTGATGCGCGGCTATGGCGAGATGGTGCGCAGCCGGCGCTTTTTGCTGCTGGTGCTGGCCAGCGGCATTCCCTTCAACGGCATGTTTTTGTATGTGTTGGCGGCGCCGCAGTTTTTGGGCGTGCACCTGGGTTTTGCGCCCACGCAGTTCTTCTGGTTCTTCTGCTCCACCATCGGCGGCATCATGTTGGGCGCTGCGTGGAGCGGACGCGCGGCAGGCAAGATGCAGCCGGCCAACCAGATTCGCCGGGGCTTCAGCCTGATGCTGGCGGCTTCCTTGGCCAATCTGCTTTTGAATGTGTTGGCGCCCCAGCATGCGATCTGGACGCTGCCCTTGATTGGCGTTTTCAGCCTGGGCTGGGCCCTTATGGTGCCGGTGGTCACCATCATGGTGCTGGACGAGAACCCCGACCGACGCGGCATGGCTTCGTCGTTGCAGTCGGCCATTGCGGCGGCTGCCAATGCGGCCGTGGCCGGTGCCATCGTGCCTTTGGTGATGCATTCGGTGGTTGGGCTGGCCGCCACTTCGATGGGCTTTATGTGCATCGGCTTGGTGGCTTGGCAGTTCGTCAGAAAAGCACCGCCAAAGCCTGCCAACTCAAGGGCCTGAGCGACTCGCCGAAGATGGTGCCATGGTGCGCCTTGCTCTCTTACCCTTTCTGCTCTTGATCTGGGCCCTTGCGGCCGTGGCCGATGAGCCGCCGGCCAGCGGCGACTTGCGCCAGCGCTTGGCCGACAAACTGAAAACCAAGACGGAGCCGACTCGTTTGGTCAACCCGGTGGATGCCGCCAGAGCGGCGCGTGCGGCCAAGCCCCCTGCGAAGCCGGTGGTGCCTTGGGGTTACACCGGCGAAGGCGCGCCCGAGCGCTGGGGCGAACTGGTGCCGGAAAACAAGCTGTGCGCTGTGGGCACGCGGCAATCGCCCATCGACCTTCGCGACACGCTCAAGGTGGACTTGGAGCCGATCCAGTTCGACTACCGCCCCCAGCCCTTCACGGTGCAAGACACCGGTCGCACGGTGCTGGTGACCCCCGACACCGGCAGCGGCCTCACCGTGCGCCAGCGCCGGTACGAGCTGCGCGCCATCGAGACCCGCATGCCGGCCGAGATGCTGCTGGGCGGGCGCCGGATGGATGCGGCGCTTCATCTCGTGCACCGGGATGCCGAAGGCCGCATCGCCATCCTCGCCGTGTTCTTGGTCAAGGGCGAAGAGGCCCAGCCCGCGCTGCAGCGCATGCTCAACCATTTGCCGCTCGAAAAACAGCTGACCGAGGCCGTGCCCACGCCGCTGAACTTGGCGGAGTTGCTGCCCGAGAACCGCGGCTACTTCACCTTCATGGGTTCGCTCACCACGCCGCCGTGCACCGAGGGTGTGCTGTGGTTGGTGATGCGCGAGCCCCTGACGGTGAGCGAGCAGCAACTGGCGGTGCTGCGGCGGCTCTACCCGATGAATGCGCGCCCGGTGCAGCCGGCGGGTGGGCGAATCGTCAAGGAGAGTTTCTAATCGGCGGATGAAACAAGCCTTCATCTGCGACGCGCTCCGCACCCCCTTTGGCCGCTACGGCGGCGCCCTGTCCGGCGTTCGCGCCGACGACCTTGGGGCCATCCCCATCCGCGCCCTGATGTCGCGCCATCCGGGTCTTGATTGGGCGGCGCTCGACGACGTGCTCTACGGCTGCGCCAACCAAGCCGGGGAGGACAACCGCAACGTGGCGCGCATGAGCGCCTTGCTGGCCGGATTGCCGCTGGAGGTGCCGGGCGGCACTTTGAACCGGCTGTGTGGCTCCGGTCTGGATGCAGTGGGCAGCGCGGCGCGTGCCATCAAGGCTGGTGAGGCGGAGTTGTTGATCGCGGGCGGGGTGGAGAGCATGAGCCGGGCGCCCTTCGTGATGCCCAAGATGGACACCGCCTTCAGCCGCAGCAATGCGGTGTACGACACCACCATAGGCTGGCGCTTCGTCAACCCCTTGATGAAAGCGCAGTACGGCATTGACGCCATGCCCGAAACGGCAGAAAACGTGGCGCAAGACTGCGGCATTGACCGTGAGGCCCAAGACCTCATGGCCCTGGCCAGCCAAACCCGGGCCCTGGCCGCGCAGGCGCGTGGCTTCTTTGATGCCGAGATCTGCCCCGTTGAGATCCCCCAGAAAAAGGGCGAGCCCGCGCGCGTGACGCAAGACGAGCACCCGCGCGCCACCACGCTTGAAAAGCTGGCTCAGCTCAAGCCCATCGTGCGGCCGGATGGCACGGTCACCGCAGGCAATGCCAGTGGGGTGAATGACGGCGCCTGTGCGCTGCTGCTGGCCAGCGAGGCTGCCGCGCAGCGGCATGGTCTTGTGCCGCGCGCCCGCGTGCTGGGCATGTCGGTGGCGGGCTTGGCGCCCCGTGTGATGGGCCTCGGGCCGGTGCCAGCCACGCGCAAGCTGCTGGCGCAAGCCGGCCTGCGGCTGGAGCAGTTCGATGTCATCGAACTCAACGAAGCCTTCGCCGCCCAGGGCCTTGCCGTGCTGCGCCAATTGGGCCTGCAAGACAACGACCCCCGCGTCAATCCGAACGGCGGCGCCATCGCGCTCGGCCACCCCCTCGGGGCCAGCGGCGCCCGTTTGGTCACCACCGCCATCAACCAACTCCACGCCACGCAAGGGCGCTATGCGCTGTGCACTATGTGCATTGGCGTCGGGCAAGGCATTGCCCTGGCCTTGGAGCGGGTATGAAGCCGGTGGCAGCGCAAAGCTTGCAAGCGACCCTCGACCAAATCCATGCCGAGGTGCAGCCGCTGCTGGGTCGCGGCAAGGTGGCCAGCTACATCCCGGAATTGGCCAAAGTGCGCGGCGACCAGTTCGGTATGGCGGTGGTCGAGATTGACGGCAGCGT
>JBKCVH010000063.1:0-8180 GCA_046317675.1 Burkholderiales bacterium
GCTGGGCGCGGTGCGCGGCTTCCTGATCGGCAGCTTCCACGAGACACAGAACCCGCGGCCCTTGATCGAGGAGCTGCTGCTGCCGCTGGCGCGCGAACACGGCAAGCCGCTGCTCGCCGGCTGGCCCAGCGGCCACGGCACACCGAACCGGCCGCTGCCGATGGGTCTGCGCGTGCGGCTCGATGCCGGCGCAGGCACGCTGACGCTGCTGGAGCCGCTGGCGCCGCTGGCGCCGCCGGTGTGATGGCGCCCGAGGTTCAAGCCGTCAGCGCCCGGTCAAGCTCCGCCGGGATGACTGCCCGTTGTTCGATCTGAACGAAGGTCCACTGGCCATGTTGGCCTTCGTTGGTCACGGCTTCGCACCACTGCTGCGCGGCGAGCTTCTTTGCGTCAGTCTGTTCGTCGGTGACGCCCTTGATCTCGACGACTAGGTGGCGCTGCCCACCTTCCAGGCGGACGACGAAGTCCGGCAGGTAGTCGTGCGCTGTTCCGCGCAGGGTGTAGGGAATGGCGAACCCGAGGCCACTGTTCTTGACGAACGATTCGACGCGAGCATGGGTATCCAGGACGGTGGCGGCGATCCGCTCCCACTGTGAGTCGGCAACCACGAAGTTGACGTGACTGCGCAGCACGGGCATGGGTTCCTTGCGCGTGGTGTAGTCGACGTCGGCCGTGCTGCCCACGGGTCGGTGCTGCTCGAATCGGGGCCGCAGGTTCTCCGTGCCGGAAACTGTCAGGTGCTCCAGGATGATTTCCTGCATCCGGGAGTAGTTCGGGGCCAGGAACACGTCGGACTTCTCGGCCGGCGGATGGGCCAGTGCCTTGCGCTGCACGAACTCCATCACCAGCGCGACGAAGTGGCCGTACAGGGGTCGCAACAGCGGCAGCTCGGTGGCGGTCCTTCGCCCGTACTCCCGCATCAGTTCGTGCGCCGCCCGCATCGCCTGCGTTTGCAGTCGGTTGTGCAGGCGAAACTCGGCCAGCGTCACCTCTTCCACGCGCCCCGGCGCACCCACCAAGGGTGAGCCATCGGCCGCCGGCAGGCCCGCCTTCATCTCGACCGAAACCGGAAGCCGGGTCGGATCAATCTGAATCGCATCCACCCGGTCCCAAGCCATGGACAGGTTGCGCCGAGCCTGCACCACGTAGCCGTCCACCCGCGGAAACCGGATCTCCAGCGACGCGCGCTCCGGCAGTGCCCGCACCCGCCAGGTCTGAACCTGCGGTTTGGGCGCCGCCTGGGCTTGTGCCTTGAACGGCACTACCTGGAACGGCACGCCAAAAATCTGGGCAATCTCCTCAGGCAGCTTCCCGTCGGGTTCGGGCTCGTAGCTCGCCCGCCGCAACCCGCGGCCTACCACCTGCTCGCACAACAGCTGCGACATGAAGGGCCGCAGGCCCACGATGTGCGTCACCGTGTTGCAGTCCCAACCCTCGGTGAGCATGCCCACGCTGATGATGGCCCGCACGTCGCGCCCGGGGGGGTGCAGCGGCTTGCCAAGCTTCTCGGCCTGTTCGACGAAACCGTCTGGATACAGCGGCCGGCCCATCGCATCGCGCGGCCAGTCGCGCTTGCCGACGGTGTCGAGGGTGAAGCGCATCCAGGCCTCTTCTTCCACCGTGTTGTCGACGCGGATCGTGTTCTCGCGCTCCGGCGTGTTCAGGAAGTCCGCCAGCCCCGACTTCGGCACGCCCGGGGGCGGCTGGTCCAACGCCAGCCAGTCAAACACCAGGCGCGAGAGCTTGATGTTCTTGCACACCACGATGAACACGGGCGGGCGATCATCGTGCCCAGCAGCCACCCACTCGCGCGCACGCTGTTGCCACAGCCCTCCAAGCATCACCATGGGGATGAAGGCGTGCCGCAAGATGGCCTCGGGCTTGGCCGCCTGCTTGCGGCCGCCGCGCTCTGAGGCCTTCAGCTGCGGCAGGATCCAGCGCCAGATGTTGAAGTAGCCCGGAATGGGCTCGCCCGTCAGGTCTCGCGCCGCAAACTGCGGAATCTTCGTCAGGCCCGACTCGATGGCCTCCATCAGCCCGAAATCGCTCACCACCCACGGGAACGGCCGGTTCGCGTTATTGCCGACACGGCCGAGGTAGTAGGGCGTTGCCGAGAAGTCGACCACGCGCCCGACGCCCATCAGCCGGTTGATGCGGTCCAGGCCCTCCACCCAGACTGTCGCCTCCCGGTAGTAGGCATCGAGCCCGTCGTCATCTTCCTCGTTGTCGTCCGACTCCGTGTCATCCAGCCGATAGGCATGGTGCGCCTCGTCATTGAACACCATGATGTTGCGCTTGCGCGCGCCGTCTTCCAGCACCCGCTTCAGCCACTTGGTGTCGGACTCGACGTAGCGAGTCTCGATGACCTCGGCCTGCACCGGCGTGCCATGTTCGTCACACGCCTCGCTCACCACCTCCAGCAGCCCTAGAACCTGTGCCTTGCGGTAGGTCTCCAGCGTCATGTAGCGGGCGCCACGAGCGGTCGTTGCCTTGTCGGCAATGCGCACGGTTCGCCGCTCGCGCAGCTCACGGCCCCGCTTCACCACGCGCGAAGAGTCGCCACCGACGCCGCTCTCGTCCTGCAATTCGAAGACGTGCCAGTTGCGCATCAGCACCCGGCCCTGGGCGAGCAAGGGCATCAGGTGGGGCGGTACGAGGTCACGCGTTCGATACAGGCTGGCCTCGCCGCGGCCTGGGTCCAGCTCGCCCAACCGGCTGCGGATCGTCACGTTCGGGCAGACCACCAGCACGAAGTCGGCGAAGCGCGCATCGCGGCCACCGCTGGCCACCTTGTTGAGGATGGTCCAGGCGGCCAGCATGCCCATCACCGTGGTCTTGCCGCTGCCAGTAGCCATCTTGCAGGCCCAGCGCATCAGCGGCTTGATACCGTCTGCAGCTTGGCGCTCGGTCGGCATGTCCGGGCGGACGTCGATGCCCTGCAGGTAGTCCGGCCGCGCTTCGGTGAGAAAGATCACCGTCATCGCTGCCTCGAGCTGGGCAAAGAAGAGCCGCTGCGCACGCCCCTCACGCTGCCACCAGGCCAGCAACTCCTGCGTGATGCGGCTGGCGCCCTGGCAACCTTCTTCTCGCCACTGCCGCACCCGGTCGCGGATGCGGTTCACCATGATCAGCGTGATCTCGGTGCCAACGTCTTCGCTATCTTCTTCGGCGCCACCCGCCTTGCGCCAGTAGTAGGCAGCAGGCCGCCGGCCGTCCATGAGCTGCGGCGTCTCGCCGGGCACGATGCGCCACCAGCGGGTGGGTTCGCTGTACGGGCTGTTCTGAATCGGGCTTTCGACCTGGAAGTCAAGCATGGGGAGCCCCGTTGTCGGCAGCCGCGCCAGCGCGTGGGTCCGGCCCCACGCCGAACGCAAACTTCACCATGGCGAGTTTCTCGCGCACCTCCGGGTGCACCTCCTCAGGTAGAAAGCACTGGGCAATCTCGAAGTAGCGGCTTTTGCCGAACTGGTTCAGGCCCGCAGCCTGCAGCATCGCGGGAACAACGGTCTTGCTTACCGCTTCGGTTTTCAGAACGCGCTCCTCCAACGCGGAGGGCGAGAGAGGTCGGGTGCGGAAGGCCGCTTCGAAAACCTTGTCCATCTCTGCGTAAGCCGCTTCCAGGGCCGCCTCGGCAGCGGGCCCGGCACCGATCTGCGATTCGATGAACCGCTTCCAGGCCGACGGGTGCAAGAGGTAGCTCTCGACCTCGTAATAGCGCCAACGGAGCCGTTGCATGCGATCCGCGGTACCGGTGACCGATTCATCAGCCTTGTTCTTCGAGTCACCGTCCAGCAACTCCGCCGCTGGAAGCGCGGGGTTCACCAACTGAAGCATCTCCCAGTGCTTGGCCGGTTGCACGTCGCCAAGGCCATCCGGCACCGGTGCTCGTGATCGCTTGCGGACCAGCTGAACCGTCAGCAAGCGCAGCGCGACTTCGTCGCTCAACACCCTAGCAAACGCATCCAGGATCGCGAAGTCGGTGAAGTCCTCCGCATAGAGCGCCCCGACCGCACCGTTCGCTTCGAGCAGGTCACTATGGGAAAGAGCGCCCAGTGACTGCATGAGAAGCGCTTGCTCGCCCGTGTCAGATACCTTTCGGGGCTTGCCGTACATCAGGTACAGCTCTCTGGGCTCTGCGGACTCGATCACCTGCTCGGAATGCGTGGCCACAAGCAGTTGCGCACCACGCCGGGCCGCGACACTGCGCAGCTCGTCGTAGATGGTCTTCTGCAGCAGCAGGTGCAGGTGTGCGTCGGGCTCATCGATGAGCAAGACCTGCTGCGCCTCTTTATCGCCTTGCGTCAGCATCAGCGAGAGCACCAGCAGCACCTGAAGGAAGCCGCTGCCAGCACTGGCGATGTCCAGTCGCGGCAAGGCTGCGACCGGCACCTGATCGGGTGCCGCTTGCTGGAACTCGCATTCCAATGGGGCGCCAGGGACGGGAGGCAACAGCGAAGCGCCAAACATGCGGTGCACCGTCGCATTCAAGACGCGCCATGCCTCCTGGTCGCGATGGGCCGTCACCAGCAGGTTCCTGAGCACTTCGCCAGGCCTGCCTTGTGCCAACAGATATCGAATCGCCTCTGGGTCAGCCAGCCGCATCTCCTCACGCGCCAGCCCGGCCATGGCAGATACGAAGGTCGCCTGGAGACGGTAGGCCGGGTGGGACACGGTCTCGCTGCTGCAGTCGGATTTGGGGTGCGCCTGCATCTGGCCCGCAGCCCGGAATCTGAACTCCATAGTCAGCATGGGTGCACCATCGACCTGCACACCGATCTCCAGCGGCTCATTGCGCTGGCGGTTGTGCCACAGCAGATCGAAGGAACGCAGCGACACGGCCGAGAACGCCAGTCGCTCAAGGTCCTGCCAGGGGTAGCCGTTGCGGCGGGGGTTGAAGTCGTTCAGCTCGCGCCACTTGCCGTAAGCGAGCGTCCATGCCGCGATGGCCTGGAGCAGCGTCGTCTTGCCCGTGTTGTTCGGGCCGGCCAGCACCACATGGCCCGAGAGATCGAACGTCACATCCTCGAACCGCTTGAAGTTCTTCAGCGTGACCTTGCGAATCATCGCCATCTCGCGGCTCCTTCAGCGCTTGTTCTTCTTTGGAGGCGTCAGCGCCTTCACCACCATCAGCTCATTGCCCCGATGGTCGATCACCTTCACCGCGATCTGATCGTTGGGCCCGCCGATGAAGGGCTCGCTGGTGTCGCCGGCCAGGTGCGCCCACACGCTGTCGTCGAACTCGGCACGCAAGGAGCGCTTCAGGTTGTCCCACGCGCCGGTGAGCGGAAAGAAGGCCTGCCGCGGCCTGAAGACGAGGCCGTTGTAGTCGGTGTCCAGAAACCAGGCGGGCACTTCCCGGCCTGGCGTGGGCTCCACGCGGTCGGTTGCGGGGTCGAACACATCCAGCCCTTCCAACTTGACCTGCCAGTGCTGCGCATTCGGCGCGCCACCCGACGGCGGCTCGGCAGGCGTCAAGGTCACGTCGGGCTGGCCGCAGACGCTGAAGATCTGGCTGGAGCGCATGTTCTTCAACAGGTCGCCCATCAGCACGTCGGGCGTGGCCTGCACGTAGGTCACGGGCAGGCCCAGCTTGGTGTAGTAGTCGTCGATGCGCTGGCGCGCATCGGGCTCGATGGCAAAGCCGATCACGTACAGGTGCTTGTAGCCGCGACCGGGCAACTGCGCTTCGCCCCAGGCTTCCTCCACCAGCCGGCGCGTCACGCTGCCGTGCGCGGGGCCGAAGACGATGGCGACCGGCTCGCCGGTGGACAGATCCAGTCCGCCATTCGCGGCGTCGGCAGCTTCCAGGCTGCCGGCCAGGTTGTGGGCCGGCCGCATGGCCTCGGCACTCAGCCACAGGGCGCGTGCGGGCCGGCGAACCTGGGCCAAGGTCACCGTCTGGTTGCCGGGCAGGTGCAGCACCGGCGAGGCCTGCAGCACGCCGACCATGCGGTCAATGAAGGCGTCGTCGCCTTCTTCTGCTTCTTCGCTTCGGGCTGCCCCTGCGGCCTCGGGTGAGGCGTCGTCAAAACCCTGGGCCGTGGGGATGGTGGCTTCGAAGACAAACGGGCCGGTGACGCGCGTGATGCCGGGCACCACCTCCGGCCGGTCCACGAGCACCTCCACGTCGGGCGGCTCACCGTTGGCGATGCTCTTGAGCGTGACGTGCGGGACGATGCCGCCCACGTGCTCGCCCTTGCGGTTCTGCTTCATCTTGTAGACGAAGCCGCCTGCCGGGCCCTGCTCGGGGTTCTTGAGTTCCTGGTAGTCGAAGCACGCCGTCAGCAGGCGCTGGCGGGCCAGTGCGAGCGGGACGCGGGAGGTGTCTACAGTGATCCAGCGGCGGCCCCACTGTTCAGCAACATACGCAGTAGTACCGCTGCCACATGTCGGATCCAACACCAGGTCGCCTGGATCCGTCGTCATCAGCATGCAGCGTTGGATCGCCTTGGCTGCAGTCTGTACCACGTACAGCTTCTCATCCAAGAAGCTACCAGTCCCCGTGTCATCCCAGAAGTTGTTCAACGTGCTGACGGGGAAGTCGGTCGCATACTGAACGAACCGGAGACCTTCGCCGACTGCTACAAGGCGGTTCTCTGCCGTCAATCGGTTCATGCCTGCTTCGGTCGTGCGCCAACCCCGCTTCTTGACCCGATAGATCTTGCCCTGAAAAGCAAACGGGTAGGTTTGGTTGTCGTTCTGTGCAGTTGTATCGCCCAGGGAGAACAAACGTGCGCCGGCAGGCAGTTGGCCAGATTCGAACTCTTCCTTCGTGATGGC
Organism: Burkholderiales bacterium; assembly: GCA_046317675.1. Taxonomy (GTDB): domain Bacteria; phylum Pseudomonadota; class Gammaproteobacteria; order Burkholderiales; family Burkholderiaceae_C; genus Inhella. Next base: position 6,781 of record JBKCVH010000063.1, read on the forward strand.
GCGCCGCTCTCCAGTCTGCAGCTCGACTCGACGGTAGACAGCATCGAACGACTTACCGGAGGCCTTGTCGCGAAAGAGCTGCCTAAACCTGACTCGCGAGACATCCTTCGCGTACCAAATGATGTAGTCGGACGTCGAGGCCAAGGTGACGTTTCTAGCCTGCGGACTGCTGAGTCCGCTCGTCTTGCTAACCGTGATGACCGAGACAAAGTTTTCGACTCCGAAGACCTCATCGAGAACCTCCCGCACGTGATGCAGGTTCTCGTCCGAGATCTGCACGAATACGCTGCCACTGTCGGTGAGCAGTTCGCGCGACACGAGCAGCCGGTCGCGCAGGTAGGTCAGGTAGGAGTGCAGGCCCAGTTCCCAGGTGTCGCGGTAGGCCTTCACCATCTCGGGCTCGCGCGTCAGGTCCTCGTCGGCGCCGTGGCTCACGTCGCGCTTGCGCACAAAGGGCTGGAAGTTGCTGCCGAACTTCACCCCGTACGGCGGATCGATGTAGATCATCTGCACCTGGCCGGCCATGTGCTCGTACTGCAGCAGCGAGTTCATCACCACCAGGCTGTCGCCCAGGATCATGCGGTTGAACCAGCCGTTGGGGTACTCGTAGGCCTTCAGCAGCTGCTCGGCCAGGTCACGGTCGGGGTGGCCGCCGAAGTCCAGCGCCATCTGCCCGCCGGTGTAGCCCTTCAGGCTCTCCAGGATGGCCTGTGTGGACAGGCGTTCGTGGATGAACAGCGGCAACGTCGGCACCTCGAAGCTCAGCCGCTCGGCCTTGCCCGCCCACTCGAGGAAGGGCCTCGAGAGGGCCTTCAAGGCCGCGCTGGCGTCGCGCAGTTCGGCGGCCAGTCGTTCGCGTTCGGCCGGTTCGGCCCCGGCCGGCAGCGTGGCCAGCCGTGCGGCCGCCCGTTCGATGCGCGCGATCAACGCTTCCCCGCGTTCGCGCGCCGGGTTGCCGGCGTCCCATTGCATGGTGGGTGCCAGCGAGGGGTCATAGGCGTACCTGGCGGGCGGTTTGCGCTTCTTGAAGCGCGACTGCACGCCCACCTCGGGGCGAATCAGGGCCTCCGCCCCCTTGTGTTCGAAGCTCGCAGCGGCCTGGTTGCCGGTGCCAGGGGAGGAAGTCGTCTTTTTCCGGGTGACCATGGCCGCATTGTCAGGGCAGGCCCTGGGCCGGCGGCACTCTGGATGACGCGGAGGACAATACAGGCCCTGCCCCGCAGTGACCGCCGCGCCCGCCATGCCGAACCCGCCCAGCCCCCCCACCCTGCACTCGCTGCCGCTGCTCGCGCGCGGCAAGGTGCGCGACAACTACGCCGTCGGCACCGACCGCATCCTGATGGTGGCCAGCGACCGCCTGAGCGCCTTCGACGTGGTGATGAAGGCGCCCGTGCCCGGCA
>JBKCVH010000064.1:0-7074 GCA_046317675.1 Burkholderiales bacterium
GCTCTCGAACAGCAGGTTGTAGGCGAGCGGGGCGAGGTCGGTGATGCTCCGCGCATAGGCCACCAGCGACCCAGCGCCCGAACCCCGGCCCGGCCCCACCGGGCAGCCGTTGTTCTTGGCCCAGGTGATGAAGTCGGCCACGATCAAGAAGTAACCGGGGAAGCCCATCTTCTGGATGGTGGCCAGCTCGAATTCGAGCCGCTCGACGTAGCGCGCACGCTGCTCTTCGCGCTTGGCTTCTTGCGGGTAGAGGTGCTTGAGCCGCACTTCCAAGCCCTCGAAAGAGAGCTGGCGGAAGTAGTCGGCCATGGGCATGCGTTCGCCCGAGTCCAGGATGGGCGTCGGGAAGTCAGGCAACTGCGGTTTGCCCAGCACCAACTGCAGGCTGCAGCGCTCGGCAATGGCCACGCTATTGGCCAGGGCCGACGGGATGTCGGCAAAGCGCGCCGCCATCTCGGCCTGCGTTTTGAAGTGCTGGTCGGGCGTGAAGCGCTTGACGCGCTTGGGGTTGTCCAGCGTCTCGCCCTCGGCCACGCACACCCGCGCCTCGTGGGCGTCGAATTCGTCAGCGCTCAGGAATTGGATGGGGTGCGTGGCCACCACCGGCAGGCCCAAGCGCGCTGCCAGCTGAACTTGCTCGCGCAGCAGCTTCTCATGCCGCAGGCCCTCCACCCGCTGCACTTCCACATAGAAGCGGCCGGGGAACGCGGCGGCCAATTGCAGCGCCGCTTCTTCGGCCTTGCTGCCCACCAGGGGGCCGGCAGCAAAGCCGCTCAGGCAGATCAAACCTTCGCCCAGCTCCTCCAACCACTCGCGCTTCAGGCAGGCCTGGTTGCGAATGACGTTGTGCAACCAAGCGCGGCTGATGAGTTCGCACAGGTTCAAGTAGCCCTGGCTGCTTTGCACCAGCAGCAAGATGCGGCTTGGCGCCACCGGCGGCGCACCCGGAATGGGCGCGGTGGCCGGCTCCAGCCAGCAATCGGCGCCAATCACCGGCTTCACGCCCTTCTTGCGCGCCGCCTTGTAGAACTTCACCGCGCCAAAAAGGTTGGCCAAGTCGGTGATGGCCATTGCCACTAGGCCGTCTTTGGCAGCCGCCTTGACGACGTCATCAATGCGGGTGATGCCGTCCACCACGGCGAATTCGGTGTGCAGACGGAGGTGGCAGAAGGTGGCGGCGGCGGAAGGCATGGCGGCATTGTCGCCAGTGGGCATTGGGGCCTGAAGGGATCGAACCGATCCCGCAGCCGCTCAGCCAGACCCGCAAGCAACATCTGAAGAGCATTTACCGCAATAAGCAACATGAAAGTGGCATTTACTGCCGTGCAGTGCTAAGCTGAAGTCGCATTCACGAAAAAAGGCAGCTTGCAATGAGCATTGGCGCATCCCTGCAGCGAACGCGGCGGGCCCAGAACATGACGCAGGCCGACCTGAGCGAGCAAGCGGGCCTTTCCCGCATGACCATCCAGAGGCTGGAAGCCGACCTCGTCGACCCCAAGCTCAGCACCGTGGCCGACGTGGCGCGCTGCGTAGGACTGGAGGTGATGCTGGTGCCGGCCTCGCTGCGAGAGGAGATCGAAGACTTCATCCGCGCTGGCGGCAAGTTCTTCGGCCGCGAGCCCGGCATCGATGCACCCAAGACGGCCGTTCAAGACCTCAGGGACCGCGTCATCGAGCGCCTGACTCGATCCGATTCACCGCTACTGGACGACCTTCAGGCAGCCGCGAGTGCCGACCAACCTACCGCCATGAAGCGCGTCAAGGCCGGCGCTTCCAAACGCGAACCCCGCAGCACGTAGCACGAAGATCTGGCCCATGAGCACCTCCGTTCGCTACCTGCGCCTGTACCTGCACAAGCCGCACGGCGGCCGCCGCGCGATTGGCTATTTGTCGGAGTACGGCGACATGCTCCGCCTGAGCTTCGACGAGGACTACATCGCTGACGAGCAGCGCCCGCGCTTGTCTCTGGCCCTGGAGCCGCGCAGGGGCGAAGACGCCCGCGCCGTGCTGCGCGCGCAGCGCGACCAGCGGGTGCTGAACCGCGGCTATCGCCTGCCCAGCTTCCTGAGCAACTTGCTGCCCGAGGGCGTCAACCGCGAGCGCTTGGCGGGCGAGCGTGGTTGCAAGACCGACCAGGAGTTCGAGCTGCTCGCGGCGGCAGGCCACGACCTGCTTGGCGCGCTGGAGGTGGAGCCTGCCAACAGCGGCGTGCCCAAAGACGTGCGCCACTGGCACACCACCCTGGGCCTGGATGTGCTGGAGCCGGGCTTTGTGGACACGCCCGTTGCCGACGGCGCCTCCCTCCCGGGCATCGTGACCAAGTTCTCGGCCATTCAAGAGGGGCGCCGCTACACCGTCAAGCGCCACGATCAAGCGGGCAGCTTCATCATCAAGCTGCCGACCAGCACGCACCCTGATCTGGTGGCCAACGAGATCACCGGCTACCGGCTCTGCGAGGCCGTGGGCCTGGATTGCGCCAAAGCCCTGGTGGTGCTCAGCTCGCAGGTGGACCTGCCCGAGGCCGTGACCTTCCCCGAGGTGCTGGTGGTCAGCCGCTTCGACCGGGGGCCTGCTGGACAGCGCATCCACGCCGAGGAATTCGCCCAGGCCATGGGGCTGGAGCCACGCCAGAAGTACGGCAGCAACCTCGTCGTGGACTTCGCCACCGCCTTGAGCCTGCTGCAAACCTACAGCACGCGCCCGGCCGACGTCGGCGAGTTCGTGGGGCGATTTGTGGCCTTCATCGGCATGGGCAACGTCGACGCGCACTTCAAGAACTGGGCGCTGATTTACCCCGATGGGCGCCATCCGCGCCTGTCACCGCTCTACGACCCTGTGTGCGTAGCCGCCTTCTTCCCTGGCACCGACAGCAACACCTATGCGCACAACAAGGCGATCGACCAACGCCTGAAGGCCTTCACGTGGGACGAGCTGCAAGAACTGCTGCGCGCCGCTGACATTCCCTCCCACGCTCGTGTGCTGACGCAAGCCAAGCGCCTCGTTGCCAGGGCCAAAAAAACCTGGCCCGAGGTTCTGGAGACTGCGCCTGTGGCGGTGCGAGAGGTGGTGATGGAGCGCATCAACGGCGCGGTAGCCCTGTTCGCGTAAGCGAGGGCGGATAAGGGTGGTGAGCAGCACCGCGCGCCTTGCCTGCCGGGCCAGCAGGCAGTTCGCGCCTGCGATGGCCACGACCCCGAGGGGAATGTGTTTCAGGTTCGAGAAGCCGCCTGATTCGCCATACTCAGTTGCCGCTTGCTGCGAAAGCAACGCGCCACCCCGCTGATGGGGTCTTCAAAGCGCAGCTCGTGAGCGAGCAATTGCAGCGGCCGCTGGTAGTCGGGCATTGCGTCAGGCAGTAGCTGCGGGTAGATGCGATCGAACACGATGGGCAGGCCCAGCGCGTTCATTTGCGCCCGGAGCTGGTGCTTGCGGCCGGTCAGCGGCGTGAGGCGGTAAAGCGCCAACGGCGCTGCACCCTCGGTGGGCTCCAAGCGCGCGATCAGCTCCACATGCGTTTCTGCGTTCGGCACGCCCGGCACCACCTGCATTTGCATGAAGCTGGCGCCGCTGGCTTCCTCCAAGCGGCAGCGGTGGGTGAAGGGCAGCGCCAGTTCGGCCCGCCAAGGCGCAACCGCCTCGTACTTTTTGTGCACGCTGCGCTCGGCGAACAAGAACTGGTACGCATGCCGCGTAGCCGGCTGCACGGAGAAGGCGAGCACGCCGGCGGTGTCCAGGTCCAGGCGGTGAATGGGGGTCAGCGTTTCAATGCCCAGTTGCCGCTTGAGACGCACCAGCACGGTTTCTTGCAAGTGCCGGCCGCTGGGCGTGACGGGCAGGAAGTGCGGCTTGTCCACCACCACCAAGTGCGCGTCGTGGTGGAGCAGATCCACATCAAAAGGCACCCGGGCCTCGGCGGGTGGGCTGCGCCAGTACCAAATCAAGGTGCCGGGTGGGCAAGGTGCTTCCGCCTGGAGTCGGTGGCCCTGGGCGTTCAAGACATCGCCGCGCTCCAGCCGTGCCGGCCAATCATGAACGGCTGGAAAGCGGATCTGCAGAAAGTCGAGCACGCTGGCATGGGCGCTCCCGGCGCGCACGCGGCTGGCACCCACGCCGTCGCGTGGTGGGGGCGCCCAGGCCGGCGCTTCAACTTCCCGAGCCATCCAACCTGCGGGCGCGCTCCAGCCGCCATGCTTCGTCGGCCAAGCTGACGTCAAAGACCTGCTCGGCGCGGGTTGAAGTGGGCTTGAGCGCGGTGTCGAGCGCGATGCGCTTGTCAAACACGAAGCACTCGCCCTTCCAGTCCCGTTCCGCGTCGCCAAGCGTTTGGAAGTAGTTCAGGATGCCGCCGTCCAGCTGCCACACCTCCAGACCGAGGCTGCGCAGCCAGGGCGCTGTTTTGTCGCAGCGAATGCCGCCCGTGCAGTACATGGCCACGGGGCGGCCGGCCTCGCGCCAGACAGGCGCTTGCTCCTGCACGTAGGCCACAAAGTCCCGGAAGTTATTGACCTTAGGGTCGAGCGCACCCTCAAAGTGCCCGAGCCGGAATTCGAAGTGGTTGCGGTTGTCGAGCACCACGGCATCGCCCCGGGCCAGCAATTCGCGCCAAGCTTGGGGCGACAGATGGCTTGCGTCTTGCTCATCCGGCGGCGGAAAGTCGACGCCCTCACCCGGTAGGCCCAGGGCCACGATCTCCGGCTTCACGCTGAACTTCAAACGACCGAAGGGCGACACCGCGCAGTCGCTGTGCTTGAACACCATGCCCTTGAGTGCACCATCCAGCACGCTCGGCTGCTGAATGGCCGCCTCAAACGCCAGCACGGCGGCTGGCGCACCCGCTACCGTGCCATTGATGCCCTCATGGGCCAGCACCACACTGCCGCCCAGCCCCTGCTCCTGCGCCAGCGTGCGCAATTGCTGGGCTGCAGCCTCTGGGTCAGGCAGAGCAACGAAGCGGTAGAAAGCGCTGTGGACAAAGAGGCTTGCAACAGATGTCTGCATAGCCGGCGATTGTCGTGTGCCAGTCAGCGCGAAACGTCGAGCTTTGCCCAATCCACAGCAGGGCCAGAACGGCTTTCGGCAATCGGGATAGGGGTCGGACATCGCTGACCGGGCCCCTCCCACACCACCCGGCATGCAGGTCCGCACCGGGCGGTTCGAGAAGTTGAGGTCAGGAGAATCTCGGGACTCCCAGGCGGTCGAAGTAGGCAATGGGCAGCAGCACGTTCAGCCCCATGCGGCTGTTGCGCCACCAGCGTCTTGCGTTGCCTGCGATGCGTGCAGCCAAGTTCACGCTCGCGCCCAGCTTGCGTAGCTCACGGAATATCGTCGTCCCGCGCCGCCACTGCTTGAGTTGCACGGCCCGCAGCCGGTGCCGCAGCCATTCGTCCAACTCGCGCATGACCTTGGGCGTTTGCGCCAGTCGGAAGTACGCCTTCCAGCCCGGCACGTAAGCCTTCAAGTCTGCGGCGATCTGCTGCAGGCTTCGGCCCCGCGTGCGGCTTGTCAGTTGCCGGATGCGCTCGCGCATCTTGGCCAGGGCCTGTGTTGCTACCGCCCGTTTCGCTTCGTCCTTGTGCGCCCAGAAGCAATAGCCCAGGAACTTGCGTCCCCAGACCTCGGCCACCGCCGTCTTGGACTCGTTGACCTTCAGCGCCAGCTTCGCGTGGCAGCCGCGCAGCGCTTGCAGCACCCGCTCACCCGCCTTGCGGCTCCTGACGTAGACGTTGCAGTCGTCGGCGTAGCGCACGAACCGGTGGCCCCTGCGCTCCAACTCCCGATCCACTTCGTCCAACAGCACGTTGGCCAGCAACGGGCTCAGCGGCCCGCCTTGCGGCGTGCCCTCCACCCTTTCGCTATGCACCCCGTGCGCCAGGATGCCCGCTTGCAAGTAGCGGCGTATCAACTGCAGCACCCGCTTGTCCTCAATCCGCTTGGCCAGCCGGTCCATCAGGATGTCGTGGTTGACGCAGTCGAAGAACTTCTCCAAGTCCACGTCCACCACGATCCTGTAGCCGGCCTGCACGTTCTGCTGTGCTTCCAACACCGCGCCGTGCGCGCTTCGCCCCGGCCTGAAGCCGTGGCTGTGCTCGCTGAACGTCGGGTCAATGAGCGGTTGCAGCACCTGCAGCAACGCCTGCTGGATCAATCTGTCCACAACGGTCGGTATCCCCAGTTCACGCGTCCCGCCTCCCGGCTTGGGTATGCCCACTCGGCGCACCGGCTCGGGCCGGTAGGTGCCGTCGAGCAGCCTTGCTCGGATGTCGGGCCACGCTCCTTTAAGGTACTCGCCTGTCTCCAGCACCGTGCGTCCGTCAACGCCGGCACTGCCCTTGTTGGCCTTCACGCGCTTCCACGCGCGGGCCATGTTCTCTCTGGCCAGCGCCTGCCCCAGCAGGTCACAAGCCCCGCAGTCCGTTTGTGCATGCCGCGCCAGCGTGGCTTCATCGCTCACGGCAACCGATGCAGCTTCACCGCACCCCGCCCCCGCGCGCCCCGGTTGCCCAGGCTTCTGATGCATTGCCCCGCCAAGCGACATGTCTCGTGACCGTCCTTCTCGTTCGGTCCTTCGCCGTGCTTTGCAGCCCTGCGGCTTGCCTCGGCTACTACGACCTCTGCTGACTTCTGGCTCCGCTTCACAAGCGTCGGGCTTTCACCCACAGGGCCAGATCTCCCCAGGTAAGAACACGATCCTTCACCGCACAACCGCCGCATTTACGTCGCCTGGCCTTTGGCCACGAGAGCTTCGCAGTCACTTGCCTGCTCGCCCTAGCCGGCGCCGCCTCACATGCGGTTCGTGTTCCTCGGCTCACGGTTTACGCTCCACGCTTCCTCCCCACGCTCGGTCACCCTCACGCAGTTGCGCTTCACTTGCCTCGCTGTGGCCAGCTTGGCCGGGGACTTGCACCCCGAAGATCGCGCCCATGCTGGGCGCACAAGAATTTCGCCCCTTGTTCATGGGGCGGGCAAGCCAGTAGGTGAGCCGTCATATTCGAGCCCTAGCATCCCGACGTGTTCTCAACGAAGCGGCGGAATGACGAACCTGGACACCCACACCGAAATCCGTGACGATGGCCT
>JBKCVH010000065.1:0-11507 GCA_046317675.1 Burkholderiales bacterium
GTGTGGCCACGCGGCTGCTGCTGGACGCCGGCGCTTGGTCGACCGCTCAGACGGCGCAGGCCTTGTCGCTACACCTCTCGGCCGGCGCCGAGCCGGCCAAGGCGGCGGCCTGGCTAGATGGCTTCTTGAACCGCAATGCCGGGGTCCTGTTGCACGACGCAGGGGTCTGGCGGCTGGTCGACGAGTGGCTTGCCGGTCTGAGCGAAGAGCATTTCGTGCGCATATTGCCTTTGGTGCGGCGTACCTTCTCGGTATTCGCTGCAGGCGAGCGCCGCGACCTGGGACAGCGCGCGAGCCGGGGCACTGACGCAGCGGGTGTTTCCCCGGCCGCCACAACCTGGGACGAGGCACGCGCCGCGCTGCCGCTGCCGTTGCTGCGCCAGCTTCTGGGAGTCGAAGCATGAGTTCATCCGGCGCGGACGAAGCGCGGCTGCGTCGCTGGCGCATGGTGCTCGGTAGCGAGGCCGATGCCTCATGTGGCCACCTGACAGGCTCCGCCTCGGAGATGGACCAGGCGCTTGCCGCGCTGTACGAAGCGGAAGGTCCCGGCGGCCTCCAATCCAAGGACCGTCGCGGCGGGCGTGGCGGCTCGGCGCCCAGCGTGGCGCGCTGGCTCGGCGACATCCGAAAGTACTTTCCGAGTTCGGTGGCGCAGGTGATGCAGCGTGACGCGCTGGAGCGGCTGAACATGCGCGACATGCTTCTGCAACCGGAGATGTTGCGCAGTGTGCAACCCGACGTGCACTTGGTCGCGAACTTGATGGCCTTGTCGCGCATCATCCCCGCCGGCACCAAGGAGACGGCCCGCATGGTGGTTCGTGGCGTTGTCGATGCGCTCATGAAGCGGCTTGAGGAGCCGCTTCGATCGGCGATAAGCGGCGCGCTCGACCGCAGCCAACGCAACCGCCGCCCGCGCCATGCGGAGATCGACTGGCATCGAACGATTCGCGCCAACCTGAAGCACTGGCAGCCGGCTTATCGCACCGTGGTGCCGGAGACGCTGCTGGGCTACGGGCGCAAAGCGCGCCGCCCCCAACGCGAAGTGGTGCTGTGCATCGACCAGAGCGGCTCGATGGCGAACTCAGTCGTGTACGCAAGCATCTTCGGCGCGGTGATGGCCACATTGCCCGCCGTCGCCACCAAGCTGGTGGTGTTCGATACCGCTGTGGTGGACCTTACCGAACAACTGGACGATCCGGTGGAGTTGCTCTTCGGCGTGCAGCTTGGCGGCGGGACCGACATCAACGCTGCAGTCGGCTATTGCCAGTCCATCATCCGCGAACCGCGCAACACCATCTTCGTGCTGATCTCCGACTTGTACGAGGGCGGTGTCGAAGCCAACCTGCTGCGGCGCGCGATGGAGTTGGTTGACAGCGGCGTCCAGTTCATCACCTTGCTCGCCTTGAGCGACGAGGGTGCGCCAGCCTACGACCACGCACTCGCGGCCAAGCTCGCTGCGCTCGGTGTGCCCTCGTTCGCTTGCACGCCAGATGCGTTCCCAGGCCTGATGGCGGCGGCCATCCGTCGGGACGACATCTCGTCGTGGGCGGCGGCTCAAGGAATCGTCACAAGCTCGAAGGCGCGTTGAGTTGGAATCCGCCGACCTTCTGAAAGGACTGGTGCTGTTGAAGTGCAGGCGTTGCATCCCAAGGTTTGCATCGACCTGAAGGCAGCACGACAGAGGGTGCAGGTCACTCCAGTACCGGACTGACTCGCACCTGCAATTCACGCACCTGGGCCAGCGGCCGGGTGCTGAGGGTGCCGGTGAGTAGTGAGGCTGGAGCCTCACCGCTGGGCTGCCTTGACACCACAACCCACTGACCGGCATTCACCGGCAGGGTGGTGCGCCAGCTCTGGCTGCCGCCCGCCTCGTCCGCCGGTTGTTGCCAGTGCAGCTGCAGTTGAAGGGGCTTGCGCTCGCCGCGCCACTGCGGGGTCGCCTCCAGCTGCCAAGTGCGGCGCGCCTCGCCGGCCTGCACCACCACCCGCGCCCGGCCTTGCCCCTGCTGCAGCCACATGGGCTGGCCCTCCAGTTGCAGGCTCCATTGCGCCGTGGCACCGGCTTGCACCCGCATCACCGGGCCGAGGGGCGTGATGCGGGCGCCGGCCTGCGTGGACAGCACTTTCTCGCCCGGCCGGCTCGCCTGCACCGTTTGCTCGACCCAGCGCAGCTCCATCTCCAGCACGGGCGAGGCACTGGCGGCCAGAAGGATGGCGACCCAGCTCATCCCTGCACCACGCGGTCTCGGCCTTCGGCCTTGGCGCGGTAAAGCGCTTTATCGGCTCGCAACAACAAGGAGGGCGCGGTGTCGCCCGGCTCGAGGCAGGCCAAACCGGCCGAGAAGCGGCAACTGAGGTTTTGGTCCGGCAGGGGCACGGTGAGCTGGCGAACGGCGGCTTGAACGCGCTGCATCACCACCATCACACCCTCCACGGGGGCGTCGTCCAGCAAGAGCAAAAACACTTCCCCGCCCCAGCGCGCCAGGGTGTCGGTGTCGCGCAGTTGCGCTTGAACGGTTTTGGAGAAGGCCACGAGCACGGCATCACCCGCCGCGTGGCCGTGCTGGTCGTTCACCCGCTTGAAGTGGTCCAGATCGAGCATGACGACGCAAAGAGGGGCTTTCGAGCGGCCGTGCCGCTTGAGCTCGCGTTGCAGCACCTCCTCGGCATGGCCCCGGTTGAACGCGCCGGTGAGCGCATCGCGCCGGGCCAGCGCTTCAATGCGCTCCAGCGCCAACTGCAACTCCTGGCGCTGGCTGCGCAGGCGCTGGCGAATGGTCGACATGCGCGCCGACATGATGCCCACGCCCACGACCGAGAAAAACATCATGAAGGAGTGGCCGAGCTCGACATGGGCCGCGTGGTGCTGCGGCCCCAGCGCCACGCCGTAAAACATGGCCCCGCCCATGAGGACCAAGGTGTAGGCCGAAAGGCCCAGCACCGCGCGCGCATGCAGTTGGAACATGCCAAAGGCCAGCGCCACGATCAAGATCGGCAGGGCCGCCGCCCGGTACTCGCCCGCCCAGGGGTAGAGGGTGCAGGTATAGGTCAGGGAAAAGGCGATCTGCGGCAGGGTTAGCGAGGGGTCGTCGAAACGCAAGCTCCAGCCGAACCGAATGGCCAACACCATGGTCGTTTGCCCAATGACGACCATCAGGACCCAGGCCGCCACGCCGAGGGGCGGCGTCCCGCTGCGCAGGCTGGCATAGATGCCGATCAGCATGCCGGCGGCCATCAAGACCGAAGCCAGCAAGGTCTGGCCCATTCGCATTCGGGTCTTATCGTCTTGGCCCAGAACGAACTGCCAAGGCTTGGGCTTGGCGGGTTCTGGCGGCAACGGAGCGACCGGCGTTTTCAATGGAGGAGCTTTGCTGTGCGCGAAGGCCTAGATTACTTGCTCCGAGCAGCCGCGTCTGCAGAAAGCCTGATGCCCGGCACTGCAGTGCAAGCTGGTTTCAGGCAACCACAACCCGATCGCGTCCCTCTCGCTTGGCCCGGTACATGGCTTGATCGGTGCGCTCCAAGAGCTGCTGGGAGGTCTCGCCGGCCCAAGCTTGCGCAATGCCGGCTGAGAAGGAAAAACTCAAGGGTGCCTCGCCCGGCTTCGAAACTGGCACTCGAATGGCAGCCACATCACGACGCACACGCTCCAGGACGGTCACACCGGTGGGCATCGCTGTATTGGCCAACACGATCAAGAACTCCTCACCGCCCCAACGTGCCACTACGTCTCCGGCTCGCAGGGTCTTCAAGGCCGCTTCGGCAAAGCTGCGCAACACGCTGTCGCCGATGGGGTGGCCGTAGCCGTCGTTGATACGTTTGAAGTGATCCAAGTCGACGACAGCGACGCAAAACGGTGTGCCTTGCCGCGCCAGCAGCTGCGCGTTTTGTTCAAGAAGCTCCTCCGCTCGACGCCGGTTGGGCAGACCCGTCAGGGCATCGTGCGTGGCCAGGGTTTCGATGCGGGCCAGCGCTTGATTCAGTTCCTCGCGCTGAGCAATGAGGCTCCCCCGGATGCGAGACAGCTGGTCCGCCACAAAGGCCATGGCCACTACAAGAATGACGCCGGCCATGGCGTGCGCGCGTTCATCGACCCAATCAAACTGGCGCGGCCACACCCAGGCACTGAAGGACATGGCCAGCCCCTGCAAGGCCAAAGTCAGCGCGGCGCAGCATAGGCTTTGGCCCCTGCGCAGCCGGAACATGCCAAAGGCCAAAGTGACCAAGACCACCGTGATGACCAAGCCACGCTGCGCACCCATCATGGGGTAACCGCACCAGGCAAAGGTCAGTCCCAGCACAATTTGCGGCTGGGTCATGGCGGGGTCCGACAAACGCTCCGACCAACGGCTTCGGAGCATCGCGTAAATCAAGACCGAGCTGCCCAACACGGTGGCCAGCCAGGTGTGAATCCAGAAGGCCGGTGTGCCGGCGCTGTGGGCGCCGTGCCAAACGATGAGGGCAGAAGCAACGACCAGTAGCGACGCAAAAAGCTGCTGGCTCACGCGCTTGCGAGTGGCGGGTAACTCGCCCAGCACCACGCTGGAAAGCCCAACGAGAAGACTGGCGCGAGCGCCTTGACCACCCAGGGATGCAGGTTTGCCCATGTTCAGACCGGGTCGCAACCCGAAGAGTGTGACGCCGCTGCTTTCACGAAGACGACCCTCTCGATCAGCCCATGTCCGGCGGATGTTAGTGCGGTCTCTGCCCTCACAGGTGCCCCAAGGGCAAGCCACTGGGTGACTTCACCTCGCCCAAGCTGAAGCTGGTGTGTACATCGCCCACATTGGGCAGCACCAGCAGGGTGTCGAGTGTGAAGCGGCTGAAGGCGTCTAGGTTGGTGGCCACCACTTGCAGCTCAAAGGTGCCCGCCCCGCTGATGTAGTGGCAGCTAATGACCTCGGGCAGCGCCCGAAGGCTGGCTTCTAGCTGTCGTGTTGCTGCGGCGTTGTTGCGGTCGGCATCAACGCGCACAAAGGCCAACACGCCCAGCCCGATGCGGCGCCGGTCGATCTCAGCGCGATAACCGGTGATGAAACCCTGCTCCTCCAGCCAGCGCACCCGTCGCCATGTGGGGGCTGCCGTCAGGCCAATGCGCGTGGCCAGCTCGGCGTTGGTCAGCCGCGCGTCTTGCTGCAGCGCCGCCAAGATGGCGATGTCATAGCGGTCCAGGGCACTGCCCTCGCGCTCCTCGGGTGCCTCTTGCTGCTCTCGCAAACGCGCAGTTGCTGCGCGTGGGTCTTTCGCTCTGCTCGACTTCTTGATCGCCATTTCGAATCTCGCATCAGACTTTGAGCAAGGATTTTGCTCAAACAACTGCATTTTCGGCAAACAACGCAAGCACTTCGCGCGGCCAAATTCCTACACTGCTGGGTTGCCCCACAAGGGCTAGCCCCAAGACGCGCCCCCCATCCGGTCGGCGCACACTGACCCACCCCCTGGCCTGGAGCCTTGCCGATGAACGCCCCCTTGCCCGATCACATCCGCCGCGCCATAGAAACCGTGACGCTGGACGACAAGTACGCGCTCGACCGGGGGCGTGCCTTCATGAGCGGCGTGCAGGCCCTGGTGCGCCTGCCCATGCTGCAGCGCGCAGCCGATGCCCTGCGCGGTCTGAACACCGCCGGCTTTGTGAGCGGCTACCGGGGCTCGCCGCTGGGCGGCTACGACCAAGCGCTGTGGGCCGCCCGCAAGCACCTGGAAAAGAACCACGTTGTGTTCAAGCCCGGCGTGAACGAAGAACTTGGCGCCACCGCCGTGTGGGGCACCCAGCAACTGGACCTCTACCCCGACAAGCAGAAGTACGACGGCGTGTTCGGCATTTGGTACGGCAAGGGCCCGGGCGTGGACCGCTGCATTGACGTGTTCAAGCACGCCAACATGGCCGGCACCGCCAAGCACGGCGGCGTGATTGCCATTGCCGGTGACGACCACATCGCCAAGAGCAGCACCGCCGCGCACCAGAGCGACCACGTCTTCAAGGCCGTGGGCTTCCCCGTGTTCTTCCCGACCACGGTGCAAGACATCCTCGACATGGGCCAGCACGCCATTGCCATGAGCCGCTACTCGGGCCTGTGGAGCGGCATGAAGACGATTCAAGAAATCGTCGAAAGCGGCGCCACCGTGGACGTGAGCCCCGACCGCGTGAAGATCATCACGCCCGATGACTTCCAGATGCCCGCTGGCGGCCTGCACATCCGCTGGCCCGACCCACCACTGGAACAAGAAGCCCGCATGATGGACTTCAAGTGGTATGCGGCCCTGGCCTATGTGCGCGCCAACAAGCTGAATTACAACGTCATCGAAGGCCCGAACGATCGCTTCGGCCTGATCGCCAGCGGCAAGGCCTACAACGACACCCGCCAAGCCCTGCACGACCTCGGCCTGGACGACGACACCTGCCGCCGCCTGGGCATCCGCCTGCACAAAGTCAACGTGGTGTGGCCGCTGGAAGCCACTATCACCCGCGACTTCGCCACCGGTCTCAAAGAGATTCTGGTGATTGAAGAGAAGCGCCAGATCATTGAATACCAGATCAAGGAAGAGCTCTACAACTGGCGCCCCGATGTTCGCCCCAATGTAATGGGCAAGTTCGAGGAGAGCGACGGCGACATGAGCGGCGGCGAATGGAACCGCCCCAACCCGACCGACCGCTGGTTGCTGCGCGCCCAGGCCGACTTGACCCCGGCCATCATTGCCCGCGCCATCACCAAGCGTTTGAAAAAGCTCGGGGTGGACAGCGATGTGCTGGCGCGCCTGGACGCCCGCATGTCGGTCATCGAGGCCAAAGAACGCGCGCTGACGGACGAGCTCAAGGTCGCTGGCGAGGCCGAGCGCACCCCTTGGTTCTGCAGCGGCTGCCCGCACAACACATCGACGCGCGTCCCCGAAGGGTCCCGCGCTGTTGCCGGCATTGGCTGTCACTACATGGTGAGCTGGATGCCCGGTCGCAACACCAGCACCTTCACGCAAATGGGCGGCGAAGGCGTGCCATGGGTGGGCCAAAGCGCCTTCACCACCGAGAAGCACATCTTCACCAACCTCGGTGACGGCACCTACTTCCACAGCGGCATCTTGGCCATTCGCCAATCCATCGCCGCTGGCGTCAACATCACCTACAAGATTCTGTACAACGACGCCGTCGCCATGACCGGCGGCCAGCAAGTGGGCGAGCGCCCCGAGGGCCACTCGGTGCTGCAGATCATGAACAGCGTCATCAGCGAAGGCGTGGCCAAGCTGATCATCGTGACCGACCAGCCCGAGAAGTACACCGGCGTGGCCCTGGCCCCCGGCGTGACGGTGCATCACCGCGACGAGCTCGACGCGCTGCAGCGCCAGTTCCGCGAGATTCCCGGCACCACCGCCATCATTTACGACCAAACCTGCGCCACCGAAAAGCGCCGCCGCAGGAAGCGCGGCAAGATGGTCGAGCCCGAGAAGCGCGTCGTCATCAACGAACTGGTGTGCGAAGGCTGCGGCGACTGCGGCGTGCAGAGCAACTGCATGTCCATCGAGCCGCTGGAAACCGACTTTGGCCGCAAGCGCCAAATCAACCAAAACAGCTGCAACAAGGACTACAGCTGCGTGAAGGGCTTCTGCCCCAGCTTCGTCACCGTCGAAGGCGGGCAGATGAAGAAGGCCAAGGCGAAGAAGACCTCGCCTTTTGACAACGCCGCCTTGGGCGAGTTGCCGCACCCCACCCTGCCCGTTTGCGAAAGCGCCTGGGGCATCGTGGTGGCCGGCGTGGGTGGCACGGGCGTCATCACCATTGGGCAGTTGCTTGGCATGGCGGCGCACCTGGAAGGCAAGGGCGTGGTCACGCAAGACGCCGCTGGCCTCGCGCAAAAGGGCGGCAGCACCTGGAGCCACATCCAGATTGCCAACACCCAAGAGGCCATCCACTGCACCAAGGTGGGCACGGCCGAGGCCGACCTCATCATTGGCTGCGACGCCATCGTGGCCGCCAACAAGGCCACGCTGCAGGTCATGCGCCCGGGCCGCACCTTTGTGGCGCTGAACACGCACAAGAGCCCCACCGCCACCTTCGTGCTCAATGCCGACTGGCAGCACCCCGGCAGCGCCTGCGAGACGGCGCTTGAGCAAGCGGTTGGCAAGGAATTGCTCGGCAAGTTCGATGCCGAAGAAGTCGCCTCCAAGCTGCTCGGCGACAGCATCTACACCAACCCCTTGATGATGGGTTTTGCGTGGCAACACGGCCGCATTCCGCTGTCGTTCGCCGCCATCCAGCGCGCCATCGAGCTCAACGGCGTGCAAATCGACAACAACAAGGCCGCCTTTGAATGGGGCCGCCGCTGCGCGCACGACTACGCCAAGGTGCGCGCACTGTTCGCCGCACAGGCTGTCATCAGCATCGTCAAGCGCCCGAGCGTGGACGAAATGGTGGCCAAGCGCGTCGAGTTCCTGACCGGCTACCAAAACACCGCCTACGCCGGCGAGTACAAGGCCTTCGTGGAGAAGGTGCGCGCCGCCGAAGAGAAGCTCGGCAAGGGCACGACGCTCACCGAGGCGGTTGCCAAGTACCTGTTCAAGCTCATGGCCTACAAGGACGAGTACGAAGTCGCCCGCCTGCACACCGACAAGAGCTTCACCGACAAAGTGGCCGCGCAGTTCGAAGGCGACTACAAGCTGGTGCACCACCTGGCCCCACCGCTGCTGGCCAAGAAGAACGACAAGGGCGAACTCGTCAAGCAACAGATGGGCGCTTGGGTGCGACCTGCGTTCGGCGTGCTGGCCAAGCTCAAGGGCTTGCGCGGCACGGCGCTCGACATCTTTGGCTACACCGAAGAGCGCAAGATGGAACGCGCCCTGATTGGCCAGTACCGCGCCACCGTGGACGAGCTGCTGAGCAAGCTGAGCACCGAGCGCCTGGCGCAAGCCGTGGAGCTGGCGCGCATCCCCGAAGACATTCGGGGCTACGGCCATGTGAAAGAGCGCCACGCCAAGGCGGCGCAGATCAAGTGGCAGCAGTTGCTGGCCGCTTGGCGCGCTTGACACCAAGCGCCCCCTAGACTGAGCCGGTGCAGCGCCGCGACTTACTCAACTCCAGCGCCCAGGCTTTAGGCCTGGGTCTCCTCGGCGTGGGTGACGCAGCGACTGCGGCATCGGCCGGAGCCTTCCAGACCGCGAGCCAGGCGGGCATTCCGTTCAAGTTCAGCGCCAAATCACCCGACAAACCGGGCATTTGCATCGAGATCATTCAGGCCCTGGTGCGGGTCGATCCAGAGCTGAGCTTCCTGGGCCTGGAACGCGAGCTGCCGCTGCGGCGCATTGAAGCCGACCTGCTCAGTGGTCAACTGGACGTCTTCTTTGCGCTCATCAGAACGCCGGAGCGCGAGGCGCTTCGCTTTCTGAGCAGCCCAGTCCTGTACGCGGTGAACCACCGGGTGGCGGTGCGGGCAGACGACACGGTGAGCGTGAGCAGCTTGGACGACATCAGAAACCTGGGGCGCGACGGGGTGATCCTCACCACCCAAGGCACCGCCTACCCCCAGTACCTGGACGACTTCAAAGGCCTGCTGGTGGACGCCAGCACCACCCACAACGGCCAGTTGCTCAAGATGCTGCTGGCCGGGCGGGGGCGGTTCTTCTACCAAGGTGATTCCACCTTGCGCCACCAGATCAAGGCCGATGGACTTGAAGGCAAGGTGCGCATCCTGCCGGCGGTGTTCAAGGTGGATGAGCAGTTGGTGGCTTACTCCCCTCAGTTGCCCGTGCAGCGCCTGGGCGGGTTGCGCAAAGCCCTGGAACTGCTGAACAAGAACGGTGAATTGCAGCGACTACGAAGCCGCTACGGCCTGGAGTAATTGACCGTACAGCGCGGCGTACAGCGCTGCAGGCTCCGCCCACGACCAGCGCTGGCCCATGCCGCGTTGCTGCACCTCTCGCCAAACGGCCGGCTTGGCCCACAAAGCCAGCGCACGGCGCAGCGCGCGTTGCAGGCCTTCTGGGCTGAGCGCGTCAAACACAAATCCGGTGGCGCTGCCTTCGTGCAGGTCTTCCAGCGTGCAATCGGTCACCGTGTCGGCCAAGCCGCCCACGCGTCGCACCACGGGCAGCGCGCCATAGGCCAGGCCGTAGAGCTGCGTCAGGCCGCAGGGCTCGAAGCGGCTGGGTACCAACACGGCATCGGCCCCGGCAAAGATGCGATGGGCCAGCGCCTCGTCAAAACCCTGGCGCAACGCCACGCTGCCGGGGTGGCGGGCAGCGGCCTCGGCAAAGCCTTGCTCCAACGCCGGCTCGCCACTGCCCAGCACCAGCAACTGCGCGCCCTGCGCCACCAGCCAATCGACATTGGCGAGCACCAGCGGCAGGCCCTTTTGCTCGGTCAGGCGGCTGACCACCGCAAAGAGCGGCGCTTTCTTGCGCACAGCGAGCCCCAACTCCTGCTGCAGCGCCGCCTTGCAGGCCGCCTTGCCGCTGAGGTCTTCGGCGCTGTAGGGCGCAGCCAAGGCCGCGTCGTGACCAGGGCTCCAGACCTCGGCATCGACACCGTTCAAGATGCCAGTGAGCTGCGCAGCGCGATGGCGCAGCAAGCCGTCCAGGCCGCAGCCTTGCTCCGGCGTTTGGATCTCGCGGGCGTAACTGGGGCTGACGGTGCTGAGCCAGTCGGCGAAGTGCAAGCCGGCCTTCATGAAGCTCAGCTGCCCGAAGAACTCCACCCCCTGCAGCGCAAACGCCGTGGCGGGCAGGCCCAGGCCTTGGAACTGGGCAGCCGGGAACAAGCCTTGGTAGGCGAGGTTGTGCACCGTGAACACCGTGCGAACGCGCGGCAGGCCCGGCCCTTGCGCCAGGGCCACACGCGCCATGGCCCACCCGGCATGCCAGTCGTGGCCGTGCACGATGTGCGGCTGCCAGCCGTCTTTCCCCAAAGCCAACTGCTCGGCGGCAGCGCCCAGGAGCGCAAAGCGGCGTGCGTTGTCGGCATAGGGCTGGCCGCTGGCATCTTGGTAGGGGTTGCCGGCGCGGTCAAAGCTCGCGTCGCGCAGCAAGTACACGGCATGCGGGCCCAGGCGCCCGCGCTGCAAGTGGGCGCTGCCGCCGCCCCAGGGGTAGACCACGGGCGCTACATCTTCGGCCTCGGCCAGCGCCGCCACAAAGGCCGGAAAGCCGGGCAAGAGCAGGCGCACATCGACGCCCTGCTGTTGCAGCGCCGGTGGCAGCGCCGCCGCCACATCGGCCAGGCCCCCGGTCTTGACCCAAGGGAACAGCTCGGCGCTGACTTGCAGAACCCTCACAAGCGGCGCAGCATTTCTTTGGTGATGAGCACCACGCCGCCTTCGCTGCGCTCGAAGCGCGCCGCATCCAGCGCCGGGTCTTCGCCCACCACCAAGCCTTCGGGAATCTCGCAGCCCCGGTCGATGATGACGCGGCTCAGCCGGCAATGCCGGTTGATGACAACCCCCGGCAGCACCACGGCCTGCTGCAAGTTGCAGAAGCTGTGCACCCGCACATTGCTGAACAGCACCGACTGCTGCACGTGCGAGCCC
>JBKCVH010000066.1:0-7546 GCA_046317675.1 Burkholderiales bacterium
AGGAGCTGTTTCTGTTGAAGGCCGGCGACAGCATCTTTTTGCCACGCGGCCTGCCGCACACCTTCCGGCAGCTCAGCGCCACCGGCAAGCTGCGTTTTCTCTACACGCCGGCTGGGCGCATGGAGGCCTTCTTTGCGGCGCTTTCCCATTTGGACGGCCCGCCGGCGCCCGAGGTGGCGCAAACTCTGTTCGCCAGCCACGGCATGCAGGTGGTCGGGCCGCCCCTTCTCAACTGAGCCCCATGCCTCCCGTCTTTCACTTCGCGCCGCCATCCCCCGCCCTGCGCGGCTGGGTGCGGCAGCATCAAGTGATTCGGCTGCGCTTCGGGGGCGGCTTGGCCGTGCCGGTGAAGCCCTACTGGCCCCGGCCCGCTGCGGCGCTGGCCTTCTACCTGCGCGACCCCGAGCAAGTGACGCTGTTGCCCGGCGCCCTGCAGCGCCTCAAGCCCCGCGCCGTCGTCATCGGCCAGCCCACGGTGGCCACGCTGCGCCAGGGCGGGCTGGATTTTTCTGTCTACCAAATCGAGTTCGAGCCGGGTGCGCTTTACCGGCTCACGGGCCTGCCGCTGGATACGCTGACCGACGACTGGGTGGATGCCGAGGCTTTGTTCCCGCCCAGCTTCCGCCAGCTGGTGGACCGGCTGGCCCAGCACGAGGAACCCGAGCAGCTCATTGCCCACGCGGAGGCCTGGCTGGCGCCGCTTGTGCACGCCCCTCGCAGGCCGCTGGCGGCGGCCGACCACGTGGCGCAGCAACTGCTGCAGGGCGACGGCCCCGGGCTGGATGCGCTGGCCTTGGCGCACGGCCTCGACGTGCGCCAACTGCGCCGGCAGTTCGCCGCCCGCACGGGGGTCAGCCCCAAGCTATTCGGCCGCGTGGCCCGCTTTGACCGGCTCGTGCGCCAGGCCAACCTCGCGCTACAGGCTCGCTGGCTGGACCTGGCCTTGGACGCCGGCTACCACGACCACCAGCACCTCGCCCGAGACTTCCGCGAGTTCACGCGCATGTCGCCTTCGGAGTTCCGGCAGTTGGAGCTGCAAGCGCCCGAGCGGCAGTTCGGCTTTCAGGAGTGAGTGGCGGGGCATACCGCAAGGTCAACAGGCACTAGCGGACTTGCCCCAAGAAGGACACCTGGGGCAAGTTCACTTGCTGGCCGGTCGGCTTCAAAGTTCCATCGGCAGCCAGCTTGAAGAGCACGATGTTCTTGCTTTCTTGGTTGGCCACCATCAGCACCCGCTGCGCCTCCAGCAGCAAGAAAATGCGCGGCCAATGGCCTTGCACAGGCTCAATCTGCAGCAGGCTCAGCCGGCCGTCGGTCGCATTGATGGAGAACACCGCGATGCTGTTGTGACCGCGGTTGGAGGCGTACAAGTGCTTCCCATCGGCGCTCACATGAATGTGCGCGGCCTGGCTGCGTGACTTGAAGTCAGGCGGCAGGGTGGCGATGCGCTGGCGCTCCACCAGGCCGCCGCCCGCTTGGCGCACGGCCACCGTGATGGTGTTGCTCAACTCGTTCAACACATAAGCCACCGCCAGCTTGGGGTGGAAGAACAAGTGCCGGGGCCCGTCGCCCGCTTGCAGTTGGAGCGCGACCTTTCCCGCGCCGGCGCGGCCGGTTTGCGAGTCGAAGGGAAACACGTTGACCTCGTTCAGCCCCAAGTCCACGGTGTAGATGAAGTCCTGCTCGGCACTCCATTGCAGCCAGTGGGCGTGCGATGACTTTGCGCCGCTCGCGGACGGGTGTCTCAGCACTTGCGGGCCGGCTTTGGCAACGCCATCGGCATCCAGCGCAAAGACGGAGAAGTTGCCGCCCGAGTAGTTGGCCGTGGCCACAAATCTGCGGTCTGGGCTCAGCGCCACAAAGCAGGGCGAGCCGCCCAAGGTCGGAGTGCTGCCCAGTAGGCTGAGACTGCCATCGGCCGCCAGCGCGTAAGTGCTCAAGCGGCCCTCGGCCAATTCATTCGCCGCGTAAACGCGCTGGCCCGCGACCAAGAGCCACGACGGGTTGTCGGCCCGCACCAGCAACTCAGGCGGGCCGAGGGTGCCGCTGACCGGGTCAAAGCGCAGGCGGTAAATCCCTTCGTTGCCCTGGGTGCTGTAGCCGCTTGCCAGCAGCTCAATGGGCTCCCTAGCGGCGGCTTCGGGGCCTGTGGATTGGGAGATGGCTGGCGCGCTCATGGCAAGGCCAAGGCCTGCCAGCAAGAGCTGACGGCGATCAGGGTGGGGTGCATGCAAAGGCTCGGCGGCATGTGTCATTCGGGTCAGGGGTTCTAGGGGTGGGGGTATTGCGGCAGGCCGCCACTTGAGGTTCCCAGCTACTTGGCTTCAATGGAGGTTTGGCTACGGGCAAACCGATGCCTGCCGGATGGCGCGCTTCAACTTGTTCGCCAACGAGAGCTCATCACGCCAGGACTCCGCTTGAACGTACTCACTGACCAGCCAGGTTTTGCCGACCTTTTCCAGACCGATCAGTTCCTTCCAGCGGTAGGGCTCCGGATCACGTGGCTCTTGATGGGTGTACTCGACGACGCACTTGGCTGCGGGCCCGCTCACGCTGCAGTGCGCAATGGTCGCGGCGCTGGGCCCTTCGGCCAAGGATGTCAGCATGTCGCCGCCCAGCACCGGGGGGCCATCGCAGGCATCCTTGCTGTCGGCCAAGAGTGCACCTTCCACAAGGCCGGCCAGGTTGGGTGTCATGGTCTTGGCCCACTGCTGCAACCAAGCGGAATGCTCTCTGGGCCCACCGGCGTAACGGAGGTACTCCTGCACGAAGCGCTGTGCGGCTGCTCTCGCTTCGGTCTCCGGCGCCGCTGGTGCGCCAGTCGCGTGCCCACAAAGCAATAGAAACGCAGCAAGTCGTGCGGTGTGGATCAGGGCGTTTCGCATGGGTCTCAACGCTCTTGAAGTCGAATCCAAGCTCGGAGCGCGCACGTGGGTCACCTAGAACCGCGAGCCCGGCTCTTGCAAGAAGGCGAGCTCCTCCGCCGTGGATTCACGCCCCAGCGCTTGGTTGCGATGCGGGTAGCGACCGAAGCGGTCCACGATGGCTTTGTGGCGCAACTCAAAGTCCAAGTTCGTCGGCGCCCGCTCTGCGAACAGGCGTTCGGCCTCCACATGAATGAGCCGCGATTCGCTGTGCATGTAGGGCATGTAGAGGAAGGCGCGTTCAGCGACCGGCAAGGCCAGGTCAACGGCTGCCGCCACCGCCTCTTGCGCCAAGGCCAGCGCCATCGCATCACAAGCAAATGCACCCGCCTTGCCGCGATGCAAGTTGCGCGAAAACTGGTCCAGCACGATGACTTCGGCCAAGCGCCCCTGCGGCGTGCCGCGCCAGGTAAAGCACTCGCCCTGTGCGGCGCTGGCGTGCAGCGCGCCGAAGCGTTCGGCAATGAGGCCGTCAAAGTCGGGGTCCACCTTCCACCACTGGTCGGGGGTGATCTCTTTGAACCAGAAGTGCAGCACGGTGTCGGGTGGCATGCGGGCACTTTCGCATGGCTTGTGCTGCTTGCCCAGGGCGGCTGCGCTTCCACAATCGGGGCATCAAGTGCCTAGGTGGAGCAAGCGGTATGCGCAGCGCAGTCAATCGACGGGGGTTCGTGGCGAGTGCGGCAGGGGCCGGCATGGCGGCGGCCACAACAGCCGGCACAGCGGCGGCTGCACCCAGCAGCGGCAAGCCCCGCTTTTCGCTGCCCAAGGACACACCGCTCGACGCGATGGACGTGAGCGCGCTGCAAGCCGAAATGACCGCAGGCCGCCTGACGGCCGTGGCCTTGCTTCGCCACTGCTTGAAGCGCATTGAGGCCATGGACCGCAGCGGGCCGAGCTTGCGCGCGGTCATCGAACTCAACCCCGACGCCATGGCCCAAGCGCGGCGGCTGGATGCCGAGCGGCGCGGCAAGGCGCCCACCGTGCGCGGGCCGCTGCACGGCATTCCGGTGCTGCTGAAGGACAACATCGCCACGGCCGACAAGATGGCCACCACGGCGGGTTCGCTGGCCTTGGAGGGGCTGCAGGCGCAGCGCGACGCGCACCTCGTGCAGTGCCTGCGCGCTGCGGGCGCCGTGATTCTTGGCAAGACGAATTTGAGCGAGTGGGCCAACATTCGCAGCGACCGCAGCAGCAGCGGCTGGAGCAGCCGGGGAGGCCAAACGCGCAACCCGCATGTGCTGAACCGCAGCACCAGCGGCTCCAGCTCGGGTTCGGGCGCCGCTGCGGCGGCGGGCTATGCGCCGCTGACCGTGGGCACGGAAACCGAAGGCTCCATTTGCTCTCCCGCCAACCTGTGCGGCGTGGTGGGCTTCAAGCCCACCGTGGGCTGGGTCAGCCGCGCCGGCGTCATTCCCATCTCGGCCAGCCAAGACACCGCCGGCCCCATGGTGCGTCACGTGCGAGATGCCGCTTTGCTGCTGCAAGCCATGGCCGCCCCCGACCCGCAAGATGCCGTGACCTTGACCCAGCCGGCAGCCGCACCGAACTTTGTGGGCGCCTTGCGCACCGATGCGCTGCGCGGTGCGCGCATCGGCGTCATTCGCCACGCCGTGCCCAGCCAGCCGGCGGTGGCGGCGCTTTTTGAAGCGGCGCTGGAGGTGCTGCGCGCGCAAGGCGCGGTGCTCATCGACAAGCTGGAGATTCCCAACCGCGACAAGGTGCTCGCCCCCGAGTTCACCGTGCTGCTGCACGAGCTCAAGGCTGGCCTGGCCGACTACCTGCGCAGCTACCAAAGCAATGCCCCAGTGAAGAACTTGGCCGAGCTCATTGCTTGGAACAAAACCCACGCCGCACGCGTGATGCCCATCTTTGGCCAAGAGACCTTCGAAGCGGCCGAGGCCACCACCGGGCTGGATGCGCCCGCCTATGCGGAGGCGCTGGCCACTTGCCGGCGCTTCTCGCGTGAAGAAGGCATTGACGCCCTGTTCAAGGCGAACCAACTGGATGCCGTCGTCGGCCCCACAGGCAGCCTGGCTTGGCCCATTGACCACCTGCTGGGCGACAGCTTCAGCGGGGGCGGCTTCGGTTCGGTGTTTGCTGTGGCCGGCTACCCGCACCTCACCGTTCCCATGGGCATGGTCAGTGGCTTACCCACGGGCCTGTCCATTGCCGGTCAAGCCTGGCAAGACGTCAAGGTGCTCGCTTTTGGCTACGCCTTCGAACAAGCCAGCCCGCAGCGCCGGGCGCCGCGCTTTTTGCCGGAGACAGGAATCAGCTGAGCGGCGGCCTAGGGAATTTCCTCCCTCCAGTCACGGGAGTGAAAACCCGCGTGTGGCGGCGCAATAACCAATCTGTCACGCCCCCTCGTTATGGTGCGCAGCTTCCAAAACGCGACGGGGTTTTCGATGCGGCTGAATTCTTGGATGGGCGCCCTGCTGGCGCCCGTGGTGCTGATGGCCTTCGCAGTGCCAGCGGCGCATGCGCAGCAAGCCCTGGGTGTTGGCGTGCCAGTCACCGGCCTGTCGGCCGCTGCCGGCACCACGCGAGACTTCAGCCTCGTCGTGCCTGCAGGTGCCACGCAGCTGAGCTTTGCCCTGAGCGGCGGCACCGGAGACGCCGACCTCTACGTGCGCCGCGCCGCCGTGCCCACCACCAGTACGAACGACTGCGCGTCCCTCGGCAGCACCAACACCGAGCGCTGCGCCTTTGCAGCGCCCACTGCGGCCACCTACTTCGTGCGCGTGGTGGCCCACCGTGCCTACAGCGGCCTGAGCCTGGTGGGCAGCTACACCGCTGCACCGGCGCCCACCACCACGCTGCAAAACGGCGCCAACCTCACGGGGCTGGGCGCGGCAACCGGCGCTTGGCTGCGCTACCGCATTGACGTACCCGCCGGCGCCACCAACCTTTTGGTGAGCACCAGCGGCGGCACCGGCGCGGTCGACCTCTACGTGCGCCGCGCGGCCGAGCCCAGCACCACCGTGTACGACTGCCGCCCCCTCGTGACTGGCAACGCCGAGTCGTGCAGCTTCGCGCAACCGCAGGTCTCCAGTTACTTCATCGGCTTGTACGGGTTCAGGGCCTTTGCTGGCGTGAACCTGAAGGTGTCTTACACCCTGCCCAGCACGCCGCCCCCGGGCACGGGCGCCACCTGGTCGGGCTTCAACACCTACTACGTCAACGCCATCGGCAAAACCGGCGTGGCCTTGCGCAGCGCGCTGAACGAGGCCTCGGCCCGCAGCCACCGCCGCATGAGTTACGCCGAGGTTTGGGAAGCCCTCAAGTACACCGACGAAGACCCGACCAACACCAACAACGTGATCTTGATCTACACCGGCCGCTCGCAAGCCAAAACGGCCAATGCCTCGGCCAACTCCAGCGACCAAGACGCCTGGAACCGCGAGCATGTGTGGCCCAAGAGCCGAGGTTTTCCTGACGAGGCCCAGTGGGGCTACACCGACATCCACCACCTGCGCCCTGCTGACGTGAGTGTGAACAGCACGCGCGGCAACAAAGACTTTGACTGGGGCGGCAGCGCCATCGGCGAAGCCCCCGGCAACCTCACCGACGCCGACAGCTTCGAGCCCCGCGCCGCCGTCAAAGGCGACATCGCCCGCATGATGTTCTACATGGCCATGCGATACGAGGGCAACGACATCACCGGCGTGGGCAATCTCGAGCTGGCCGACACCGTGGGTGTCACCGGCAACTTCATGGGCAAGCGCTGCACCTTGGTCTCCTGGCACCGCCAAGACCCCGTCAGTGCCGACGAAATTCGCCGCCATGCGCGCATCGTCGAGCGTCAGGGCAACCGCAACCCGTTTGTGGACTACCCGGCGTGGGTGGAAGAGAACTTTGGAGCGGGCTGCCCTTGATGGCGTCGGGTTGCAGGACGACTACAAGCGCCGTGCGCCAAACCCAGGGCGCTTGCTGTCGTGCTTGACAACCAGGATTCTGATTTCCGCGGAGCTTTCGCGATAGATGACGGTGTACGGAAACACCCGCATGGGGAAGCCGCGCCGACCATCTGCGCGCGGTGACCCGATTTCGGGATGCTCAAGGAGCAGGTTTGCGAGCCGTTTGAACTCGCCAACAAAACGGGCAGCCACTAGCGGCGTGCCCTCTCTTGCGTAGAACGCGGCAGCTTCTTGAAGGTCTTGCTCTGCTGCCGGGTGGAGCGTGACCTTCATCCAGGGAAGCGGGCTTCCAGCTTTGTGATGACGGCCTCGAGCGGAACGGTGGCCACACTGCCGACGGCAAGCTCTTGCTCGCGTTTGTCCGCCACCGCATCCCAAGCCGCTTCGGCGCTCACGTCAACGTCCAGGCTGGCAATAAGTCGATCAAGCAGCCTTGCGCGGTCGGCCGGCGGTAGGCGCATGACTTCTGCCTGGAGGGTTTCAAGAGTGATGGTCATGGGCATCTCCTAGGGCTTCGGCCCAGTAGCTGGCGTAGCTTGCCACAACTCAACATGTAGTCCGATCCCAAGGGCGCTCCGCTGAACCGTGAGGTTCGCGGCAGAGCAACTTGAGCCAGAACGAGACTCAAAGGCCGCGCCTGGCGCTCGCCCTCAACCTCAGAAGTCGCAGCTCCCAGTCACCCCAGGCACAGCGGGCACTTGA
>JBKCVH010000067.1:0-3419 GCA_046317675.1 Burkholderiales bacterium
TCGAAAAAGACAGCCTCAAAGCCACCCGTCATCGCTGCAAAATAGCACCTTCAAAAGAGTGCTTCGAGACGCTCTTCGGCACCCCGCCTACCGGCCGGAATATGCCGACTCCGGGTGGCCGGATTACGCCGACTCGTGACACCATGGCCTGCTTGAATTCGGCATCATTCGCTTCTGCGCTGCGTGGAGGGCGCGCCAAAGTCCCCAAATCTCCGATCATCAACAGCTGTCGCTTTGTGCGGGTCATGGCGACGTTGAGGCGTCTCCATTCGCTCAGAAAGCCGACCGCAGCTCGTGGATTCGAACGCGTGAAGGCGAACAAAATGAGATCGCGTTCCTGCCCCTGGAAGCTATCGACGGACGCTACCAGTTCAGCTACAGGTATCTGCAATGCAGTGAACGCACCCGCACGGCGCTGGCGCTCAATAGCCCGCCTGACCTCAAGCACATGCTGCTTGTAGGGCACGATGATGCCGATGCCACCGCTCTGGCCAAGGCTGGGATGTTCGGCCAATGCTCGCTCCAGCAATCGAACCATGAGTTCGGTTTCCAGCCCATTCCCAACCACCTCCTGCCGCTCTTGTGTCGAACGGTTCGACTCAGCGCGCTGCGGGTGCCGGCGGGTATCAACGAAGATCATTGGCCCAACAAGCCCATTCAACAGCGCCCCTTTCTTTTCCATGCCCTGACCGGCGTGGTACTCGCCCTCGTAAAAGGCACCCGAAATGAAATCGCTGATTGGCTTTGGGCAGCGGAACTGCGTGTCAAGCATCACACGTCGCGAGGCTGGCGCCATACCCCAGGCGATCTCAAACCAGCTTTTGCGAAACAGATCCTCTGAAGCGACCGCGCCAAGACGTCCCGCTTCCTCGAGTACCTCGTCTTGAACCACCGGAGGAAGCTGCTTATGGTCACCCACCAAAATCACTTTTGCCGCACGCGACATCGGCACGATCAGGTTGTGACACTGAATTTGGCCGGCCTCATCCACGATCACGACGTCGAAATCGATATCGCGGAATAACTTGTTTGTGTTGATGCCGATGCAAGTGGCGCCCACCACATTGACCCGCTGAAGCAGCATGCGGTACAGGGATTGCTGGCGTTCGCTGCGCAGTTTTTCGAACCAGTCTTTCGACGCTTGCAAAAGCGCCCTCAGCCGGTGCAATTCGTCGTCAACATGCTGCGCACTCTGCCCAGTATCCAGTGGCAACTCGGGCACGACCGCTTGAGGTCTTGTCATCGACGATAGAGCAGCCGCACACTCGTCCGCGCGTTGGCTTATTCGTTGGACCTCGCCCAAGACTGTGCTTGCCTGAGTGAGAGCGGCTTGCACATTTGCAAGATCGCCACCAAGCTCTCTGGTCCGCTTGGACACCTTCTCCAGTTCCAGCCGCGCACGACTCTCCTTATCTTTGCCAAAGAGGCCTGCAAGCCTGTCAAGGAACCCCCGCCTCTCCGCAGCAGCTATCTCGTTCACAGCTTGGTGTTTGCTAGCAAGAAGTAGCTCTTGCTGAGTTAGCTGCTCCCGTGCACGCTCGACCAAGAGGCAATGACGCTCACGCTCGACAGTCGCTTCCCTCAGTCGCTGTAGAGCCTGTCTTTGCGCTTCGCGTATCGGCAGCTGCACCACATGTTCCTCAAGGTATCGGATCCCTTCCTCCAAGAGGTGCTGCGTTGTCGCCGCCTCTGCGAACAACCGGGTCTGCAAATCGCGCGCTTTGTTGTCCAGCAAGATGTCGCTTAGCGCTGAGCTGACTTTGCTCTCGTTGCCAACACGAACGCACTCAAAGTCCGGCTCTTGCGCCAAACGTTCTAAAACGTTGTCCACCGCCGCGTTGTTTTGCGAAGTCACAAGGACGCGCAAGCCACGTGCCACGAACTCCCGCACCCAGCTAAGGATCACCGTCGTCTTACCCGTTCCAGGCGGTCCAAGCACAAGCGCGTAATCTGGCGTAGCGACACCCATTTCGATGGCTCGCTGCTGGCTTGCCGTCGGCGGGTACTTACCGGGCGGCGGCGCCACACGTTCAATGCCGAATGTCGGCGCCTCAAACTGCCCGGCTAGCAAAGGTAGTAGCCAACGGTTCGGCGACTCCCTCGCCAATAGTCGCTCAACGACCTCGGTGCGCACTTTTTTCAAGGTCGGCATTGCCTGACGCACCAAGTCACCGCTCTCCGGCAGAGACACCGCCTCGGTCTGTCGCTCCACGCTAAGGTAGATGACCGGACGTCCTGGCTCAGGCTCGAGTTCTGCCACTTGGAAGAGCACCGGCTCTTCCACTGTCGAGCTGTGCTTAAGTGCAAGCAATGAAGGCTTCACTTCAAGCATTCGTTCATGGTCGCCTTTGAGCAATTGAACGCTGTAAAACTGCTTGTAGACCACCTTACGACTGAGTGCGGAAAGCCCGGTGAAGGTGTAAGGCGCCTCTTCGCGTGCAGCCTGCTCCTCCATCGAAAACTCAGCGTCGATGAAAGCCAATAGAGCATCCGCTTGAGCCTGCTCTTCTGGCGTTGGGGGCAATGGCTCGTCTTCCAATCGGCTCCCAGCGAGCTTCGGCATGCCAGCTTCGATCAAGCGAAGAAGTTGGCTCACATACTCGCCGCTATCCCAGAAGCGATCCAATCGTTGCATTCCACCAAAAACGCTCGGTGTGACAAGCTGGAGTCCGGCGTGCTGGAGCAGCACGCCGGATTGCATCAGTGTTTGGCGGTCGCTGTTGCTAGCCGGATGGAGGGTATTGAGCCAAAGCCGCTGCTTGCCATCTTTCACATTGATTGATAGACGCAGAACATGGTGCCCGGCCAGCAACTTCACCAACTTTCCCTTGCTTGACTCCTGCAGTCCAGCCCAGCAGCGTCGAGTCTGCTGCATTTGCTGAAGAACCGCTTTGAAGTCAGGGCCGCTCGCGGGCCAACCGCGCGGGGCTAGCAATTTGTTCGGGTCGTGAAGAAACGGCAGGGGCCTGTTGTAGTTCGCATAGGCAGTAGCGGGATAAAAGGAAACGCTGGCCTTAGTAGAAGCAGTTGACACAGAGAATTCCTTAGCGCGGCATGGCTCGGCGCAGTTCCACGACGAAATCGCGGACTCGGTCCAATCGATGTTGTGGGTTGAAACGAGTTGCACGCTCCAAAAGCTCGAGAAGCGAGGTCGACACGAAGGCGGGCACCTTGGGGCGTGGGCTGGAATCCCAATCACTCCACTCGGCATTGGGTAGAAAGAGACGGGGCTGTCCGCTCAGGAGTGCCCAGGTCGTTTGCGCCAAACCGAAGACATCGAGCCTGTCAGGATTTTTGTGTGCGAGGCATAGAGTGACTTCAAAGGAGTTTCAATGCAACGCAAGAGCAACACGGCCCGAGCGGCCCAGCGGCAATTGCCGCCCATCCCCAAGGAACTGGTCGAGCAGTTCGTTTCCGGT
>JBKCVH010000068.1:0-5216 GCA_046317675.1 Burkholderiales bacterium
ACCGGAAACGAACTGCTCGACCAGTTCCTTGGGAATGGGCGGCAATTGCCGCTGGGCCGCTCGGGCCGTGTTGCTCTTGCGTTGCATTGAAACTCCTTTGAAGTCACTCTATGCCTCGCACACAAAAATCCTGACAGGCTCTCAACCAAGGCGTTTTAGCCACCTCTTCGCTCAGATTTAGCAGGGATGGCGCTAGCAACTTAACCGGCACCCCAACGCCACTTCAGCGCCACGGCAGCGACCTCGGCGTCAGTCGCGAACCGCCCAGCGTCGGCTTCACGGAGTGCGGCTTTGATTTCTACCAACTGCCATTCATTGGCTTCCACATATTCGCGAATGGCCTCGACAGCCAAGAGCGAACGGCTGCGCTGCGAGGAATCCGCCAAACACTCCAAGCGATCCATCAAATCGTCTTCAAGCCGAATGGCCATGGTGCTAGGCATGGCGCGCCCCCGTCCTTCCTTGTGTAAATCGTAGCCACGTCAAAGCTCCCAGCCGAGCGCAATCTGCCTCAAGGCCTGGGATCACCGGCAAGGACTAAAAGGCATCGGAGGCAAAAGGCAAGACGCGACCTCGCCACCGCGTGTCACCTAGGTGGGACCAAGTTTGCTGCCAGCACGGTTCGCCTGGCAGCGCAATGCGCGAGTACCGAATCCGGCGGGATCTGCCGAGGGGGGCACAACTGCTGTTGCGAGTGCAACGTCAGCTCAAGGCGGCGTCCTTTCAAGACCATGCCTGCGACGCTCCAACTGTCCAAGCTCCCTGGCGGGAGACGTAGGTTCCAGACCGCCTGGACGACCCCGTCAGTCCTGCGCTCCAGAATCCATTGCGTCGCACCAAATCGATCTCGGTAATCCGAGGCGCCGGAGAGCCACACGCCGTCGCCTCGCCAGTGCGTCCAAGGTGCGCCGGAATAGACAAGAGTCTCATCCGGAGTCCCTGCTTGGCAGACCCAAATGTCTTTCTCGGTAGTCGTCCGGAGCTTGCAGGCGCCGGCATCCTGCATCGACAAGACACGGCTTGGCAGCCAACTGCCAGCGGCGTTTTTGCGGCTGAACTCAATGGGGAAGCTACCCGTTTCGTCGCTCAGCACTTGGGCTCTGGGTGAATAGGCAGGCACCTGAGCGAAAGCTTTCCGGACCTCCTTCGAAACGTTGATATCGGCGCCAGAAACCTCACTCAAGAACTTCTCAAGAGTCTGCGGCCATTGATCGCCAAGACACCAGTAGCGTCCGTGCAGGTAGTAGTCATTGATGCGCGCCACTTGCCGCCCTTTGGCGTCCGTCACCTCGGCCGACGCCCCAAGCAAACCATTTGCACCGGCGCCTTCAATTGCAACGCGGAACAACTTCAAATCAACATACAAAGAATCTGGACTGCGCTCCAACGGGAACTCAGGCACCAACTCGAGCAGCGGCAGTGCTTCAAGCCGCTCCCGCGTCATTTCCCGGTCCAGCCACTCAATTCCGGCGGCCTGGTGCCGAATAACAATCCGGGTGGCCGCGACGGGTTGCGCGGGCACATCGCGAAGCGCTTTTTCGTAGCAAGCGGATTGGATCGCAGCGCGCTCAGCCGCCTGCTCTTGCTTCGACTTCCGACTTTCCAGGCCTCCCCAAATCGCCAGTGCAACAAAACCGGCCACAAACAAAATCACTACGGCCAGAAACCCCTTGCCGCGCGCGATCAGCCAGCCGATGCTGGCACACACGACAAAGATCAGGCTCAAAGCCCAAAGGATGAGACCGCCTAGGTCAAAGTACATCGCTGCTTGAGCCCATGATGCGATGGCGGCAGTGAGCAACCCAAAGAAGACACTGAGCCTGGTGGAGGTGAGTGCGCACCCACGGTGGCATTGACATATCAGCTCCTCGAATTGAATGCGGCCGACACAACATCAGCAGGTGCCAGGATCAAGTCTTGCCACTTGAACCCCGCCACGTCTGGGTGCGAGGGCCCCAGCCTTACATCACCCCTTCACTGCCGCCTTCTTCGCCGGCGCCTTCTTCGCCGCCGGCTTCCTCTCAGGCCTCGGCTCAAACTCAAAGTTCACCTTGCCCTCCTTCTTGTCAAACACCAGCTTGGCCTTGAATTTGCGCTTGGTGCGGTTGGAGACGAAGTTCTCCAAGTAGTCCGTGGCGCCGGCGTGCAGCAGCTTGTGGATTTGCGCTTCGTCCACCGGCTGGGTGAGGATGATCTTGCCGCTCTTGAAGTCGCAGGTGATGTGGGCGCCGACGCTGTGCTCGCAGACGTAGTTGCTGCCGTGCTCGTACACGTGCCCGCCGCACTTGGGGCAGGGGCCGTGGCTGGTGCTGGCGCTGAAGTCGACGGGTTCGCCGTCGTCGCTGGCTTTGTCGTCGTCGAAGGCGAATTCGAGCTTCCAATTGCCCGGAGACCCGCCGCCGCCTTCTAGTTCTTCATCAAAAACCATGCGCAGCTCGGCGGTGAACGGCCGGCCCAAGCGCGAGCGGAAGCCTTCCAGGGGGCCGATGTGCTTGTCGCGAATGAACTGCTCCACCTCGGGCAGTTCAAAGCTGCGGCCACCGGGGATTTTGGTGATGGAGAAGGTGCAGCCGGTGCAGGCAAAGCGGCGGTAGTTCTCTTTGACCACGCTGCCGCACTTGGGGCAGGGCGTGGCGAGCGTGGCGTAGTCGCCGGGCACGGTGTCGCGGTCGTAGCTCTTGGCTTTGGCCACCACTTGCTCGGCCATCTTGGCGATGTTGGCCATGAACACATCGCGTGCCAGGCGGCCCTTCTCCATCTCGCTGAGCTGGTGCTCCCACTGGCCGGTGAGCTCGGGCTTGGTCAGCTCTTCCACCTCCAAGCCACGCAGCAGGGTCATGAGCTGGAAGGCCTTGGCGGTGGGGATGAGCTCGCGCCCTTCGCGCAGCATGTACTTCTCGTTGAGCAGGCCTTCGATGATGGACGCGCGCGTGGCGGGTGTTCCTAAGCCGCGCTCGGCCATGGCCTCGCGGAACTCGTCGTCGTCCACCAGCTTGCCGGCGCCTTCCATGGCGCCCAGCAAGGTGCTTTCGGTGTAGCGGGCGGGCGGCTTGGTTTGCAGGCCTTTCACGTCCACGCTTTCGGTGGCCACCTTCTCGCCTTGGGCCACGGCCACCAAAGTGGCGTCGTCGTCTTGGGCCTCTTTGCCGTACACGGCCAACCAACCGGGGTTCACAAGAACCTTGCCGTTGGTTTGGAAGGTGTGGCCGGCGGCCACGCTCAGGCGTGTGGTGACTTGAAACTCAGCCGACGGGTAGAACACGGCGAGGAAGCGCTTGACCACCAGCTCGTACAGCTTGGCCTCGGCCTCGCTCAAGGCCTTGGGGGCTTGCAGGGTCGGGATGATGGCGAAGTGATCGCTGACCTTGGTGTTGTCAAAGACCTTTTTGGTGGGCTTCACGTAGCCGGCCTTGAGTGCCGTGCCGGCGTGCTGGGAGAGCAGCGCCAGCGGTCCGGGCAGGTCTTCGCCCTGCAGCATTTCCATGGTCTGCTTGGCCACGGGCAGGTAGTCCTCGGGCAGGTGGCGGCTGTCGGTACGCGGGTAGGTCAGCGCCTTGTGCTTTTCATAGAGGGCTTGCGCCAGGCTCAGGGTGGTCTTGGCGCTGAAACCAAAGCGGGAGTTGGCCTCGCGCTGCAAGGTGGTCAGGTCGTAAAGGCCTGGGCTGGCTTGCGTGGTGGGCTTGCTCTCTTCGGTGACCGTGGCCGGCTGGCCTTTGACGGCGGCGGCAATGGCATCGGCACTGGCTTTGTCCCAGAGGCGGTAGGCGCGGGCCTCGGCATCGTCGCCCTTCTTGAAGTTGGGCTGGATGTACTTGCCTTCGTACTCGCCGGCTTGCGCGGCAAAGCTGGCGCGCACTTCCCAGTAGTCGCGGGAGACGTGCTTGCGGATCTTCTCTTCGCGCTCCACCACGATGGACAACGTGGGCGTTTGCACCCGGCCCACGGTGGTCAGGAAGAAGCCACCGTCGCGGCTGTTGAAGGCCGTCATGGCGCGCGTGCCGTTGATGCCCACGAGCCAATCGGCCTCGGAGCGGCAGCGGGCGGCGTCGGCCAAGGGCATCAGGGCTTCGTCGGTGCGCAGGTTCTTGAAACCGTCGCGAATGGCCTCGGGCGTCATGCTTTGCAGCCACAGGCGCTGCACGCTCTTGTTGAGCGGGCCTTTGGCCGGCTGCGCGTACTGCAGGATGAGGCGGAAGATCAACTCCCCTTCGCGGCCCGCGTCACAGGCATTGATGAGGGCGCCCACGTCTTTGCGGCGAATGAGCTTGACCAGGGCGTTGAGCCGGCCCTTGCTCTTGTCAATGGGCTGCAGGTCAAAGTGCGGCGGAATGACCGGCAGGTTGGCAAAGCTCCATTTGCCCCGTTTGGGGTCCACGCCTTCGGGCGCGGCAATCTCCACCAAGTGGCCCACGGCCGAGGAAACGATGTACTGCTCGTTCTCATGGAACTCATCGTGTTTCTCGAACTTGCCGCTCTTGGGCGTCAAGGCGCGCACGATGTCGAGGGCAACGGAGGGCTTCTCAGCGATGACGAGGGTTTTGGTGCTCATGAATCCAGTCTCTAGTGAACGGCACAATGCGCGCCGCCTCGCGTGTGCGCACACGCTCACACGCGCGCACACCCATGTAATCAATATACGCAGCTCTGATGTCGTCTCGCTTGCCCCGTCGAATTCAAGTCCGCCGCTCTGGTGTGCACGGCCGTGGTGTGTATGCAGTCGGGCCCATCGCGGCAGGCGAGCGTGTGGTTGAGTACACGGGCGAACGCATCAGCGACGAAGAGGCGGCCCGCCGCCACCCGGCCGACCCCGCCGACCCGCACCACACCTTCTATTTTTCACTCGAAGGCGGCGGCGTCATCGATGCCCGCCACAAGGGCAACAGTGCACGCTGGATCAACCACGCTTGCGCCCCGAGTGGCCCCAACTGCGAGGCGGCGGAAGTCAAGGGTCGCGTCTTCATCCATGCGCTGCGCGACATCGAGCCGGGCGAAGAGCTGTTCTACGACTACCACCTGACGATCGACGAGCGCCTGACGCCCAAGCTCAAACGCGACTACGCCTGCCGCTGCGGCGCCGCCAGCTGCCGTGGCACCTTGTTGCAACCCAAGCGCCGCTGAGCATGCGCAGCACCGCCTTTGACGACGCACTTGCTGGCCTCGGCCAGTTGCTCGGCCCGGGCATGTTGCTGCGTGCGGTGGCCGAGACGGGCTCCACC